>NZ_CP036292.1:5106314-5412628 GCF_007751715.1 Rosistilla oblonga | reverse complement strand
CCGCCTCGGACGGCAAATCGTGGATGGAACTCGTGCAGTTCATTCGCGCCTACGGCGACCCGATCTTCACTCAATCGTTTCTCAAACTGGGGAACATTCGGGCGATCTTGCATCAAGGCGTCGACAATTGGTTGCAGCGGTTGATGGAAGATCCCGATGCGTTGGCGGGGACTCCGCTGGTCGAAGCGTTGGGAGATACGTTGCCGCTGAAAAAAGCGGAACAGCATCTGGAGATCGTCTTCGAATCGATCCTCGATCACCACAGCGAATATCGCGATTACAACAGCACGACAACGCAAAGCGATCGCGGCGACCTGATCTATATGTTCTTGGACTTCCTGCGATTGCGAGTCCGTTACGATCGGATCGCTTGGAATTTGCGACCGGTGATGTGGGCGCATGAGATCCTTGTCCGCAGCGGCTTCGATTCCGCGGCGGCCGCCTGGCGACGCTCGTTGGCCGAACGGATCGGTGCCGAAGCCGAACTGTATCTGCAGAAGTTGCAGGAACTGCAAAACAAATATGCGATGCGGATGCCGACGGTTGCCGATCGGATCAGCGAACGCTTTATCCAACCGATGACGATCGATCGGATGCGAGCGTTGATCAAATTGGCGATGAACGATGCCGACAAGCAACAATATTCGCACGCCTTCGATCTGTTGGACCAGGAAGCCGAACTGATGACTCGCAATCCTGCCGGCTCGGGGCTCGACCTGCCTGTCTGGTTGGCCTCGTTGGAAGAGGAGGTCGATAACGTGATCGCCCAACGCGAATCGGATGAAGTCGACGATCGGAAACTGATCTCGATCGCCGCCACCTTCCCGAGTGCGGAGGAGTTGATCGAACAGCTTGAGCTGGCCAATCGCCAGGGGCGTCGGCTGCCACACATGGAATAACCGGCTGCGAAATCGGCGTGAAGCAAACATTTTGACATTGCCAAAACACGCCTTTGCAGACCCGGGACAAATTGGTAAACTCACCACACGAAAAAAATGCCCCTGTAGCTCAGTCGGTAGAGCAGCTGACTCTTAATCAGCGGGTCCAAGGTTCGAGCCCTTGCGGGGGCACTATTTTTCGCTTGGCTTCAACCGCCATCATCGAGTTTCGCTCGATGCAAAACGGTTTGATTCGCCTAGCGAAATAAAAGCATTTTCCCAGCGTTTCTGAGCTGTCCACAGCCGGAAACGTTGGGTTTTTTTATGCGCCGACCGGGACGAGAGTTCACGACTGGCTTGTGGCGGGGGGCTCGCTGGTTCGCTGCATATCTAAGTCTTCTGCAGCCAACGCGGCGTCCGCGTGAAGTGAGCTGATCCGATACGCTGCGTCGGTGGCGGGCCTTGCGGCGACCGGCGGCAGCTGGGGCGATGTTTTCTGATTCAGTTGCCTACAAATGCGGTGGAGGCTGATCTAACATGGCGTTCAAACGTCCGCTCCGCCAACTTCCCCAAGCCGCTCTATGTTTACCGGAATGATTCGACCGCTGGCGACCAGCAAAACACTCGCCTACGTTGGCGGGCTCGCGCTGCTGGTAGGCTGCTATTCGCTGTTGCCGATCTGGCTGGAGTACTCTCGCTACCACGACGCGATCAACACGCCTTCCCAGTTTCATGGCGTGCTCTCGTTCGTGCTCGGATTGCTGTTGGTCTTCCGTACCAACACCGCTTACAGCCGCTGGTGGGAAGCTCGTATTTTGTGGGGCGGGTTGGTCAACGCATGTCGCAATCTTGGGATCAAGTTGACAAGCAGCGACGGGCTGACCGACGAGACGCGATCGCGGGCCTTGCAGTTGATCGTCGCGTTCCCGGTCGCGCTGCGGTGCCATCTGCGCGAAGAGATCGACGACGAGACGCGGGAATCGCTGGAGCTGTTGGTGGGTCGCGCGAAGCATATTCCTCAGGCGATCGCGGCTCAGTTGTACCAGATCGTGTGGGATGCCAAGCGGAGCGGGCGAATCGATGGGGACGAGCTGCGGGTGCTCGATGCGGAACTGCTGCGATTGATGGATATCTGCGGCGGATGCGAACGGATTCTGAAAACCCGGATCGTCAAATCCTATCGCGTTTTCGCGCGACAGTGCGTCGGCATCTTTCTCGTTTCGTTGCCTTGGGCGATCGTGCACGACTTCCGAATTTGGACGCTGTTTATCACGATCATCACCGCCTACTTCATGCTGGGGCTGGAGACCGTCGCCGAACATGTGGAGACGCCGTTTGGGTACGACGAGGACGATCTGGATCTCGAGTCGCTGTGCGCCACGATCGACACGACGGTTCACGAGACCTTTAGCCTCCACGTGCCAGCTTAAGTCTGCGCAGCGGTCAGCCAACCGCAGACCGCTCTCTGCGGCAATTGCTGACAAGCCCTGTCGGCGCGACTAGAATCGAACCAACATCCCGCCTCCCTCCCCACCGACAGGGAATTTGAAATGCGTGTTCGCGAAGCTGTTCGGCCCTTGGGCAACGTTGTTCTCTGGATCTTGGTCTGCTGTTGGTTCGATGGAGCGACGGCTCAGGAGGTGGTCACGTTCGAATCGGTTCCCGAGGAACGCGAACCGATCACGGCCGACGAGCCGATGGCTGCTGAGTTCTCTGCAAAACAAGCGGCGATCTATATGGATCGCGCCGCGTTGACTTGGCAGAAGGAAAAGAACTGCGTGACCTGCCACACCAACATGCCGTACATGTTCGCTCGCCCGGCCCTTGCGTCGGTGCAGAAGGATTCGGGCGAAGTGCGTCAGTTCTTTGAGGAGTACCGCACGGTCCGCTGGAAGGAGAAGGGGCCCAACGTGAACAACGGCTTCTGGCCGATCGTCGTCGCGGCGGGGCTTACGTTTAACGATCTGCAGACGACGGGGCATTTGAGTCCGGTCGCGCGGGACGTGCTGGATATTTTGTGGACCGTGCAGCGTGAAGACGGTGGTTGGGCCTGGCCCGATTGCGATTACGCTCCGATGGAGATCGACGACCACTATGGCGCGACGGTCGCGGCGCTAGCGATCGGGATCGCTCCCGACGGATACTCACAGACGGAACAGGCGGTGGCGGGGCTGGAAAAGCTGCGCGGCTATTTCGAAAACAGCCCGCCAAAATCGTTGCATCACCGCGCCATGTTGGCTTGGTGTTCGGTGCGGATCGACGGCATCGTCAGCGACGAGCAGCGAGCGACTACGCTGGAGCAATTGTTAGGAAATCAATTGCCCGACGGAGGTTGGTCGACCTCCGGTTTCCTGACCGATTGGAAGGATCTGCTGCACCCCGACGCTCCGCCGTTGGATACCGAGACGAGCGATTCTTACGGCACCGGCTTGGTGATCGTGATCAGCCGCGAGTTGGGCGTTCCCGCCGACGATCCGCGATTGCAGCGAGGGATTCAGTGGCTGTTGACGAACCAACGCGAGAGCGGAAAGTGGTTCACCCGTTCGCCGGTCAACGACGCGGGAAACCTGATCTCCAACACCGGAACCGCGTTGGCGGTGCTGGCGCTTCAGTCGTGCGGCAAGCTGCCCGGTTGGCCGCTCGAATCTCTGAAGCCATCTCGGTAGCGGACGCTTCTGCGATCAGTCCGCGGGCTTGTCGCGATCGATCGTCAGCAGAGCGCTGTCGATCAGTTCCAGGGCGGAATCGAACCGCTGGTCGACATAATAGATCGCCCACTGCGGCGGTTGTTCGTCCTCTTCAAGCTGTGGGTAGCCGATCAGGTCGAGCAATTGGAAGGCGTGCGGATCGGAGTTGTCGACTTCGACGCTGTAGATCAGCGAAGGCTGGTCGTCGACCGCTTCGCTGGCATCGCCCGGTTGGTTGATCTCGACAAGGATCCGATACGGCATCGGCTCTTCCGGATCGACCGGCAGCATGTAGTCGGCTGGATCAAAGGAACTGTTTTTTGTCGCGCCGGAGATCGCGTCGACGTCGACTCCTGCGGCGGCGGCAAGCTTCGCTTTTTCATACTCCTTCACTTTGAAGGACCAGTACGGCAGCGATGCTTCGTTGTCGGCGGCCTCGGGTCGGTGGAGTGTTTTGATGTGGTAGAACGAAGAGTTTTCGATCCAGATCGCAAACTCCGGCGGATCGGCTGGATCAAACGCGTCGCCCATTCGAACCGACAGCGTCAGCTTGTAGTGCGGCGCGGGAGTGTATTGGTAGGTCAGCCCCTCGTCGTGAAGCTCGAACCGGTCCAGTGCAGGTCCCAGGTTTCCGCTCAGCCCAAGGAGCGCCTTCACCGGTTGCGGTTGCAGCGCGATCGCGGTGGTGAGCGCAGCGGTGACGGCCAGATTGATCCACATCCACTTGCTGCGCAGGTAGCGTTTCAGCGGCCGCAGGTTGTTCGCTAGATGAAAGCCGACAACGCCGATGAACACGAAACCCATCAGCGCATGCAGCCCGACGATCGTCATCGAGAAGGGACGCACAAACGCCAGCACACCGGTCACCGCAATCACCAGGAAGGTCATCGCGGTCATCAACGATACAAAGCTGCGGCGCATCGCGGTTAGGCCTTGCCGGGGATGATGGCACCATGCTCGCGCAGCACTTTGTGGATCTCGGCCAGCGGAACTTCCATCGGCGTCGTTCCGGTTTGGGCGGCCAACGACGCGGCGACACCCGCGGCTTGTCCCATCCCCATGCAAGAGGCTTGAACTCGCAGGCCGGAGTTGGCCAATTGATCGCTGCACAGACAGCGGCCAGCAACGATCAGATCGCGACTTCCCTTCGGAATCAGAGCACCCAGCGGGATCGTTGGCACCGTCCCCGGCTTCAGCGGTTTAGGGCGGACGCCCGTCTTGGTGTGCAGATCGACTGGATAAAAGGCGTTCGAAATCGCGTCGTCGAACTGGCGGCCGGAGGTGTAGTCGTTGACGGTGACCATCGTCTCGCCAACGATCCGGTAGCTCTCGCGGAACCCGGTCTCGGGCTGCAGATGCATCAGCCGTTTCTTCTCGGCACGGACCTTGGCGAGGACCGATCGGCGGCCCGTTAGGTTCGCTTGGGTGACGGTCCGCGAGTTGCTCGAATCGGCTCCGTGGACGTACAGGCGATGGACTTGTTCGCGTCCGGGTTGATGTTCTTCGCCGATTTTAAAGAGCATCGAACCGGGCTGCCGCACCTCTTCCCGCAGTCGGTCGAATCCGAGCATGCCGACAACTTCGGCGCCGCCGGTGCAATCGATGATCTGTTTACAGAGGATCCGGCGTTGGGTGCCGAAGCCGACGCAATCGACTTGCCAGCCATCGGCGACGCGTTTGGCGGCTTGTGGGAATTCGTAATACGCCAGTTCGACGCCCGCCTCGTGGCACTTCTCTTCCGCAAGAATCGCGTACAGGAATTGATTGGTGTAGACCTGGTTCTGCCAGTGTCGCTGCGGCACTTTGGCAAAATTAGGCAGTTGGCCGCCGTCGAGCTCGACACTCTCGCGGACCAATTCCCAACCGATCCCCGCGATCACCTGTTTGCCCCAGGCGTCGAACAGTCCCGGAAACGCGACGCCGCCGGTTGTCATCGTTCCGCCCAATTGGCTGCCACGTTCGACAAGCATCGTCTTCGCGCCGGCGCGGCCGGCTTGGATCGCTGCGATCGTTCCAGCGGTTCCGCCCCCAACAACAAGCACATCGACACGGTTGGTGATCGTGGCGTCGGGGCTCTCTTCCCCTTGCGTTTCGGCAGCGACGGTGACGTGTGAGGTCGATGCCAACGCCATCCCGGCTCCCGCGGTGCCTAACAGTGAATGCTGGAGGAAATTGCGTCGATCGGGTTGCGCGTCGTGTGGTTTCATGTGTGGTGGCAACTGTGTAGCGGGAGACCGGCACGGTTTACGGCGTTGCGATGTGCTCGCAAGCGGCGGACGGTGCCGGATCGGTATGAGGGCTTAGGGGTAGGCAAGCTAGCAAAATCGAGTTGCACATCGTCCAACCAAAGGGACCGGGAAATGTGCTCCCCAATTCTAGATGGGGCCTGCGGAAACTGTAACCCTGATTTAAGGGAGTCCACGTATCCGTAGTTTTGCTCGGTCGGATTCGTTGGATTTCAGAGATGGCATCGATTGTCGATGGAAGGACGCAGCCGGGATATTCAGATTGGAAGGAGCTGAGGCAGGGCGATGCTGGTTTATATGGTGAAGTCTTGGTGAAATCTGGTGGGAAAACGATTGTTGCTTGCAGCCGTCGACAGGGCGGTCCAATCGGGCTTAATGCTTAGGAAAAGTTCACGAAATGGAGTGTCGTGGTCGACGAAATACCAAGCCTGACGCTTGCCGCGACGCCGGAAGAGAACTTGTCAACACTTGCCGGCCCGCTAAAATGAGCGGAGAGCGCGAAGTTCCTCTTCGTGTCACCTGTCTGCTGCACCTGCATTTTGATTCCCATGCCAAACCGTTTCCGCCTCGGACGACTTGACGGAATGATGCCGTGCATCATGTTGGTCCTGCTTGCATTGCCAAGCTTGGGACTGACCATGTCGACGTCGCGTTCGCTGTTTGGCAAAGAGCGGCCGGTCGAAACCGAAGAGGTCGAAGAGCGAGTCGCTTGTTCTTCGCAGCGTCGCGAGCGAGCGTCGCGCCCGCTTCAACGCGTGACAGCGGCGGTTTTGTCGATTCCCGCCCGCTGGTCAACGCTCCGTGCAATCGCTCGTCCTATGCCGATTGACGGACATCGAATTGCCAATGGCCTCTTAGCACCGATGCGGTGTTAGCTCCGCTTTCTGTTTGTTCTCACGTCGTCTGAACCCCCTTCGTGCAATCGCGATAATCGATTCACGCTACCGTTCCGTTGATAGGTATCGGGTGAATGGTTGGGATGGCTTTGTCCAAAGAATTGCTGCGCTTGTCGCTAGCGTGGGCGCACTGTTTATCGCGGTGCGCTCGGCTCTCGCTCGGGCTCCGCAACGATTGTTGCTAAAAGAATTCATTACAGAAACGGTACGTCGATGCCTCAGAATACTAACTTGTTTTCACCTTCTACAGTTGCCCGTGACCTCGTCGCCGGGCTGGTCGTCTTTTTGGTTGCCTTGCCATTGTGTTTGGGCATCGCGTTGGCTTCGGGAGCCGATCTGTTTTCAGGTCTGTTGTCGGGAATCGTGGGTGGGATAGTGGTCGCTGTGATCAGCGGTTCTCACACCAGTGTCAGCGGACCGGCCGCCGGTTTGACAGCGATTGTTGCCGCTCAGATCGCGGTCCTCGGTTCGTTCGAAGCTTTCCTGTTGGCCGTTGCGATCGCCGGTTTGATCCAGATCGGATTTGGTATCGCCAAAGGGGGCGCGCTGTCGGCGTTTTTCCCCTCCAGCGTCATTAAGGGGCTGTTGGTTGCGATCGGTATCATTCTGATCCTGAAACAGATTCCTCACGTCTTTGGTCACGACACCGATCCCGAGGGGGAGATGTCGTTTCAACAGCCCGATCAAGAGAACACCTTCTCCGAATTGTTGACGCTTGTCGCTGGCGAGATCCACATCGGCGCAATGGTCGTCGGTCTATTGTCTGTTGCGTTGTTGGTCGTGTGGGACCGGATCCCCAAGCTGAAAAACTCACTTGTTCCCGCCCCGCTGATCGTCGTCTTTCTGGGCGTTGGTTTGAGCATGTGGTTCCAGGGGATGGGTGAGGAATGGTCGATCACCGCAAGCCACTTGGTTCAGATTCCGATCGCCGGTAGTTTTTCGGAGTTCGTTGGCTTTTTGCGACTGCCCGATTTCACCCAGGTTGTGAACCCGGCGGTTTATATCGCAGCGATCACGATTGCCGTGGTGGCTTCGTTGGAAACGCTTTTGAATCTGGAAGCCGTCGACAAACTGGATCCCGAAAAACGCAATTCGCCCTCCAGTCGCGAGTTGATCGCGCAGGGTTGCGGTAACTTGACCTGTGGTTTGATCGGTGGTCTGCCGGTCACGTCGGTTGTCGTTCGCGGTTCGGTCAATGTTGGTGCAGGGTCGAAGACAAAACTCTCCGCTATTTTCCATGGCGTGTTGCTGTTGTTGAGCGTTGCACTGTTGCCGCGTTACATGAACATGATTCCGCTGTCGGCATTGGCTGCGATTCTGTTGGTGACCGGTTTTAAATTGGCCAGCCCTAAACTGTTCAAGCAGATGTGGGACGAGGGACGCTACCAGTTCCTGCCGTTTATCATCACCGTCGTTGCGATCGTCTTTACCGATCTGTTGGTCGGAATCTTGATCGGCTTGGCGGTCAGCGTGCTGTTTATTTTGAACAGTAACCTTCGCAGCCCGATCCGCCGGATCGTCGAAACGCATCTGGCCGGCGATATCACGCATATCGAATTGGCAAACCAGGTCAGCTTCTTGAACCGCGCGGCGATCGAACGGATCTTGAACGAATCCAAACGTGGAACCAATCTGTTGATCGACGCATCGGATTCGGATTACATCGATCCGGATGTCTTGAGTTTGATCCGCGACTTCAAAGAGAACGTCGGTCCGGCGCGAGGTATCACGGTCAGCTTGAAGGGCTTTCGGGCGAAGTATCAACTGCAGGACGAGGTTCAGTTCGCCGATTATTCCAGCCGCGAATTGCAAGACCGAGTTGCATCGGATCAAGTGATCGAACTTCTCCGCGAAGGGAATCGTCGCTTTGTCGATGGCACGCGGTTGAATCGCGATTTGGGACGACAGGTCAATGCGACCTCGGGAGGCCAGAACCCGCTGGCGGCGATTTTGTCCTGTATCGATTCGCGGGTTCCCACCGAACTTGTCTTCGATCTCGGCGTGGGAGATATCTTCAGCGTCCGCGTGGCGGGAAATGTTGTTGGTACCAAATCGCTCGGCAGCCTCGAATACGCCGTGGGCGTGGCGGGGGTTAAGTTGGTTGCGGTCCTGGGCCACACTCGCTGTGGTGCGGTGACTGCCGCGGTCAATTTGGTCGCCAACGGGCAAGACGCGATGTCGGTGACAGGATGCCAGCATCTGCAGTCGATCGTCGATGAGATTGCTTACAGCGTCGACGGAGCCGATCCCAAGGCTCTGGATCAGATGAGCGAGGAAGCCTTGGAGGCGTATGTCGATGAGGTCGCCAAGCAGAACGTCCGACGGACGGGGGAAGAGATCCTGAGCCGCAGCGATGTGATCCGCAACGCTGTCAACGGAGGAACTGTCAAGTTGGTTGGCGCCTTGTACGATGTCAAATCGGGAAGGATCGAGTTCCTCGACATCCATGGTTCGGTGAACGAATCCGAACCGCTGAAGGCTTGCCAGTAGACGCGGTTCGCGTTGTGAGAAGTTCTGCTCGCGTCGATCATTCGGCGCGAGTCGATCGGGTTGAATCGGCGGCTCGACATACGGGCGAACCGGAACACGAAAAAAGCTCGCCTCTCCTCGATCGGGAAAGGCGAGCTTATCGATTGGTTTAACGTTCGCGGTCGATCGTTTATTGGTTGACGACTTCGCCGTTCTGAGCGGTGTTCAGCGGACGCCAAACGCCGACGTTGTCGATCGTTTCGGAGAAGAAGCGAACCGATCCATCAGCCATCGCGGTGTTGACGCCGCCCGCGTGGTAGCTTCTTGCCGCAGCGTAAACGTTTTCGGTATCGCGTTCTTCGGTGCAAGCCAACAGCGGGAACTTGTTATCTGGAATCGCTTCGTCGCACGCTGCGATCACATCCCGCTCACGCGAGTTGGGATTCAGAAAAGCGGAGAAGACGGTTGCTCCCATCGCTGGCGACATCCAGACGCCGCGAATGTCGGGGCTCGACGTTCCGCTCAGCCCATCGCTGCCGATGATCTCGCTGAGTGCAACGGTGTTGCTCATTCCATCGGTGAAGTCGCGGCTGCCCATTCCCTTGTTGTGTTGGAATTTGTTCGACGTGCCACTGGCGGAATAGACTTTGCTTTGTGGCAGGTAAACGGTCCCAAAGGCACCGCGAGTGCTGGGAGATTCCCAGGAGAGCATGTTCCCCGAGCCCCAACTGGCGGCATAGTTGCTCCCTTTGCCGAGAGCTTCGAGTCCGTAGCCACCATCGCTGAATTGCTTCGAAAGTTTGACCGCCGATGGGCAGCGCGAGAACGCAGGCAGTTGCTCGCGTCCGAAGTGAGCGTTGCTGGACATGTATTCGCAGTGATCGCACGGGTTGGACGTGCTCGCCATCGCTTCGTCGCAGACCTTAACTTGTTCCCACAGAGCGGGTTGTTCGACATAGGGTAACAACAGCGCTAGCCAGTGCCAGCCCAGTTGTTGTTGTCCGTGCTGCCAGCCACCGGTCTTAAAACGATTGTCGGTCGTGTCGAAGTTGACGTGTCCCGGTGGCAGCGAGCCGTAGGTGTCCATGTGATTGTGCAACGCCAAACCGAGTTGCTTCATGTTGTTCTGGCACTGCATTCGTCTTGCCGCTTCACGCGCCGCTTGAACCGCTGGCAGCAGCAAGCCGACAAGGATTCCGATGATCGCGATCACGACCAACAGTTCGACCAACGTGAAGCCACGGCGGTTCGAACGAACTGAGAGGGTTGAAGTCTGTTGTAAACAGCACACTGGGGTTTGCTCCGGTTTTGTATCAAATGGATCGAAGTCTGCGTGGCGACAGCGGCCGACGCGGGTACCGCATCTCGATGGGTACAACTTCAAAAAGCACGGGCAAAGTACCTTGCGACTGTGAGGAACGGGCTTTCGTTTGGTGAAGATCAAGTTAACTGATGGTGCCGTGCCAATCCCGGTTTCGCTGTGGAAGATAACGCCCCCAGGCAGCCGTTCTGTGACGCTCGCGACGACGCTAAGCCCCAGTTGGAAACGAGAAAATTCCAAAATTGTTGAACTCGAATCAAGCAGATCTCGTTCCCGAGAGGGCGTTGCCTGGCCTGCGAGGATCTGGTGTCGTTGCGTGTGCTTAAAACGGCCCGAGGCGCTGCATTGCTGATCGATAGCGTCAGGCGCTGTGCTGGTTGTGCGAACCGACTATTATCAGCTGTTTTTAGTCCCCACTTGGGGATGTGTCGTCTGCGGAAAGGGTGATCGATGGATTTGAAGTCAATGGTTTACGAAGTCACCCATCCGATCTTGGCGATGGTTCGTTCGAACCACTGGCTGATCAAGCAGTTGTTTGGCGTGAAGGTTCCCGCCGAGGTGGATGTCAGTTTCGATCCGACGACCGTGGCGCTGCGGCAAGCCGTTTGCGACACGCTCACTCCCGATGACACCGCCGTTTTTGAGATGGGGATCGGGCAAGCGGCATTGGTCGGACTGTCGGTCGCCAAACAATGTCACGTCGAATTGCATGGCGCCGATTGCTCGACAGCGCGAGTGGAATCATCGCAGCTGGTGGCTGAAGCAAATGATGTGTCGACGCGGTTTGTCGTCAGCGACCTCTTCTCGGGTGTCGATGCCGAGAGTCGGTACGATGTGATCTTCTTCAACGTTCCCTACGTTCCGTCGCAGCAGGGGCAAGACCTTCAATTGACCAAGCGTCTGGGAGTCGACGGCGATCAGGTTTGGGACGGCGGCCACGACGGGACCCAGGTACTTCGCGAGTTCTTGAACCAGGCACCCGCTTTTCTGTCGCCTCACGGCCGCGTCGTGTTTGGCGTGCAGAATCTGTTTGTCCCCGACGACGTCGTTTTGCAAGTGATCGAAGATTGCAAATACCAACTGGTTCAGCGATCGACGCGGCGCTGGGTGCCAAGCTGCTGTTATGTCGTCAGCCCCGCCGACGCCCGATAACTCGCCGGCGGATCGATCTCTGGGGAAACGCGATTGTTCGTGAATCGAGGCTCTGCTGGCCGGTCGGGAGAGCTGCTACTTCGCTTTGGCCGAGTTTTTGGAATCGGCTGGCACGCCGGTGACTTTCAACTTTCGCGGGATTCTCGCCCCAAACACGACTCCCACCGCAAATCCGATCAGCGCCGTGACGCAGATCAGGATCGTGACGGGGACTTCAAACTCGGAAAACAGCAGATTCAGGGCAACTTTGCCGCGGTTCAGGTAGGCGATAATCACCAGCAGCAGCAGGAACGAAACAACAAGAATCAGCTTTAATCGGGCCATTCGCGCAATCACGTGGTTTGAGGCGACATCGGGAGTTTGTAAAGTGGTCGTTCCGCGATTCGATGATACCGGAAACCGTTGCATCGAAAAACCAACATAGGCGCCGAACCGAAGAAGCTTTGGCCTGCATGAACGTTCACGATCATTTCACTCGCCAAGAACGCCGTTTGCAATGCCCGGCGTCGGGCTGGCGACGCGAACTCTACATCATCATCTTCGAATCGGACACGCCGACGGGCAAGCTGTTCGATATCGGGCTGTTGATCGCGATTCTGGTCAGCGTGGCCGTTGTCAGCATGGAAACGGTCAGCAGCGTGGCCGATCGATACTCATGGTACTTCCAGGCGTTGGAGTGGTCGTTCACGATCCTGTTCACCGCCGAGTATTTGGTCCGGCTGAGCTGCGTGCGGAAACCGCAACGCTACATGTTCAGTTTTTGGGGGCTGATCGATCTCTGTTCGATCCTGCCGACCTACATCTTCTATCTGGCGGGCAGCCATTTCGCTTCGGTTGCGATGGTCCGATCGATCCGATTGCTGCGGGTGTTTCGGGTTCTGAAGCTGCTGCGTTTGATGAGCGAAGCGGACGTCTTGTACCGCAGCATCTGGGACTCTCGCGGCAAGATCGTCGTCTTTCTGTTCACCGTCGTGATCGCCGTCACGCTCAGCGGAACGTTGATGTACCAAGTCGAAAACTTCGACGACCACTTGAACAATCGCGCCCCCAGTTCCAGTTTCGATTCGATCCCGCAATCGATGTATTGGGCGATCGTGACGATGACCACCGTCGGTTATGGCGATGTCGTTCCCAAGACGACCGCGGGCAAGATTATCAGTGCCGTCTTGATTTTGTTGGGGTACAGTTTGATCATCGTGCCGACAGGTTTCGTCACCGCTCGGTTGAGCGAGACGGTGCATGCTCGCGACCGATTGGGGAATCGAGCCCTCGCCGATGAAAATGAAGATGACGAACTGAAAACATGCCAACGCTGCGGTCGCGATGATCAACCGTCCGACGCGCGATACTGCAACCAATGTGGCGAACCGATGCCGCGGGAAGAAGAGTAGACGATTGAGCTCCACCGAATTTCAACGACCGACAGCGCTACAAGACTTTCCCATCGTCGTCCGGATTCCGATCCAATGGGGCGATCTGGATGCCTATGGGCATGTCAACAACGTGGTCTACATGAAGTGGTTCGAACACGTTCGCTGTCTCTACGGCGAGCGGGTTGGCGTGGAGGTCGTCTCGCGCGATAGCGGCACCGGAGCGATCGTCGCCTCGGTCCAGTGCAAGTACCTTCGCCAGCTGAACTTTCCCGGCGACGTGGCCGTTGGCGTCCGCGTCTGTCGCGTTTCGATCGGCAGCGTGTCGCTGGAGTGTTTGATCGTCGATGAAGCGACCGGCGTCCCGGCGGCTCAGGCGACCTGCGACGTCGTGCTCTACAACTTCGCTCAACAAAAACCGGTCCCCGTTCCCGACGCGATTCGCGAAGCGGTTGAAAAACTCGAAGGCAAATCGTTTCCGGTCTAGGCCCGTCAAGCGTGGCACGCGTTACGCCAAGATGTCGTGTATCACGTGGCCAAAGTCCTGCTCCAGCCGCTTGTGCCCGGCGACTTCCATGCGGTGCGAATCCAAGCCCAATTGGTGCATGATCGTGGCGTGGATGTCGGTCACGTAGTGCGGGTTTTCGGTCGCATGGAATCCGATCTCGTCGGTCGCCCCGTGGGCAACGCCTCCCTTGATTCCGCCTCCCGCCATCCAAACGCTGAAGCCGTAGGGATGGTGATCGCGTCCGTCGCTCCCTTGCGAACCGGGAGTGCGGCCGAATTCGGTGGCAAACACAACGAGCGTTTCATCTAGCATTCCGCGTTGCTTCAGATCCTTCAACAGTCCCGCGATCGGCCGATCGACCTGCATCGACAACTGGCTGTGCTTCGCCTTCAGATTCGAATGCTGATCCCACGCGCCGGCCGCTCCGCCGCCGTGCATGATCTGAATAAATCGGACGCCCTGTTCGCTGAATCGCCGGGCGGCAAGCAGTTGCTCGCCAAAGGCCCGCGTCTCGGGTTGGTCCAAGCCGTACAGGTTCTTGGTCGCTTGCGTCTCTTGGTCGAAACGGATCACATCGGGAACCGCGGTCTGCATCCGGAACGCCAGTTCATACGACTTGGTTCGCGCTTCCATCGCCGCGTCGCGTGGGTATCGAGAATCGCTCAGCCGATTTAGCTGGCTGACGAGATCAAACCCCATCTGCTGCTCCGTCGGCGTCACCGCTCGTTGCGGCGAGGCGTAGTCGAGCGGATTGCTCGGGTCGACCTTCAATTCGACTGCATCGTAAGCCGGCCCCAGGTAATGCCCATCGCGACGGTCGAAGAACCGCGGCCCCATGCTGATGAATTGCGGCAGGTTCTGGTTCAACGTTCCCAAGCCGTAATTGATCCAGGCCCCAATCGTCGGCACGCGAGGGTCGAGCATGTGGCGTCCGGAATGGAATTGAACCTGAGCGCCATGATTATCGTCGGTCGTCCACATCGAACGGACGACGGCGATATCGTCGATGCACGAACCGATGTGCGGGAACCAATCGCTGACCTCGATCCCGCTCTGCCCGTACGCCTTGTAACCGACCTGCAACGGATAGAGTTGCTTGCGTTGCTGGCCGTTGGCATCGTTGACGACAACGACCCGCACCCGTTTCAGCAATTCGGGATCGCTAACGTTGGCGTACGGCGTTTCATCGATCGACTTGCCGGCGAACTTGTTCAACATCGGCTTGGGATCGAAGCTCTCCATGTGGCTGACACCGCCACGCATGAACAACCAGATCACGTTTTTGGCTTTGGGAGCGAAATGCGGACGGCCGTCGGGCAGATGCAGCCCCGCCGCGTTGGCTCGCCTTTCGTCGGCCAGCATCGATGAGAGGGCGATCGACCCGAGTCCCAAGCCGGCTCCGGACAGGAAGCGGCGACGGTTGTGTGGATCGTTCATTTGTGAATCGAATTGCGATTTATTGGCAGCCATTTTTCTCACCGAATCGAAATGTAATCGTTGTGGTTCAGCAGCGCGTGGATCAATCGCTGTCGCGCACGGACATCGCGCTCCGCCGCGGATTCGAGCGTCGATCGATCGACCAATTGGCGACAGAAATCGGCGCACGCCTGTCGCTCCGAATCGGCCGGCAACCGCGCCAGCAGCGTCAGGAACGCTTGATCGATGAAACTGGCGAGCGACGGATCGGAGGTCGCATCACCAATCCGTTGAGCGATCTTTTCGGACATCGTCAGCGACAGTTCGCTGTTGGCCATCGCCAACGCCTGCTGTGGCACGATGCTCTCGTTGCGGAGATAACATTGCAGCAGATCGGCATCGTCGAACATCGACAGGAATTTGTCTTGCTGGTCGCGCGAGTGTTTGAAATACAGGCTGCGACGTCGACTCTTCGGACCCGGATCGACTGACGGCCCGCCCGCGGTCAGGTCCAATTCGCCCGCCAGATGCAGCAAGCTGTCGCGAACGGTTTGCGATTGCATCCGCCGCGTGTTCATCCGCCAATAGAAGGCGTTGGTCGGATCGGCCGCCAGCGTCGTCGCATCGGCATCGACTGTCGACGCCGACAATTGGTAAGTCTGCGACGTCACCATCATGCGATGCAGATGCCGCATGCTCCAGCCCGATTCCATCAGTTCAGCCGCCAGGTAATCGAGCAGCGCGAGATGCTCCGGCGGTTTCGCACGCAGACCAAAATCGAAGACCGATTCGACCAGCGGCGTCCCGAAATGCCGAGCCCAGAGATGATTGACCGCCACCCGCGCGGTCAACGGATTCTTGCGATCGGTGATCCAGCGAGCAAGTGCCAGCCGCCGGCCGGTGCTTTGCGAAGGGTAGGTTGCCCCGTAATACGAATCGTTGTGCGCGGGAGTCTCTAAAGCTTTCTTGGACGCCCGGACCGATTTGTATTTTCCTTTGCCAGCTTCGGCCGCCAGTCGTTGTTTTTCCGCCTTCGTTCGCTTCGCTTCCGCGGCCTTGCGTTTATTCGCATCCTCGCCAGCGAGCAGCAGTTCGTATTCCGCGGTGGCTTGCAAATTCTGCGCCTGACGCAGCGCTGCGATCGACGCCGCCGCGGTCGTTGCGGCTTCGTCGGCATCCTCGGCGAATCGCAGTCGATCGGCGGCGATCGTTGCGGTCAGCGAAGCTTCGGCAGCGCGAGCGGCCTGCAATTTGGCGGCGGCGATTTCGACAGCCTGCTTGATCGTGGCAGGCGTTGCGGGGGCTTTCCCCTTCGCTGCTTGAAGCTTTGTGTCGGCCGCCAACGGTGCCAGGGTCAGGTGATTCAGGGCCAGCGTGGCATCAAAACCCGAGATCGAAAACCGGCCGGACTCTCGCCGCTCGGGCAGATGAGTCGCCAACAGGAATTCATCGTCCAGCCAGACGTTGATCAGCGTATCGCGAACGGCGATTCGCAGCTTGTATTCTTTGCCGACAGCGATCTGTCGCGACACGCGTCCCGCGCCGGGATAGTTGCTCTTCCCCTCCCGCGCGTAAGCGACTTGGACTTTCGGCCCCGGTTCGTGGGCGCTGCTGTAGACATAATTATTGAACTTGCCGTCGGCTGAATCATCGAATCGGAACATCACCGATTTGTAGGTGTCGCCGCCGGTGGTTGTGTATTGGCAGGTCAGATCAAAGTCGCGCGGGTGCGGCGTCTGCAAATGCAGGAAGTGGCTGTCGCGGCCGCTGATCGTCTGCAGCAGCTTCCCCTCTTCGAATCGCCAGCCCTCGCCGACAAGTTCCCATCGCTTGGGATCGAGCGCATCGAACGACTCTTCAATCGCCGCGACTTCGGTTTCGTCGTCGGCCTCGCTGGTTGGTTCGGGAGTCTTGGGCAATTGAGCCGCTTTCTGTTCAGCGGCCTGCAATTCGGCTTCGGCAGCAACGATCCGCTGCTTCGCATCGGCTAGCTGATCGCGGGCGACATAGTCGCGGGAACCGGGAGCGTAAGCCCAGGCTGGCAGTTCGACGGGCTCGACCGGTGGCGCAAAACTGGCCAACAACGCGGGCACGCCCGGCGTGATCTCGGTATCGGGATCGGGCTTCGTCGGGTCGCCTCGCAGGTGCAGGAAGGTTTCGGCTTGCAGGTGGTCGTCGAAGACGCGCGGCAGACCGTCCTTTTCAAAATCGGTTTCGCCTGGGACGGGATCCAGCCGCACTTGATGCGGTTCGAAGATCGCTCGCATCCGGTAATAATCGACGTGCGTGATCGGATCGTATTTATGGTCGTGGCACTTGGCACAATTGAGCGTCAGCCCCAAGAACGCTTTGCCGGTATGTTCGATCGTGCTGTCGAGCCAAGTCGTGCGATTGAACAGATAATAATTCCGCGCCAGGAATCCTGTGGCCCGAAGGACGTCGGGATCGCTCGGGGCCAGTTCGTCCCCGGCCAACATCTCCATCACCATCTGGTCGTAGCCCTTGTCGGCTTGCAGCGCTTCAACGATCCAGTCGCGCCAGTGCCAGATATGCTTTTGGCTGTTGCGCAGCTGAACTCCCAGCCCGTACCAATCGCTGTAACGCCAGATGTCCATCCAGTGCCGAGCCCAACGTTGTGCGTGTTCGGGGCTAGCCAACAATTCGTCGACGATCTGATCCCAGGGACGCTCGTCGGCCAGCTGTTCGCTCGTCGGCGGCAAACCGATCAGGTCCAGATACAATCGTCGCAGCGCCAGCGGACGGTCAGCCGGCGGTTGAACCTTCAACTGCAACGCCTCGCGACGAGCTTGCAGGAAGCTGTCGATTGGATTTGCGATCGCCATGTCCGATACGGTGCCGGAGAGTTTGGGAGTCGGCGGCTTCTCGACAGTTAAGAACGACCAATGTTGATCGGGAGCGACCGGCGTCGGTTCGTCCGGTGCGATCGCCCCGGCATCGATCCAAGCTTTCAGCAACGCAAGCTCTGCCGGTTTCAAAGCCGCTCCATCTTCGGGCGGCGGCATGCGGTCGTCATCTGGCGAACAGACGCGTTCAAACAGCAGGCTTTCCGCCGCGTTGCCGGGAACGATCGAATCGCTTTCCAGCATCAACGCCCGCGTTTCCAGCCGCAGATCGGCTTCCTGTTTCAGCACTCCGTGGCAGGAGTAACATTTGGTTTCCAACATCGGTTTGATGTCGGTCAGATAATCGACAGCAGCCGCAGGTTGGCCGCAGAGTGCGACAAACGTCAGCGCCAGCAAGAGCTTGGAAGCTTGCATCTCGATACCAGTGCGGAGGGGGGGAGGCAGGCGAAAACCGGCAGCCGGGCGAACCCCGATCGAGCGGCTGGCTTTCGTAAAGGCAGGAAGGAGCTTTATTGTAGCCGTTTTGCAGCGGCCGGGCCAATTCCGTTTGTCGGTTTGAATCGGCGGGGCTTTGCAGTTGGGATACCCTTGTGGTTGCCGATCAGCAACAATAGGTGAGCAATCAAACTCTTCAAAGGAATTCAGTCGTGTCGGATGAGGCAAAGAGCGAATCGTTGGCGACGATCGACATTTCTGAATTGGACGCCGGCGAGGTTCTCGAGCGGTTGCGTGCTGTCGAAATGCCCGAAACGATCGATCACGAAACGCCATCGATCGAACTCCGCCGCGCCCGTGGTGGCGACAATCTATTGATGGGGTTGGACAAACCGTGGCGGATCAACGTCCGCGGAACGCTGGGCGATTATGCGTTGGCTTTCAATCGCTTGGCTCATGTCCGCGTGACCGGTTCGGTGGGCGACGGTTTGGGCGAGAGCATGGTCTCTGGGGCGGTTCGCGTTCACGGCAATGCAGGCGTTGGAGTCGGCGTGGCGATGACCGGCGGAACGCTAGCTGTTTACGGGAACGCGGGGGACGGATGCGCCGCGGCACTGCGTGGCGGCGAGGTCTTTGTCCGTGGCGACGTCGGCCACAACGCGGCTCACGGAGCCCTGCACGGGACGCTGGTGATCGGCGGCGATGCGGGGATGAATCTTGGCGAAGCGATGATGGACGCGATGATCTTCATTCGCGGCCGGATCGGTTCGCTGGGCCAAGGCGTCGCCGAGTTGCCGCTGATTCCCAAGGACAGCGTCCGCCTGGGCCTGCTGTTGATCAACGCCGGGATCCGCGGCGATGCCAAAGATTTCCGCCGGATCGTGCCGCAACGCGTCTTCGACGAGGAACAGCGGCGGAAGGGAATCATCGGTCATCCATCGTGGCGATGACCGCAGATGTTCTTCGCGGCGTCGACGCCGATCAGTTCAGCGGACGAATCCAGATGTTGCGGTAGCGGACGGGAGTGCCGTGGTTCTGCAACACGATCGGCCCGGCCGGTTGATCTTCGCTATAAGGCTGCAGCTCTTTATCTTTCACGCTTCCGACAAGTTCGCGGCGGTGGTGCAGGAGGATGCCGTTATGGATCACCGTCATATAAGCGGGTGATTCCAGTTTGCCATCCTTGAAGGTCGGTGCTTCGAAGACGATGTCGTAGACCTGCCATTGGCCGCTGGGACGCGAGGCGTTGACCATCGGCGGGTGCTGGCCAAAGATCGCGCCCGCTTGTCCGTCGGCGAAGGTGCGATTGTTGAACGAATCGAGAATCTGTACTTCGTATTTGCCCATCAAC
This sequence comes from Rosistilla oblonga, assembly GCF_007751715.1. NCBI lineage: Bacteria > Pseudomonadati > Planctomycetota > Planctomycetia > Pirellulales > Pirellulaceae > Rosistilla > Rosistilla oblonga. The sequence continues at coordinate 5,393,035 of NZ_CP036292.1, read as the reverse complement.
AACACGCCGCTGTCGCCACGCTCTTGGCTGGCACCTTGAACGACTTCGGGCGACGCCCATTCGATGTGCAGTTGGCAATCGGCAAACGTATCGAGCGTACGCAGGTGCCCGGTTTCGGGGACGACGGTCACCGCACCATCTGCGACCGACCACAGAGGTTGATAGATCGATCCGGGATCTTCGGGCAACAGTTGGCCCCAGTTGTCGAGATTGTTGCCATCGAACAGCACGATCGCGTCGCTTGGCGCGGTACCTGGCTTGTCATAAGTCGAAGCGTTCCCCGGCACAATCGCTCGCGGGCGGGGGCGGTTCATGTCGTGAACCTTCCAGCGTTGGCCGCGAATAAAGGGTGTGTTGCTGTAGCCCAACGACGTGATTTTTTTCGGTTCGGGCTTCGCTTCGACTTTGGGTTCCTCCGCCGCAGGCTTGGCCGGCTCAGCTTCCTTCTTCGGCTTGGCTGGCTTTTCGTCAGCCTTCTTCTCCTGCTTCGCCTCGGGCTTGTCTTCCGGTTTCGCTTCCGTTTTTTCTTGAGGCTTCGCTTCGGCTGGCTTCGAATCCGCCGGTTTGGATTCCTTTTCCGCAGCTTCGGCTGGCGGTTTGGACGCTTCCGCTTTTTCCTTCACTTCGGTAGCCGCTGCCGCTGGTTTGTCGGCGGCATCTTGAGCTGTGGCGGTCGCGATCAGCGACAGGCTCAATCCGAGGAAAAGGAGCAGACGGGGAAGGGCGGTTGAAAGGTCGGTCGAAGGCATTGGGGGCAGTCTCGAGGAAGCAGAATTTCAGTTCCGGAAGGATCGCGCGATCCGGCTGCGAATCAAGCGCGCATGGGGACTGATATAAGCTAATCGCCCGCTCGTTCGACTGCCACCACGAACGGGAAAATCCAGGCCGCAGAGGGCCGGTTGGTGCGGGAGGAACGGATCATTTCGTTAGGATCAGTTTACCTTGGCGGGTTTTTCGCAGCCGATAGAGTTGCCCATCGCTGGTGATCCAAACTTCGTCGCCACAGCGAGGGAGATCGTTGAACTGAATGACTTTGGGAAGATTCAGAGCTGCCGCCGCCAGTTCTTGTTCTTTGGCGGCGGCATCATCTTGCGGGGCGGAATCGTTTGTCATCGTCGTAACCACCGTCAGGTGCTTGTGTTGCGCTAATTTGAAAATGTTCGCGAGCAATCCTTGATCGCAAATCAGAGGCTCAGTATATTCAATTGAAACTGATTCTCAATAGCGTTTGGCTATCCGACGACGCAGCAAGCGATAGATACAGGCCCCCTTCTGGCGGGCTCTGCTCCCTAGCCAGCCACGCTCGGTCCGATTCCGGTCTCCAATGGAGGAGCCGGCACAGATTCCCCTCTGGTGTGCAAGTAAACTGCCGCGACGCCATCGTCGCGGCGCAACTGTGGTCGACGCCGCGTCGCCCCGCACACATCAACCGATACCTCTCTACCGTGGAAGAAAGAGAAGAGAATGAACATCAACCTCTCGCGTTTGCTTCAATTGAGCTTCGTCTCGCTTGTGATCTTGAGCGGACAAGCGATGGCCCACTTTCCTTGGCTCGCCATCGACGACGATCGACATCCGATCCTGTTCTTCGGTGAAGATGTCACCGACCGCCAGTACCATCTGCCCGAATCGCTCGCCGAATATCCGCTGGCACATCTCGATGCCGACGGCAAGCGAACCGCGTTGTCGATGCAGCCGATCGAGAACGACGATCTGATCGGTCTGCGAGCCGAAGCGGCAGTTCCTGCCAGCGGCAGCATCGTCGGTTCGCAAACCTACGGTCTGATGCGTGGCAGCAAGCTGGTCTACTACACACAACAAATACTCGACACCGATCCTGCCAAGTGGTCAAAATCCGCGCCCGCCGGAATCGATCTCGCCGCCAGCCTGATTCCGAACGAAGACGGGATCCGCGTCGTGGTCACATTTAAAGGCAAGCCGTTGCCCGAGGTCGACGTAAAACTTTATTGCGACGACGGCGATGAAGAGGGTTCGGCGACGACCGACGATCAAGGCGCTGTCGTCTTTGCCGGTGAGCAGCTGGAATTGGGATACAACGCCTTGCGAATTGGCTTCACCGACAAGCAGGAGACGGGCAAATGGAAGGACGAAGCCTTCGAAGGGGCCGCCCACTATCTGACGGTTGCCTTTCCATGGCAGCTGGCTGGCGAAGCGACTTCCGCGAAGGATCAGGTTTCAGTAAGCCCAACCAAGATGGCCGACTTGCCCGAGGAGCTGACGAGTTTCGGCGGAGCGATCGCTGGCGGCAAGCTGTACGTCTACGGCGGCCACACCGGCACGGCTCACTCGTATTCGACAGCCGAACAATCGAACCGGTTGTGGGCGTTGGATCTACAACAACCGAGCGAGTGGAAAAAATTGTCCGCCGGACCGCGGATGCAAGGCTTGGCGATGGTTGCTCACGGCGACAAACTGATCCGCGTCGGCGGCTTCACCGCGATGAATGCGGAAGGCGAGGATCACGATCTGCATTCGCAAGCGACTGTCAGCCAGTTCGATCCGGCGACAAACAAGTGGACCGACCTGGCGCCGTTGCCCGAGCCGCGGTCGTCGCTCGGCGCAGCGATCATGGGAGACGTCGTCTACGTCGCTGGTGGTTGGGCGATGGGAGATGCCGAAGAGAACGTGTGGCATCAGACCGCCTGGAAAATGGATCTCAGCAAATCCCCCGCGACTTGGCAACCGATTGCGACTCCGCCGTTCCAGCGCCGGGCTGTCAGCGTCAGTGCACACGATGGAAAGATCTACGTGATCGGCGGCATGGGGCACGAGGGGAAAACGAGTACCCGGACCGACATCTACGATCCCAAGACCGACACCTGGACCGAGGGGCCAAGTCTGATCGGAAAACCGATGACCGGATTCGGCAACGCCGCCTATTCGCTGGCGGGACAACTGTATGTCACCGCGATCGACGGCTCGATCCAACGACTCCGCAGCGACGGCAAGCAGTGGGAGATCGTCGGCAAGTGCGATCCGGGCCGCTTCTTCCACGTCATGCTTCCGCTAGACAAACGCTCGTTAATCCTTATCGGCGGAGCGAACATGTCGATCGGAAAATTCACCGACATCGAGCGGATTGATATCAAATAACGGCGGGCGCTGGCCCCTTCAGCTGTTTTCAGGACGAGCTTTCCGAACCCCATTAATCGCTGCCCGCACGGTCGATCTGACCGATGCGGGCTTTTTCTTTGCCATTAGGTTTCTTTTGCAACGGTTTGAGCAGTTGTGCGGTAGGTCGGTTAAGCCGCTTGAGATGAACGTTTTACCTCGCTTCGCGTGCGGATTTGCTTCGCATCACGGTCGAAAATTCGGTAGACTTCATATGGAAAGCGACCGGTCGTATGGTCGCGATATTCAGTGGACGCAGGACCTTCGAAGTGTAGCCCGACACCATTCTTTTCTCGATCGCAGGAGCTTCTAGTATGAGCGTTTCTAACAAAGCAAAGACTGTCACCATCAACCCGGCATTTTTGGCCGACGTGAAGGATTTGCATCAAGAACTCTGGGACGGGCTGCATGCGTTGCAGGAGATGTGTTCCCTGCCGATCTCGCTGGAAGGAAAGTGTTTCGAGTTTATTGGTCGATTGTCCGACTTGCGCGACAAGCTGGCGTTCCAGTTTTCGGTCGAAGAGGCTTACGGTTATTTCGATGACCCCGCCTTCTGCTGCCCGACGTTTGCGCGTCGGTCAGGCGAATTGCTGCAACAGCATCGCGACCTGTACATGGAGATCGATTCGATCGCCGAAAGAGCGGAACAATTGTTGAGTGTTCGCGATTTGGCCGCTTTGACGACCATTATCCCTGTCGCGTTCGACCGGTTTGCCGATAAGTTACAGAAGCACGAATCGGCCGAAACGCAATTGATGCACGACGGTCTGATGCAAGATATCGGCGGCGGCGACTAAAAAGCCACGCCTTGGACCAATGACCGGCATTTTTGAATTGAGAAGGATCTTTCCTTGCGTTTATTGTTTTTAGGAGACATCGTCGGCAAGCCTGGCGTGCAGGCTTGCGTTGCGATGGTGCCAGGTCTACGCGACGAATTGCAGACCGATTTAGTGATCGTCAACGCGGAAAACTCCGCCGACGGATCGGGGCTGACGACCAAGCAATTCCAAAAGTTGGCTGCCCACGGGATCGATGCGTTTACGATGGGTGACCATATCTATCGCAAACGCGAGATCATTCCGGTGCTGCAGAAAGATCCGCGGATCGTCAAACCGGCCAACTACCCCGCCTCCGCTCCCGGCAAAACCTTCGCTATCGTGGAGACGGCGTCGGGGATCCAAGTCGCCATCGTCTCGCTGATGGGCCGCGTCTATATGCGTCCTGTCGATTGCCCCTTCGCCGCTGCGGACCGCGTGTTGGCGGAGATTCCCGAGAACGTGAAAGTCCGTTTTGTCGACCTGCACGCCGAAGCGACCAGCGACAAACAACTGCTCGGTCGTTATCTGGACGGCCGCGTCAGCGCAGCTCTCGGCACGCACACGCATGTCCCCACCGCGGACGCTCGCATCCTGCCCGGCGGCACCGCGTTTATGTGTGACGTGGGGATGAGTGGCGCGTACGAGAGTATCATCGGCCGCGAGATCGACCCGGTGATGCAGACGACACTCTCATTCAACCCGACCTTCTTCCACGTCGCCAGCAAAGACGTCCGGTTATGCGGCGCGGTGATCGAGATCGATCCAGAGACCGGCAAAGCGATATCGATCGAAAGGTTCGAACGATCGTGGAGCGGCAGCGCGTAAGTCGGTCGTCGGTCGATCGTAAACAACGCGCGGGGCGTTGCCACCGCGGTTAAACGAAGCCGTATCGGGCGTCGTCAAGAGTTTCGTACAGGCTGTTCCCTGGAACTGCAAATCGTTTAACCGCGTGCCCATCGGGCCGCGCTTCGAACCTCATGGACGCGCGGGGCGTTGCCACCGCGGTTAAACGAAGCCGTATCGGGCGTCGTCGAGAGTTTCGTACAGGCTGTTCCCGCGAATCGAAAATACGCCGCCGGTGTACGCACATTGAACACGACCGGAGCCGATGCCGTTTCCGGTCGTTGCTCCCGACCGTGAGACGCAGGGCTTGTCTTGTCGTTAGCTCTTGGCTTCGATCGCTCCGTAGCGGCGCAACAGTAGCGGGTGGGACATCGCCGATTCCGCTTTTTTGCTGTATTTGTTGCTCACCACTTGCTGAGCCTGTTTGGCGAAACTCGCCTTGTCGACGCGAGGGTATAGTCGTGGGCCAACGGCTAACAAAGTCATCGCGTCGAGTCCCGGTTGAGGGTTTTGCTGCATCGCAACCGAGACCGCATCGCAGGAGAATTCGTCCAGACGCGACAATGTTTTGTAATGCGAGGAGATCATGCCGCGGAACAGTCCGGTGTGTCCGAGCGCGTGGTGCGCCAGTTCGTGGCCGATGATGAAGTCCAAAATCTCCGGATTGTTGTTGTCCAACGCTCCGTAAACGATGTCATCGATTAAGACGATGTTCTGTTTCGATCCGATCTTCAGCGCAAAAGCGTTCTGTTGATTCGATTCGATGATGTACACATCTGGGAGTGTTTTGAGTTCCAACTGGCCCGCCATCCGCGCCACCGATTCGTAAATCGCGGGAAACTGATCGGGAGCAACTTTGACTCCGTTCCCCATCAACACCGCCTCGGCCTTCTTCGCTCGTTGGTTGTATTTGACCAACGCGATCAACCAAGCGATCAGGGCGATTCCATACGTCCCCACGATGGTCAGCAGAACGAGGATCGGGCCGACGATTCCAAACAAAATCCAACCGACCATCGCATGGAAACCGGTGCCACGTGCCACGTGCTCCTTCGGTTTCACTCGCGGCGCCGCAAACGTACCGGGTGAACGGGTGGGAGAGCTGATCGGATCATCAAACGTGCTTGCCATTAGGGAACTCCGGTGGTTTTTGTCACTAACTCTATCTCTCTCCCTCTGGCGGAATTACGGAGCTGCCCGAGGTGGTGGAGGTGAGTTTAGCGTCTTCGGATCTTCGGCACCACTATTTTCAGTCGCCTTCGAGTGAGAGGAATCTGGTGGGCCGCAACAGGAGGAGATGTGGGGGCTGAAAATATCCGAAGCTCCTCGTCGCAACGACCAGGGGAGCCCGCGTCTTCATCGATTTTTCATCTCTCGGCGACATGCCGTCGAACCGCGTCAGCAACGCAGCGGCATCGATAGCGAACGAGGTCGGTAGCCCGGTGCACGGAAACTCTTCGCGAGAAGAAAACGCATCGTTTAACCGCGTGCCCAACGGGCCGCGCTTCGAACCTCATGGACGCGCGGGGCGTTGGGCACGCGGTTAAACGATACGGTTCGACGCGTTTGCCGCAAAACCAGATCCCGCAGGGCTCGCAGAAGGTAGCCGGTGGTCTGAGCGTAGCGAATGCCACCGGAAACGATCACGCAATCGCTGGTCGCCCCCGACGAGGGCGCAGAACCGTCTGCAATCCCGTTGGGATTGTGTTGCGTAATGAGGCTCGCGATCCGGAGGTGCGCCGCTTCGCGACGACCTCCGGCTACCGTCTTGAATCCCTTCGGGAAGCCTCGAGTCGGCTGCAAATCGTTTAACCGCGTGCCCAACGGGCCGCGCTTCGAGCGTCACCAACGCGCGGGGCGTTGCCGCCGCGGTTAAACGAAGCGATTCGACGTGTTAGCCACCGAGATCACCGAGTTCGCAGAGAAATGCAGAGGAGACTCTGTGATCTCTGTTTCCTAAGTCGTGCATGCTAGACGCCAAGCGTTGACTTCAGTTGCTCGAGCACCACGGTCAGCTGCTGTCGCTGTTCGGGCGTGCAGGGACGATGTGGCGGCGCCAGGTGATCGTTGCAAATCCCCAAAATCGAGAGGGCTGTCTTGGTGATCCCGATCAGTGGCAGAAGCGGCGCGGAGCTGTTTGCGACTTTATAAATGGGGGCCAAAGCGTCGATCTTTGTTTGGAAACCTTGCACTGCGGCGTCGTCGTTCTTCCGATGCGCTTGCATCAGGCTTGAGAACAGTTTGGGGAATAGATTGGTTCCCAAGTTCACACCGCCGGTTCCACCGACGCGGAGCGAATCGGCCAACAGCGTTTCGTGACCAATCAAAAATGTCCAGTCGGGGCGAATGGACTTCAGGCTCGTCAGTTGGCGGAAATAATCGAGGTTCTGACTGCTATCCTTGATCCCCACGATCTGATCGATCTGAGCGAGCTCGGCAACTGTCTCGGGAGCAAACCAGAGCTTCGTCATGGCGGGCATGTTGTACAACAACAACGGGAGATCGATCCCTTGCAGGACGGATTGGACAAACGTTTTCAGCTCCGCTTGATCGACGGGATAGTAGAACGGAGTCGTGAGGACGACGGCATCAGCTCCCGCGTCGGCCGCCACTTGAGCCAAGCGTTTCGTCTCCACGACCGAGTTGTCGGTGATGCCGACCAAGACCGGGACGCGTTGGTTGACGATTCGACACGCCTTGCGAACAAAGTCCGCCCGCAACTGGTGACTCTGGCTGACGATTTCACCCGACGAACCGAGTAGAAAGATGGCATCAACGCCTCCTTCAATCTGATGTTCCAGCAGCCGTTCACAACCGGAGTCGTCGAGGCGATCATCGTCTGCCAAAGGAGTGACGATCGGTGGGACGATCCCTTGAAAACGGGAGGACGGTTGTGTGGTGGGCGAGCTAGGCACTGTCAGATTCCGTTCGGGGATGGTGGTCAACGTTTCAAGGAGGGTTCATCGATGGGGGCGGTGTATCAACCAAACAATTTGGCGATTGGATTCCCTTGGTCGGTGATTGGGACCGGGCGATCGCCATTGTAGAGATATTTGGAGTAATCGATCCCTAGCGCGGCATGGACTGTCGCGAACAGGTCGGGGACTGAAACCGGATCGGCAGCAATTGCCTGCGACAGCTCATTCGTCTGTCCATAGGCACCGCAGTGTTTCAAACCGCCGCCGGCAAGCACGCACGTGAACGCAGAACCTTGGTGTCCGCGGCCGCCGCCGCTATCGAATTGAGGTGGCCGCCCGAATTCGGTGCTCACCATCACAAGCGTCTTGTCCAGCAGACCATGGTTTTCCAGATCGAGAACAAGCGTCGCAAGGGCGTCGTCGAGTTCATGGATCAATTTGTGCTGGTCGAGAATTCCACGGTTGTGAACGTCCCAGCCGGCGCCGTTGAGGAAGTTCAAATTGTGAGAGACTTCGATGAATCGAACTCCCCGTTCGACCAGCCGCCGCGCTAACAGACAGCGTTGCCCAAACTCGCCTCCATAATCTTCCCGAAGCGCCGCCGGTTCACTCTCCAGTTGAAAGCTGCGCATGAAATCGGGGCCGCTGAGTCGCAGCCCAAGTTCGGCTGCGGCGTCATAATCTCGCAACGCTCTGTCTGCCAGTTCCGGTTGCGCGCGACGGGCTTGAACTAGCAACTGCTCTCGACGCTGTTGGCGTTCGCGAGAAACCGTCAAGTGCCGGGCCAGACCGGTGGGGCCGCGGCCGGTGTCGGTCAGGTATAAGTAACTGTGTTGAGCACCGAGGAACCCCGGGCCTCGCGAGCTGTTGGGATAACCGATAAGAACGTAAGGAGGTGCGGATTCGGAGATGGCGCCACGCTCGTGCGAGACGATCGATCCCAGCGATGGGTAGACAACAGTTCCACTGACGGGCCGCCCGACGTGCATCCAATTGGTCGCGGCGGCATGTTCGTCGATCACGGAATGGTGCACCGTGCGAACCGCGGTAACACGATCCATGATCGCGGCGACTTTGGGCAGATGTTCGCAAACGCTGACGTCGTCAACCGCTGTGGGGATCGAGTCGTAATAGGATCCCGGCGTCTGCTTTTTGGGATCTCCCTTCCTCTTCGGATCAAACGTATCGATCTGACTCATCCCGCCTCCCAGCCAGATCGAAATCACATGTTCGGCTTGTCCTTGCAAGCGATCCTGCTGGCCCGCGGCGGCGAGCGCGGGGGCTGCTGAGAGCCCAGCAACTGTCGCTCCCGTCGCGAGGAACTGTCGGCGTCCCAACGGGGAAGTCGGTGATTTGGCCATGTTCATATTTCCGTAAGTTCGGTAACAATTGATGCAGAGGAAAGGTTGGCGGACGTGTGTTAGGGCATCCAGACAAATTCACGCAGATTCACGATGCTCCAGACGACATCCTCATACCGCTGCCGCCACGCAGTCTGCAGCCGCGGATCGGCGGGCGGACCTTGCAGCACGCGGCTGGCGAGTTCTTGTTGGATGGTGTTGGCATCGTTGCGAACGTGATTCCACCACGTGACCTGCGGCAATCGCGGCGGTGCTTCAGGCGGAACGATCTCGTCTTGAGGAACCAGCCGATCGGCGAAGCCTTCACGCAGCGGAGCCAGGAAGATTTCAGTCTCCGCCGCGGTCGGCCGGCGGCTGACAAAACGCAAGAACAGCGAATCCAGCAGCTCACGCGGCGACTGCGCCTCGACCGCCAGATCGGCCAGCGGGCTCGCATCAGCAGCTTTGGTCAACGAGATCGTCAGAGTGCTGTTCGCCATCACCGCGGGTTGCAAAACGTTGGGCTCGGTCTCGCGGTCGGTCTTGGGGGCCTGGCGGTCGGCTGTCCAACCGAAGGCTGTCAACATTTCGATCACCGCCTCCGCACGGGGCAGTGTCAGGCTTGGTCGATCGCGTTCGTTGGAATTGCTGACGAACATCCAACAGCGGTGCGGCTTGCCATACGAATTGCGAGTATTCGAGGCGGCGCGGCCATCGGGATCGAGCGTCATCGGTTCGACATCCATCTCGCGACCTGTCGCTTCGAAAAATGAATCCGCAATTTGTTCGGCGGTCAAACGTCGCCGATCGGGCGCCGCGAATCTGCGTTGTTCCGGCGCAGTATCTCGGTTCTGCCCGATCGCTTCGCGTTGATACAACTGGGACGTCATGATCGTACGCGTCAATTGTTTGATGTCGTAGTTTTGTCCGACCAATTCCTTGCCGAGCCATTCCAGCAGTTCGGGGTGACTGGCGGGATTGCCTTCCCAATCTTGCGGCGGTTCCACGATGCCAGCTCCGATGTAGCGACGCCAAATGCGATTGGCGATGACTTGAGCGAAGCGTTGGTTTTGTGGAGCGGTGATCAGCGTCGCCAATTTTTCGCGAGGATCATCGGATCGCTGCATCAACGCTTGCAGCGATTCGTCGTCCTTGGCTCCCGTGACGTCGGCGAACGGCCACGCGGGCGTTACCTTCTCACCCGGCTTGAGCGTAACTTTGATCAACGAGTTGCGGTCGGACTTCTCAAAAAATCCGGCGGGAACCGTGCTCGACTTGGGCACGCTCAGTGACTTGCGAGCAAACATGGCGGCTAACGAATAGAGGTCGCGCTGCGTTGTCGAGTGATAGGGAGAATCGTGACAGCGGGCACATTGCATCTCGATTCCCAGAAACGCGTTCCCAACGATGTGCCCTTTTGCGGCGAAGGGGGAATCGTTTTGAGCGGCTAGCGCGAACCCAGCACTTCCCCCGTCGTGGGCTCCGCCACGCATCATCAACAGTTCCGAGACCATCCGGTCGATCGGTTTGTTGTCTCGCAGCGAATCGTACAGATACCAGCGAAACGGCCCCGTGCTGTTGAGACTGGCGTTGATCATCGTGGGATTCTCCGCCAGCACATCCAACCAGTATCCCATCCAGTTGTCGGCCCAACGGGGATCGTTCAGCAGTCGATCGATCAATCGTTCTCGCTTGTCGGGTGACGTATCGGACAAAAATTGCTTCACGTCGTTTTCGCTGGGAACAACTCCCACCGTGTCCAGGAACGCGCGGCGGATGAACGCGGAGTCGCCGATCAATGCGGCTGATTCCATGGCGACCGTATCGGGTTGCAGTTCGGGCCACTTGGCGCCGTCGCTGATCCATTTTTCCAGAACCTTGATCTTCTCTTCGGAGAGCGGTTTGCCCGACGGCGGCATCCGCATGTCGTCATCGTTGCTGCGCAGCCGAACGATCAACTCGCTCGCGTGCGGATCTCCTGGTTTGATCGCCGGTTCTCCCGAGTCACCGCCCCGAACGGCCAACTCCCGCGACCCCAGCGACAGCCCTCCTTTATCTTTCTCGCCATGGCAGCGAAAACATTCGCTCTTCAGGATCGGCAGGACGGTTGTGAAGAATGCGTGCTGCTTCGTCGCCGTGGGACTCTGCTGAGTCGAATCGCCCCGCTGCATCGACGCTTGTAGAAATGCATCGATCGGATTCGGCGTCGGTTGATCCGTGGGAGGAACCGGGGGAGATGGATTCGCAGCGAGCCAGTCGCGAGCCGCCTGATGCCGCTTGGTCCAATAAGTGTCTTGGTTGCCGGCAGCTTGCCGCCGCGTCGTATCGTTCAGCGCGGTCATCGTCCGCTCGATCCGACGCCGTTCGTCTTCGATCGCAGTGTCGGTGAGTGGAAATGTAAATTCAGAGAGGCCGGCGGGGCGCAAGACGGAAAACGATTCGTCCCCTTCCAGCCGAACCGCCAGAGTCAGTTCCCCCGGTTCGGGCCGGAAACGCTTGCCGCCAGCCATCGCATCGAACACGACGCGGACCGGTTTCGACGCGGTGATCTCCACCTGCCCCGTCGCTTCCTGGCAGCGATGCCACGCCGGACGATGGCCCGGCGCTGGCGGTGGCGAGACAGGAGTCATCGGTTCTTCGCCGTGAGGTGCGCCGACCAGCGGTTTGGACATCGTGACCAGTTGACCGTCGACCCAGGCGCGGGCCATGCCGCGAGCACGCATCAGAATCGTGTGCTCTCCCGGCGGCAGAGTGACGTCGGCCGCCATGCGAACAAGAACGGGAGCTTTCCAGCCGGTGCGGATTCCCCAGTCGTCGTACTTCAGTGGAATCTGGTCGAGCAAAAAGGCACGCCCCGACCAAGTCGAAGCGGCTGCGGGGAGTGTTTCTTCGGGATACAGCCAGCGATCGTGCGTGGGGAGACCCTCGTGAAAGGTGACTGTCACTTTGCCCGATTCCAACTCGCCAAGCTCGGGCATCTCCGTCGAGATCGACTCCATCTCGGGCGCTTTGCCAACACGACGGTAACGCGATTGCATCGTCTTTTCGTCGAGCATCACTCGGTGGATGCCGACCGAATCGAGTCCCCCGCGGAAGCTGTTGCCCGCAGCGCCTGACAGCGCCGAACCAATCCAGATTTGATCGTTGTCGATCGCTGGCGTTTTGCGGGTCGGGCCCCCCGCATCCCACACCCCGGGAACCTGTTTGCCATCGATCCACGTTTGCATCGTTTTCGGTTCGCCAAAGCGATACGTGACGGCAATGTGATGCCAGCCCGTTTGCGGCCGAAACCCCTGCAGGCTCGTGTAGCGATGCCAGTTCCGTTGCTGCGGTTCAACCGGGACGGTGGCAAACAAAAAACTGACCCTCGCTTCACCCTGCAGGCCGCGAATTCGCAGCGCCCAGTTTTGGTTGTCGCGCGAGAATCCGGGGTTGCCGGTCCGCCCTTTCCCGATGATGTAGGCGTGGTCCCCTTCGGAGAGATCGCGAATGTTGATCCATGCTTCCAGCGTGATCTCATCTCCGTTGTCGAAGTCGAACGGACTGTCGTCGCCCGGATCGTCGAAGACAAATCGAGAGCCTTTGCCATCGAAGTTGACAGCCGAGTTGTTGACGGGGAAGTCGGGGAACGTCGGCGGCCGAGGCCCAGGAACGTCGCGGTGGATGCCGCCGAAGGGACGAATCGGAGTCGCTTCTTCGGGGCCAAATTCCCAAAAGGCAGCCGGGCCGTCGTCTGCGTGGACAATCGCCGGCACGACGCTACCACTCGCTACCGATATCGCAATTACACACAAGCAATGATGGATGGAGTTCATAGTCGAAAGTCTTAGGGATGGCGTGGTGGGCGTTGGCGGGAAACTGTTGCGTTCGAGTCGACATCAACGGATCAACTTTTCGATTGAAATGGTGATCACATCGGAGGCATGCGATTCGCATCAGTCGTCGATTTGCACGGGGGCTGTTTTTTTGAGACTCGCTTGCCGTGGGATCTTTTCGGGAAGTCCGGCGATGAAGACAGGGTCGAGATAATATTCGTCCGCGAGATCATCTTGTAGGAACAGTCCGTCGACTGTCGCTCCCTCGGGATAACCCAGATCGGAGAGATCGATTCCAACAGCGATCGCCTGTGTTCTGAATCCTTGGAAAAGCGACGTGCAGGGAAGCGTTTCTAATTGTTCTAATGAACGTGGAACCTGTTTGAACTTGAACAAGTGAACTTTGTCCAACACCAACGCTTCGGGAGATTCCATCGTTAGATCAAATCCGGTGATGGTGTGAGAATGTAATCCTTGTTCGAACTTCAGCGGACTAACGTGAAACGCGTCTCCTTCCAGCGGATTCATCAGCAATTGTAACTCGAACAGGACAACATCGGGGCCGGGACCGTTGTGCACCGGGCGGTCGAACTGAATCGCCATCCCAGGAGTCCCAAAGTTTTCCGCATCTTCATCGATCGTCATCACCGGATCGGAGGTCAGCGGTTCCCTGCTTCCTCCAATGTTGATGACTCCCGTGTGAAGGAATCGATCCGAAGCAAAGGTCGCACGCTGATTGGGCAGCTTGGCGTCCCCCGCCAAATAGCCGTGGTTGGGAAGAGCGTGGAACCAGGTCACGTGGGACGGGATCAATCGATCTATCGGAATCGTTTCGATCTGCTGGTCGCGCTGTACCGTAATACTGGTCAATCCCCGCGCGAGCCCGGTGTCCGATGTCGTTGCCTGGTACGAGACGACGCGATCGGGAAGTCCGTATTGGTAGCGATTGCGATCGAAGGGAACGGCCGCGGAATCTTCTAGCTTCGATGTAGCAAAACGCATCGCCTGTTTCTCTCGCAAACGGAGTGGCGATGAGGAGGCGGATTCTTGAATGCGTGTGGAGTCGGCTTTTTGGTAGACGTCTGCAGCTCCTTCCAGCACCTGCACATCGGTTTCGCTAGCCTGGGAAACATTTACCGAAAACCGAGTCCCGCGGTCGACGATGCTCAGGCCAGGAGTTTCTACCTTAAAACCTTCAGCTCCCGGCGGGGCATGCACGCTGCATTGTCCGATGTCGAGCGCTAACAGTTCGTTCCCCTCGACGCGGAATGAAGCGGGGCTTTGGATGACTGCTGTGGCACCGTTGGGAAATCCAAGTTCGACCATCCCTTGAATCAACAGATAGTCGCGGTTGAGCGTGGGGGAGGCACCGATCTGCGGCGGTAGCTCTCCAAAGAACTTAGCGTGAGCGAGACTCGTGAAATGAGCTTCACTGGCAACTGGGGCTTGAGCGGAGGCGACGTCATTTGTTGCCGCTGGCATCGATGTAAACGCGCCGACGTAGATTCCAACCACTAGCGAAATCGGAACGAGGATCGCGGCAGCGAGAACCGCTGGCATCCGTCCCGATCCGGCTGTCGTTTGTGGAGAGAACCCCAGGTCATCGCACAGATGACTCGGCACGCATGTGACACTATCCAGATGATCGGTGTCGGCATCGCGGAGCAGATCGGGAAGCTCTTGATGGATTTGCAGATAGTCCAGATACAGCTGTCGCGCGTCGGGGTTCGTCGCGATCAAATGGTCCAGTTGGGCAAAGGATTCGTCATCGATCGTCCCGTCCAGCAGAGCGTCGATCTGTTGGCGAACCGCGTTGTTGTCGATCGGGGCTTGGTCGGAATTCATACAATTTCCTCCGTCCCCATTTTCTTGAGAACACAATTTGCTAACGCTTTACGGATTCGCGAAAGCGATCGATAGAGTCGGGCGACAGGTTCTTCGATCCGCTGAGATAACGTGTCCACGGTTTCGTCGCTGAAGTAACGCAGTTCGACAAGTCGACGGTCTGCGTCGCTCAGATGCTTGATGCAATCGCTGAGTGCTTTGCGACGTTCGACGGCTAGCTGCTGATGGCGAGGGTAATCGTCCGCGATCGCATCGATCGCGGCATCGGAAAATTGACGGCGGTTGGCCTGCGTGCGACTGTGATGTTTCTTTGCCGCAAATTGAGCGAACCGGCACGCCCAATTGAAGAAGGGGAGTTCGGGATCGTATTGGTCAAACTTACGCATCAATGAAATAGCGGTCTCTTGCATCACGTCGTCGGCATCGCTGGCGGTTGGCACCATGGACTGGACGTATCGCCGCAACTTGCACTCCACCCGCGCAAAAACGCGAGCAAATTCCTCTTTCTCATGGCATCTCGTCACTGGCGATCCCCTAGGTCCTCATCAGTAGTTCTTCCGAAACCTACCAATTCGCGCGACGAAATGGAAATTTAGCTGAAAGTTTTCCCATCGTAGCCGTATCCGTTCGGGATCGTGTCGAATCCGAATCGTCTAACCGCGTGCCCAGCGGGCCGCGCTCCGAGCCTCATGGACGCGCGGGGCGTTGCCACCGCGGTTGAACGAAGCGGTTCGACGCGTTTGCCGCAAAACCGGTTCCCGCAGGGCTCGCAGAAGGTAGCCGGTGGCCGGAGCGGAGCGAATGCCACCGGAAACGATCACGCAATCGATCGCCGCCCCCGACGGGGGCGCAGAACCGTCTGCAATCCCGTTGGGATTGTGTCGCGCGATCGGGGCTCGCGAACCGGAGGTGCGCCGCTGCGCGACGACCTCCGGCTACCGTCTTGTATCCCTGCGGGAAGCCTCGAGTCGGCTGCAAATCGTTTAACCGCGTGCCCAACGGGCCGCGCGTCCGAGCCTCATGGACGCGCGGGGCGTTGCCGCCGCGGTTAAACGAAATGGTACGACGCGTTAGCCACCGAGGAATTCTGAAGAGCCTCTGTGACCTCGGCGTCCTCTGTGGCTAATCGTTACATCTCGAGATACGACGCAGCTCCGATCCCATTCAATCGATCAACACCAGGGCGTCGTGCAGTTCGTTGACGTCGTCGGTGGCTCGAGGAAGCGGGCCGGCGAGCTTTTCTCCCGCCGCGGAAATCACGTTGCAGATCGCTTCGCTCGCGTCGCCTTGGCGAAGGCCGTCGGTCAGTTGTTCGCAGAGTTGATCGAGGAAGCTCTGCCCCAGTTTATCGATGATCTCTTGGTCGCCGAGGACGACGGCGATGTGTTCAAACAGAGAGACATAGATCAGTAGACCGGTCGAACCCGTTGTGTGGTGGATCCGTTTGTCGAAGAAGGTCTGGCGAGCTCGCGCGTAAACCTCCTCCTGCATCTGCTGGCGAGGAGTGAACAAACGCCGGAGCCATCCGATCCGACTCCCAATCGAAGCACCTGCGATGAATGCAACCACGACGCTGGCAACCATCGTCAACAGACCGACGTAGATCGGCAGGCCACTCCAGCTGCCCGTTTCGTCGAGTTGCCGTGGGAGCATCACCCAAACCGTGATCGCGGCAATAATCGCCAGCCAGAGTCCGATCATGTCCTCCGGTCGGTCGTAGCGGCCCGACGATGTCGCCACGACTGGCACGATTTCGCACGACGTCTTGGCTTCAGCTGCCACGACCGCCGCTTCGACGCGTTTGCGTTGTTCGTCGTTGATCAATTCCGTTGCACTTTTCATGATCGCCTCTGTTTACCAAGATCCCGTTGCACCGCCACCACCGGAAGAGCCGCCGCCAAACGACCCACCGCTGAAGCCACCACCGCCACTGCCACGACTTGTCATCATCTGGTAGAGGATCACTCCGAGGACGGTAAAGATGGCACCCCAGAAAAGCCAAGCCCAGCCGCTGGATCCGTTGCGGACCAGCGAGACGATGGTGAAGATCGCCAGTCCGACAAAGCCGACTCCCAACGCATAATGCCACCAGGGACGCGGTCGTGTGGGGAGTTGCAATTTGCGAGCCATCGTGTCGAGTGCTTCGACGCCGGCCACGATCCCTTCCGAAAATCGCCCCTGTTTAAATTCCGAAACGATGTAGTCGTCCATGATCTGCCGGCAGAGGGCATCTTCGCGTCGACCCCATCCGCCTCCTAGCTCGATTCTCGCTTTCCGATCGTCGCGGGAAACCAGCAACAGGATCCCCGTATTCCATTCCTGGTCTCCCAACGTCGCCTGCCCGATTCCCCACTGATCAAACAACAAGGTGGCAAACGTCTCGATCCGCAGCCCTTCGCCGCCGTATTGAGCCATCGATTCGATCGTGATCACGATGATCGGCGTCGCTTTGTCGGTCAGCAGGCTGTCGCACAGTTCTTGGATCTGTTCCTTGGCGCCAGGGTCGAGCATCCCCGCCAGGTCGCGGACAAATTCACGCTCCCCCGGCGGCTGCAAATCGATTTCAATCGCCGACGCCGGTGAGGCGGCAAGCAAGCCATAGGCGATGATTGCGGCGCAACAAACAAACGCCCCACTCCTGCGTCGACTAATCATTTCGATCTCCCCCTTATCCTTCGAACCAACGCGTGCGATCTCTCGCTGTTGTTCGTCAACCGATTCCAATTCTTTGCTCACTTCCATACCCGGCGTCGACTATTTGGACGCCGTCATCCGCGACCTTGTTGTGGTTGGCGGTATTGCCAAACAGCATCCAGAGGAAGTCGATCGCGGCGAATACGAGCAGCTTACCGGGCCAGCAACAAATCCGGCCCCGCAGAGGGGATCGCAGAAGGTAGCCGGTGGTGTAAGCGTAGCGAATACCACCGGAAACGACAACGCAATCGCTGGTCGTCCTCGGCGGGGGCGCAGACCGGTCTGCAATCCCGTTGGGATTGTGCTGCGCGATCGGGCTTGCATACCGGAGGTGCGCCGCTGCGCGACGACCACCGGCTATCGTCTAGCATCCCTGCGGGATCGTGAGAATCCGCTGCCACCGCAAATCGTTTAACCGCGTGCCCAGCGGGCCGCGCGTCGAGCCTCATGGACGCGCGGGGCGTTGCCACCGCGGTTAAACGATCCGGTTCGACGCGTTAGCCACAAAACCGGATCGCGCAGGGATCGCAGAAGGTAGCCGGTGGTCTGAGCGTAGCGAATGCCACCGGAAACGGTAATGCAATGGATCGCCGCCCCCGACGGGGGCGCAGACCGGTCTGCAATCCCGTTGGGATTGCGCGGCGCGATCGGGGCTCGCGATCCGGAGGTGCGCCGCTGCGCGACGACCTCCGGCTACCATCTTGCATCCCTGCGGGATGTTTGTGATTCCGCAGCCACCGCAAATCGTTTAACCGCGTGCCCAACGGGCCGCGCGTCGAGCCTCATGGACGCGCGGGGCGTTGCCACCGCGGTTAAACGATCCGGTTCGACGCATCAGCCACCGAGATCACCGAGAAATGCAGGCGAGACTCTGTGACCTCTGAGGCTGCCGCCGGATCGGTAGTGGACGAGGCAACGAGTCCTTGAGCGAAATATTCCTTCGGACACGGGGTTTGGGGCGATGGCATGCGGGACTCGTAGCCTCGTCCACTACGGCATGCGGGACTCGTGACCTCCTGTTGATTACCCACAAGTCGCCGCAAAAACAGCTCGTTTTGGCACGGTATTTGCGCTTGTAGTATTTCATTTTGCACAATGGAATCTCAAGGTGAAACCATGCAACCGACCAGTATCGCATACGAATTTCAAGATATTCAACTTGGAGACAAACGTCTCAACGATCGAGCCGAAGCGTTGCTCGCCTCGCTGGCGGCCAACCCTTCGGCCAGTATCAACGAAGCTTGCAGTGGCTGGGACGAAACCAAAGCCGCCTACCGTCTATTCGATAACCCCAACGTCGATCCCGAAGCCATTCTCGGGGCTCACGCTGAAAAGACACTCCAACGAATCAAAGCCCAAGACACCGTTTGCATCGCACAAGATACCACCGAACTGGACTACACCGCGCATCCGCCCGAAGGCGTCCGCAATCTCGATCGCTTAGGCCGCCGCGGACTTTACGATCATTCCCACATCGCCTTCACGCCGGAGAAACTTTGTCTCGGGGTGGTCGGTGTTAAGTTCTACGATCGCGACAAAGAAACGCTCGGCACCAGCAAGAAGCGAGAAGGCCAACCCCTACACACCGGCGAAGGGCAACGATGGCTCGATGGTTATCGCAAGGCCTGCGAGATCGCCGGAAAATGTCCTGAAACTCAGATCGTTTCGCTGGCCGATCGCGAAGGAGACATCTACGACATTTTCGTCGAAGCCGATCAGCATGAAACACCGGCTCAGTTCGTCATTCGCTCGCAGCGAAAACGCTCGTTGCCGGAGAAAGACCCCGATGGCGGGCCTGCGGCTTATAAGAAAATGCGTGCCGAAATCGCATCCGCCCAGCCGGTCGCTTACCGCGAAGTCCAGCTTCCCCAAACGCCCAAGCGAACCAAAGGATCAGGAAACAAACAACACCCCGGCCGTGAAGCACGCACTGCGAAGTTAGAAATTCGAGCGAAACGGATGACTCTTCGTGCGCCACACAACAAGCAGTCTTCGATGCCGCCGGTCGAGATCAGTGTCGTTTGGGTGAGCGAGATCGATGGCCCAGGCGACGGAACCGAAGTCGACTGGCTGTTACTGAGTTCTCTGCCGGTCGACACGATTGCCCAGACGCTGCGGATTGTGGATTTGTATGTGGCTCGTTGGCCAATCGAAGTATTCTTTCGAGTTTTCAAAACTGGCTGTCGGGTCGAAGAGATTCAACTCGAAGCGAGAGACCGACTGATCCGCGCGTTGATGTTTTACAAAGTGATCGCATGGCGGATCATGTTTGTGACCTTCTTAGGCCGCGAGTGTCCAGAGCTTCCCTGTGATGTCGTCTTCAGCGAAGCGGAATGGAAGTCGGTCTGGAAAGTGGTGGAAAAGACGGCTCCCCCAAAGCAAGCTCCTGAGCTGTCACAATTCATCCCGGTCCTTGCGACCCTTGGCGGCTACAATCACCGCGAAGGCGACGGTCCGCCGGGAGCCGAAGTGATCTGGCGAGGCACGCGGCGAATGCTCGACTTCGCCCTCTGCTGGCAAGCCTTCGGACCAGACCAATGACTTGTGGGTAATCGACAGCTCGTGACCTCGTCCACTACGGCATGCGGGACTCGTGACCTCGTCCACTACGGGGGCAGATGGGCGAGGGACCACCGTCTTCTTTGCCTATCAGCCTACTCAGCAGGTGGCTGGTGAGGTTTGGCTTCGTGGCGGCAGATGGTTGCAGTGGGGGCGGAGAGTTCGGTTCGGAGGGCGCGGAGGATGGGGACCGCTCTTTCGCGTTCTAGCCCGGCGCTGTGGCGGCCGGCGCGTTGAGCGAAGAACAATCGAGTGCGGAGGTGGTCGAGGCACTGGCAGTCCGATTTGGCTTCATCGAAGCACGATTCTCCCTGCTCATCCCAGAACGCGTAGCCGTCGAACGTCAACGCAAACTCTTCGATAACAACCATCTCCGCTTCATCCGCCGGTATGTCGCGCAACCGAAGCTGCAACGAAGGAATGATTTTGATATCCATGGAAGTTGTCCAGGTTCAGAGCGAGTTTTTAGCCGGGGGACAGAAACGGTCTTGAAGCAGAGAAGGTTTAACGAATCACGAATTTGAGTCCTGGAACTTTTCTGGTCCGGTGGGCTGCCGCTCAGCTTGATTGGTGACATAACGTCAAGAATGACCGGGCCATCGCGGTTGAAGCTCCATTTGAAAACTCGCTGTCGGCGGCTCCGTGTTCATGCCATTGTTCTGTCGCGGTCTACGTGATCTTTTTCAATTCGTATGCCATTTCGCCCAAGTGCTCCGTTGCGTAAGAGCATTGCTTTAAGGCGAGGTACAGGCGGTTGTCTTCCGTCCAAGTCTTCAGTCCTCGATCTGAGTAATGAAGAACGATGTTGTCCATATTGACAACGAAACATTCGAGCTTTTCGTCGAATGCTTTGCATTCAAATGGAGCCAATGCAACATCAAGTAGCTCAGTGCATAGTTCACTAGTCCGTTTGCGCGCGTCAGCAGTTGTAGTGAGGAATACGTCTTCGGAGATCGTCTTGGCCTTCAGCTTCTGTAGGCTGGATTCAAGCTGCGGGAGCAACTGTTTCAACTTGTCGAACGGACCCATCACTTGCTTCAGATAGTTTTCTTTGTTCAGCGTGTTCTCTGATGTATGTTTCGCCAAGAGGTCGTAGTTCGCGCTCCAATCTATAACAACGTTGCCACCAACATTTTCCCCATCAAACCCCATTGGACGTGCGGACTGGTCTAGCGATTCGTTGATCCAGATGCTTCGACAGAAATGATTGCGGCGTGCCTGATCCTCAGCGCTGGGGTAAACGAAAGCCCAGACTACGTGTGCGTCCGAGTCCCCCCAACGACCCTCGACAAGGTGATTGCGATGATATCGCCGCTGGGCGCCATCGGTTGTAACTCGTCGAACAATCGAGGCGATTTCCGATTTCGATGCCGTACCATTGATAACAATGTCGAACGAATACCGTTTTGCCGTGCCATGGCTAGTATCGTCCGTTTTAAAGATGGTATAGCGATCGGCGGACACGATCGGCGTCAACAGATCGCGAAACGCTGGAACGGTCCTGGTTTCAACCACCTGAGAGGTAGGGATATGAAACTTGTAGTGCTTCCCAGTAGAAATCGCCGTATCGTCGGTGATTGCTTGCCAGAGAATCTTGCGTGATTCCAGATCACAGATGCAAACAATTGCCGGCAGTGAATGGCCCAACCAATAGTCCACGTGTTCTGCATCAACACGGAATACGATGAAATCGTCTTTCAACTCGGCGGCGTAGCTTTCGCCGGTCTTGAGTTGAATCCCGAGTAAACGGCCTGTTGGTGTACTGGATTCGATTAGTTCTGCGTGAGCGTCAATGCCGTAGTCGCACTCTTGTTGCTCGCGAAATGCGAATCCGAGGGATTCGAATGTTTCCATCGCAACGGCGACACCGCGGCGATTGATTCGTTCCGTGATGGGGGCTTTGGGCATACACAATTATCTAGGGAATTGAGCAATAGAACGTTCGGGATAACGGGGGGGCGAGGAGAAGACTTGACTTCAGAACCGACTGCGCTGAGCCCTCCCGTTCATCCCATTGTTAGGGCCTATTTGTCGCGTTTTGCAATTGCATCCCTTGCCGGTTGGGGTAGTTTCCCGTACGTATCGCTGATCTGCTTTGGGAGTGTAATCATGTAGTCAACAACTACGTTCAGTAAAGTGAATAGTGTCGTGACAGCATCTTGTGAGTCAGTGTCGATTTGGCCCGGATGGACAGCGCTGTTTCCGGTAACGCGAACAATGTCAAGCGATTGCTGCACTTGTGGGGGAAGGCCACGTTTTACCAGCGCCGCAATGTCGTCGTTGATGTTTTTGCCCTTCTCTCCAAGTTCGCCGCAAAGTACTTGAAGTGCCAAACGAAGCAACGCCGCAGCACCACGCGGTGAAACAGAACATATTCCTGCGGCCTCCTGATAGCATTTGGTGACGGGCTCTGGCATATCCGGGTTCGGTGGTGGCGCGGTGCCGTGATTGGGGTAAATCAAATCCTCCCAATGCCAAATTGTGTATTCACCACAGTTCGTGCAGTGACCGATGCGAATCGCGCATTGATGATCGACGTAGTTTTCAAGCTTCGGCGAACATGTTGCCCATCGATGCTGAGCGATCGCACTGCAATGAGGGCATGTGTACTTCGTTTCAAGTGCTTTTGGTGCAATGTACTTCATGCGGTTTCGAAGCCCTAACTCTGTTTCTCACCCGTGTTGCTAGTGAGAATTGGTGGCTTTGGATCGTCCTCGGGAGTTTGCATGCTGTGTAGGCATCTCTGCGACGAACTCGCGTGGAACGACTTACCTTTGGCCAATTCGATCGACTGCGGCGGGCTTTGGTGCTTGGGGCCATATTTCAGACGCCGAGCAATGTGTTCCCTCTCGTTACCAGCTGGATGGAATTCTACCCGTCGTTCGTGGTAATGCAAGCACGGTGACAGGGGGGCAGTTGCAGCAAGGGAGCCCCGCAGCGTGGGGCGATGTGTTTCAACGATCGGTGGCGAACGTCCGCGCTGTGGGGCAAGCGTCGTTCCATTGGCTACAGCACGCGGCGGACGATTAGCAGGGCGATCGCGATGGCGACGGATATCGTGACTATCCAGAAGATGTTTTCGTGACGAAAAAACGAACGGCCAGGATCGTGGTTTGATTTCATCGCGTTGGTACCTCCCTCTCTCGACCCATTATATGGCGTGGCAGCGGCGATGGCACGGATGTTTTTTCGTTGGGGCGGGATGCAGAATGGTGACGCGGTTGCGTTGGTGTTATGGGAAAGAACCGGACGCTAACGCGTGGCGGCTGATCGGGGCGGGGGAAACGAGGGGGGCGGTTGGTGGTTGGGCGCATAAAAAAACCGGTCGCTTGCGCGGACCGGTTTGCAGTTGTTCTTGTTTCGCTTGAAAGCGGGCGGTGGCTACTTTTCGGCCAGGTAACGCTCGGCGTCCAGGGCGGCCATGCAGCCGGTGCCGGCCGAGGTGATCGCTTGGCGGTAGTAGTCGTCGGCGACGTCGCCGGCGGCAAACACACCTTCGACGTTGGTGTTGGTGCGGAACGGCTTGGTCCACTGGATGTAGCCCTTGTCGTTCATCGTGACCGCGCCGCCGAGGAAGGCGGTGTTGGGCGTGTGCCCAATCGCGACAAACATCCCGCCCACCTTCAGCTCGCGCGTCGAATCGTCGACGGTGCTACGCAGTCGCAGGGCGTTGACGAGTTTGCCGTCGCCGAGGACTTCGTCGACGACGGTGTTCCAGCACATCTCGATGTTAGGATGATTCAGAGCACGCTCTTGCATCACCTTCGACGCGCGCATCTCATCGCGGCGGACGATCAGATAGATCTTGTCGGCGCCTTTGAGGTTGGCCAGATAGGTCGCTTCTTCGACAGCCGAATCGCCACCGCCGACAACGGCCAGTGGTTTGCTGCGGTACAGCGGCAGAGCGCCGTCGCAGACCGCACACGCGCTGACTCCCTTGTTCTTGTAAGCGTCCTCGGATTCGAGGCCGATGTAGTTGGCTCGGGCACCGGTCGCGATGATTACCGTGTGGGCTTTGACGGTGTCGCCATTGCCAGCGGTCAGGGTGTGGACGTCGCCGGAGAAATCGACGCTGGCGATATCGTCGCTGACGACGCGGGTGCCGAAGTTGAGGGCTTGCTGCTTCATCAGCTCCATCAATTCGACGCCTTGGACCGCGTAGTGCGGTTGGCCATCTTTTTCGTGCCCCTCGGGAGCTGGTGGCAGGTTCCAGTGCCGCGACTTGTCGACAGCTGATTCGACAAAGGCGCGGATGTTACCGGCTGGGAAGCCTGCAAAATTTTCGACTTCGGTGGTAAAGGCCAGTTGTCCCAACGGAATCATTTCCGGACGGACGGTTCCTTCGTAAACGACAGGATTCAAATTGGCGCGGGCTGCGTAAATTGCTGCTGACCATCCAGCGGGGCCGCTGCCGATAATTACGGTTTTTTCAATCGTGTCCGACACCAAGGGGGTACTCCGTGCAGTGGGAAATGTTCAGTCCTAGAATCTCTGATCCAATAAGGCGGACACATTATAGGTCGCTGCGCCGTTTCCACCACCTGGAAACCGCGGATCGCGCCGGGCGAATCGTTTTTTCAAGTGGGAGCGCCCGAGGAAATTGGTAACCCGACGCGTAAGCGAGGAACTTACGGGGTGCCTCGCTGGCGCGTTGGGTGACCGATCGTGCCTGGACTCAAACAGTGACTTCCCCTGGCGGCTGGTCGGTGTGTGCGGTGTTAGAGGGAGGGAAACGCGTAGATCGCTCTGTCGGTTGTGGGATCGCCCCAGGCGTCGACTGGAATGATGGGGTATGCTGTGGAGAGAAACATCCACCCGATACCGCCCCGATCCCGGGCGATCATTTTGCAGATATCCATGAACCGCGAATTGACCCGCAGTATTATTTCGCTCGCCCTCGCATCGATGCTGCTTGCGACCGCGACGCTGCTGATCTCTCTGGCGATCGACCGCACGATCGGGCTGCGCCCCGGTTGGCCCGCGATCGCCGAGGAACGTACCCCGCCGCAGGGGCGGCCGATGGTCCCGCCAGGCAGCTACGAGCAGACGATCGACCAGGCGCCGATCGATGCCAATCTCCGCCAGCTGTGGGAGTCGCTGAACGAAGAAGAGCAGAAAAATCAGCTGAAATTCCCCGTCGATGTCGAGCGGGCGATGTCGGTCCAGCCCGATCACGGCGTCTAATATCGCCGATCCGCCGCCGTGCAAAGGTTAGCTGGGGCGGCCGAGATTTTTCCAGGGCAATTTACTGCCAGAGTCTGGGGCTTAATGGTAACCCGACGCATAAGCGAGGGGCCGCGTGAATTCCTCGCTGAGGCGTCGGGGGACTGTTCCCTCTGGCGTTCCAGTTGGGAAAGTGATTCACCCTGCGAGATTGCCAGATCGGGTTTGCTCTGAACGCTCGGTTTTGACAGAATCGCCGCCGGTTGCGGGATGATTCTGATCGATGGGGCAAGGAAGTCGGTGGCGAAGATGAAGAAGGGACATTGGCGCAGTTTGAGCAAAAACCGTCGGTTGGTTCTCGATGTCTGCGCGATCTCGCGGCGGATGCCATTGTTTCCGGCGGAACGGAATGTCGATCTTTCCCAAGTCGCCCAGGCTCGCAGCGAATCGCCATCGCGGGTCTCTTGGGCTGCGATCTTCACCAAAGCGTTTGCTCTGGCCGCTGCCGATCAGCCTCAGCTGCGGCAGACCTATTATCGGCTCCCCTGGCCGCATCTATACGAACACAACCATTCGGTCGCTTCGATCGCGATGCACCGCTTCGACGGCGAAGAGGATCGGCTGTGCTGGGCTCGGATTCGCCGGGTCGAAGAGCAGACGCTGGCCGAGATCCAGAGACAGTTGGACGATTTTAAGAGCCAGCCGATCGAGGTCGCCTTCCGATCCCAACACCGTTTGTCGCGGATGCCGATGCCGATTCGGCGGTTGGTGTGGGGGTTGGCTCTGAATTTCAGCGGCCGCTCGCGAGCCAAAGAGGTTGGCACGTTTTCGATGTCGTCGGTGGCTGGGCTGGGCACCTACAACCGGTTCCATCCCACGGTCCTCTCCAGCAGCCTCAGCTACGGCCCGATCGACGACGACGGCAACTGCCTTGTCACGCTGATCTGCGACCATCGCGTGATCGATGGCTATCGGGCCGGGATCTGCTTGCAACAGATCGAAGCGATGTTGGCCGGACCGATTGCCGAAGAACTGCGGCAGATGGCCGAATCGGCTCCTGCCGCCGCACGGGCTGCGTGATTCCGCAATTCGCCGCGGTTAAGCCGCCGCGCTTTCGCTTTTGCTAGCGACTGGCAAGCGGATGATAAACGCGGTGCCGCGGCCGACGGTACTCTCGACGCGAATCCGGCCACCATGCTCTTGAATGATATCGCGGCATGCGGACAGCCCCAGCCCGGTCCCGCCCTTGCCCGACGCATCGGGCCCCGACTTGGTCGAGAAGAAGGGCTCAAAGATATTTGGCAGCTGGTCCTGCGGGATGCCTGAACCGCTGTCGCGCACCGTCAGCAGGACCTCGTTGGCTTCGGCGTTGGTCTTCAGCCCGATGCTGACCGTGCCCCCTTCGGGCATCGCCTGGCGGGCGTTGATGACCAGGTTCAACAGGACGCGTTGGATCTGGTTGCCGTTGGCTCGAGCGGCTGGCACGTCCTGCAGATCGGTTTCGACCGAGACGCGGTATTGTCGCAGTTCGCGTTCCAGCAGCATCAGCGAATCTTCGATGATGCTGGCCAGATCGGTCGGTTCAAAATCGTCGCTGCGGTTGCGAGCGGTCGCCAGGATGGTCTGCGAGATTTTTGCAGCCCGTTCGGCGGCGGCCAAGATCTTGGTGAGCGCCTTGTCGCGAGTCGCTTCGTCTTTGTGCCGGATCCCCAACTTGGCATAGTTCAGGATCGTCATCAGCACGTTGTTGAATTCGTGGGTGGCGGTGCCCGTCAATTCACCCAGCGACGCAAGTGCTTGCGACTGTTGCAACTGGTGCGTTAGATAAGCGATTTTTTCTTGGTCGGAGAGTGCGTGGTCCGTTTGAGTCGAAGTCACATCAACGTCCTTGTGGGTCAAATTTTGGGCAGGCGCGACTGGCTTAAAAGCGGGTACTGGCGACGGCATGTTTGGATTTATCGTCAAACTCTCTTGGAAAACTGTACGACCGACGTCTACAATCCCTACATCTTCCAAGGACGGGATAGCTTAACGAGAGCACGGATGACAAACGCAACGAACCAGTCGCCCCAATCGACGACTCAATTCGCCCTGGATCGGTTAGGCAAAGCCATCGCGACGGCTAAGCGACTGGGCTTCGTCGTCCGCAGCGAATGGCTAGGCGGATCGGCCACCGGATGGTGCGAACTGGGAGGCAAACGAATCCTGTTCGTCGATCTTTCGCTGTCGGTTCACGAACAGTTGGAACAGGTCGAAGCAGCGATCGAAGCGTTGCAAGCCGAGCGGAAAAAGCCGTAGTAGCCCGTTGCGTTTGAGCGCCGCACCGGTGGTTTATGCCACCGGCAGTTCTTGTGCCGCCCTCCGGGCTGAGGAGGAGGTTGTTTGGGCTGTGTTCCGGTGGTTTACACCACCGGCAGTTCGTGTGCCGGCCTCCGGCCTTGATGGGATAGCCGCTGTGCCGCACCGGTGGCTTACACCACCGGCAGTTCTTGTGCCGCCCTCCGGGCTGAGGAGGAGGTTGTTTGGGCTGTGTTCCGGTGGCTCACACCACCGGCAGTTCGTGTGTCGGCCTCCGGCCTGAGGCGGAGAATGTTCGGGCCGAGTGCTGGTGGCTTTTGCCGCTGGCGTTTCTTCTGACGCGTTTTAGGCTGAGGGCAACTAATAAAGTTGGGACCTATTTAGGCCGCAGGCCGGCACATACTTTGCCGGTGGTGTGAGCCACCGGAATCAAGGACCTCATGAAAACACAAGGCCGGAGGCCGGCACAAGTTTGTGCCGGCCTCCGGCCTTGAAAGACTGGCGGCTGTGCCGCACCGGTGGCTTACACCACCGGCAGTTCGTGTGTCGGCCTCCGGCCTTGGGAGGTTGTTCGGGACGAGTGCTGGTGGCTTGTGCGGTTGGCGTTTATTGTGACGCGTTTGGGGCTGAGGGCAACCAAAAAGTTGGGGCCTGTTTAGGCCGCAGGCCGGCACATACTTTGCCGGTGGTGTGAGCCACCGGAACTTAGGGCCTCATAAAAACACAAGGCCGGAGGCCGGCACAAGTTTGTGCCGGCCTCCGGCCTTGATGGGGTGGCGGCTGTGCCGTACCGGTGGCTTACACCACCGGCATTAGATGTGCCGGCCTCCGGCCTTGAAATACATGTAGCTGTGCCGCACCGGTGGCTTACACCACCGGCAGTTCCTGTGTCGGCCTCCGGCCTTGGGAGGTTGTTCGGGCTGAGTGTTGGTGGCTTGTGCCGCTGGCGTTTCTTGTGACGCGTTTGGGGCTGAGGGCAACTAAAAAAGTTGGGACCTAATTTAGGCCGTAGGCCGGCACATACTTTGCCGGTGGTGTGAGCCACCGGAACTTAGGGCCTCATAAAAACACAAGGCCGGAGGCCAGCACAAGTTTGTGTCGGCCTCCGGCCTTGATGGGATGGCAGCTGTGCCGCACCGGTGGCTTACACCACCGGCATTAGATGTGCCGGCCTCCGGCCTTGAAATACATGTAGCTGTGCCGTACCGGTGGTTTACACCACCGGCATTAGATGTGTCGGCCTCCGGCCTTGGGAGGTTGTTCGGGACGAGTACTGGTCTGGCGTTTCTTCTGGCGCGTTTTGGGCTGAGAGCAACTAATAAAGTTGGACCTGTTTAGGCCGTAGGCCGGCACATACTTTGCCGGTGGTGTGAGCCGAGCCCTTTCAAGCTAGCATGGGCATGCTTCGGCATCCGTTTTGCACTGATATCTAAGTAGCTTATGTATCGGAAGTTACGCGAAACGAGGTGGAATGATGACTGTTGATGAACTGCTTGATCGCTTCAAAAATG
The DNA here is from genome assembly GCF_007751715.1 of Rosistilla oblonga. NCBI lineage: Bacteria > Pseudomonadati > Planctomycetota > Planctomycetia > Pirellulales > Pirellulaceae > Rosistilla > Rosistilla oblonga. The sequence continues at coordinate 5,364,099 of NZ_CP036292.1, read as the reverse complement.
AGTGCCCTGTGGCGATGGGCACTCGACTGGTGCTCAATCATCTGCTCAGCGACGAGCGAATGGACACTCTATTTGCCACTCACGCAGGCTCTCAAAGATGCGGTGAACTCCTGTTCTCATCGGTCGCTGACATCATGGCCTGTGTTGCCTTGAACATCAAACCTTCGGTCAATGCGGCTTACAAAAAGCACAAAGAAAAACTGAAAGTCTCTGTCACATCCGTTTACAACAAGCTGCAAGGTATCGAGACCCAAGTGAGCCGCGCCTTGGTAAGTGAAACGGCGGCCGAGCTTTCGCAGTTGTGGGACCATCTCGAAGGTCCCAAACCACCGCCTGTGTTGAGCGGTTACAAGACACGGATCATCGACGGCAACCATCTCGCTGGGACCGAGCATCGAATCAAAGAGCTTCGGACCCTCGGCGCAGCCGCCTTGCCTGGCACCACTATCCCTATCTTAGATCCCGACAAGAAATTGCTTGTCGATGTGATTCTTAGTCGCGATGGGCATGCCAACGAAGCCACGCTACATCCGGAGATTCTTGAGCTTGTTGAAAAGGGGGATGTCTGGATCGGCGACCGTCATTTTGCTTCACAGAAGATGATGACCACGATTGCCTTGGACAAGAAAGCCTTCTTTGTTTTTCGTCATTCAAAGGGCTTGTTACCAAATTGGGAATCGCAAGGAGAACGCCGGGAAATCGGGCGTTGTGACGGCGGAACACTGTACGAACAGACGATTGCGTTTACCTATAAAGGGCGTACGATTTGCCCGCGGCGGGTCACGATCGAACTCGACACACCAACCCGCAAAGGCGACACCGCTGTTCACGTTTTGACCAATCTTCCCTCACGGGTTAGTGCGAAAAGCGTGGCGAATGCTTATCGCAAGCGATGGAATATCGAAACCGCATTCCAGCATCTTGCCACGACACTGAACAGTGAGATAAATACGCTTGGATATCCTCAAGCGGCCCTGTTCAGTTTTTGCATGTCGATGATGATGTACAACCTAATAAGCGTGATGAAAACATCGATTGGCTGTGCAGCAGATGACGCGGATTTAGCCGACGAGGTTTCCAGTTACTATGCAGCCAACGACGTCTCTGAATCGTGGAAGGGGTTCATGACGGCTGTGACTGAAAAGGAGTTTGATTCAGTCTATGGCAACCTAACCCTCAAACAGCTCGCCAAGGAGTTGGTCGACGTCGCTCGGAAACTCGATTTCAGTCAATACCGAAAGAGTCACCGAGGCCCCAAGAAGCCACCACCGAAAAGGAAAAGCGGAAATCGTGGTAACCATGAATCGACAGCTAGAATCCTCGACCAAAGAGCCCCGAAATGCTAGCTTGGAAGGGCTCGGTGTGAGCCACCGGAACTAAGGGCCTCATGAAAACACAAGGCCGGAGGCCGGCACAAAGTTGTGTCGGCCTCCGGCCTTGAAAGACTGGCGGCTGTGCCGCACCGGTGGCTTACACCACCGGCATTAGATTTGTCGGCCTCCGGCCTGAGGGGGGGGCGGGCTGTTGTACCGGTGGTTTACACCACCGATATTAGATGTGTCGGCCTCCGGCCTTGGGAGGTTGTTCGGGAGGAGTACTGGTCTGGCGTTTCTTCTGACGCGTTTTAGGCTGAGGGCAACTAAAAAAATTAGGACCTATTTAGGCCGTAGGCCGGCACATACTTTGCCGGTGGTGTGAGCCACCGGAACTAAGGGCCTCATGAAAACACAAGGCCGGAGGCCGGCACAAAGTTGTGTCGGCCTCCGGCCTTGATGGGGTGGCGGCTGTGCCGTACCGGTGGCTTACACCACCGGCATTAGATTTGTCGGCCTCCGGCCTGAGGAGGTTGTTCGGGCCGAGTGCTGGTGGCTTACTCCACCGGCAGTTCTTCGTGCGCGTTTGGGGCTGAGGGCAACCAAAAAGTTGGGGCCTATTTAGGCCGTAGGCCGGCACATTCTCTGCCGGTGGTGTGAGCCACCGGAACTAAGGCCATCATGAAAACACAAGGCCGGAGGCCGGCACAAAGTTGTGTCGGCCTCCGGCCTTGATGGGGTGGCGGCTGTGCCGTACCGGTGGCTTACACCACCGGCATTAGATTTGTCGGCCTCCGGCCTTGGAAGCTTGTTCGGGCCGAGTGTTGATGGCTTGTGCCGCTGGCAGTTCTTGTGGTGAGTTTTGGGCTGAGGGCAACCATAAAGTTGGGACCTGTTTAGGCCGCAGGCCGGCACATACTTTGCCGGTGGTGTGAGCCACCGGAATCAAGGACCTCACAAACACAAGGCCGGAGGCCGGCACAAGTTCGTATGTCGGCCTCCGGCCTTGAAGACTGACGCGGTTCGGATCTAGTTTGCCCAGGCTGGTTGGGGGGCTGTCATTTCGACGGTTTCGTCGTTCCCGGCGGGCGAGAACTGCAGCTTCCATGCGTGCAGGCACATCGTGGGGGCGTCGACGGCGAGCGTTTGCGTCTCGCCTAGTTTGCCGTCGGTGAGATAGGCCGGGTCGCCGACGATCGGGAATCCGAGGTGCCACAGGTGAACGCGGATCTGATTGGTGCGGCCTGTCAGCGGAGTGACTTGCAGCAGTGTCGTGCCGTCGTCCAGTCGCTTTAGGACTTCGAACCGCGTCGCCGAGGCTTGGCCGGCTTCATCGATCGTTCGCAGACCAGCTTGCGTTGGGACTGCAGAGATCGCTGCGTTGCACTCGAACGAATCTTCGGCGGGATGGCCGTGCACGCGAGCCAGGTAGGTCTTCTTGACTTTCCCCGATTCGAACTGAGGTTGAATCTGCCGGGCGGCAGCTTTGGATCGCGAGAGAACCACGACGCCACTGGTGTTGGCGTCCAAGCGGTGTGCGATCCGCAGTTGCTCCGGATGGTAGACCGTCTTCAAGATCGATGTCAGCGTGTTGCGATTGAATCGTCCCGATGGGTGCATCGGCAGCGGAGCCGGTTTGTTGGCGACGACGATCGCTGCGTCTTCGTACAAGATCTCGATCGCTGGGTTCACATCGGGTTCGATTTCCGCCGGGATCACGTGTTGGTACCGCTGACCGGCGGCGACGATCTGTTGTCCGTCGACAGGTTCGCCTTCCAAACGCAGCAGTCCCGCGTCGCAGCGCGCTTGCCAGACATCGCGTCCCACGTGCGGATGGGCTCGATCCAACAGGTCGATCAATGCCAGACCGTTACACTTTTCGGAAACGCAGATCGGGCGGATGTTATCTTGCGGCGTGCTGCCTGGCAGCGGATCGGTCGCGGCCAAGATCGCTCGATTGCGTTTCTGGCACTGGTCGACAATCTGTTGATCTTCGGGCTTGTAACAATGCGGACACGAGACACTGGGGACGTAGTGCGGCGATTGCTGTTCTTCGAGAGTCAGCGTGGCTTGGCAGGCGTAACAGAGTTCGGTGTCGGTCTCTTCCAAGTTGGGGTCGACGGCGACGCGTTGGTCGAAGACGAAACAGTCGCCTTGGTAATGAGCTCCGCCGACCTCTTCGAAGTATTTAAGAATTCCACCTTCCAATTGGTAAACCTCTTTGAAACCCTCGCGTTGCATCAGCGGACCCGCTTTTTCGCAGCGAATTCCGCCGGTGCAGAACATCACCAACGGACGGTCCTTGGCCTCTTCGGGCAGCTTAGCTACCGCGTCGGGGAAATCGCGAAAGTGATCGACGCCGATCGGCGTAGCGTTCTCGAACGTTCCCAGAGCGACTTCGTAATCGTTGCGAACATCCAGCAGAGTCACCTCGCGTCCCTGATCCAACCACTCACGCAATTGCTGCGCCGGCAGCTTGGGACTGGTCCGATGGGCTGGGTCGATCCCATCGACACCAAACGCGATGATCTCGCGTTTCAGGCGGACGAGCGCTCGGTTGAACGGCTGGTGGTCGCTGAGGCTCTCTTTGAATTCCAGATCTGCGAATTCGGGGAAGCTGTGCAGCCGATCGATCATCGCGCGGACCGCGTCGGGTTCGCCCGCCAGGAATAGATTGATCCCTTCGGGGCTCAGCAGAATCGTCCCTTTGAGGCCCAGCGATTTCAGAGCGGCCAGCAACGTGGCTCGCAAATCGGGGAGATCCGAAAGCGCGACAAACTTATAAGCCGCGACGTTTAAGATCGATTGAGCGGGAACAGATGTGGTACTCATGGGCGTAACGCGTGTTGGTGACGCGACCCAGAGCGGCCGCGCCGGTTTTCAGGATGGGGATAGATTCCAACCGGCAACCGCCACGACCATGATGTCGAGGCCTTCCGGCAATTCGACATTAACCTTGTCGACAGTCGGCTCGGCGAGATTGCCGAGCCAACCACGAACTCGCGGACTATTCGTCCGTTTTGCCGCCGCCCAACAGGCTGTCCAAGGTTTGGACGCTCGCTGGAGGGGTCGCTTGGGATCCGCTGTCGTCGGCGGGCGGAGCTCCATCGGCCAACAATGGGAAGCTCTCTTCCAATTGTTGCGGTGCGGTTCCGGCCAGTTCTTCCATCGCTTCGCGGCGGTAACTGACTTCCGAATCTTGGAAAATGCGGAAACCGGTACCAGCGGGGATCAAGTGACCCAGGATCACGTTTTCCTTCAAACCAACCAAGCGGTCGACCTTGCCGGCCAAAGCCGCTTCGGTCAGAACCTTGGTCGTTTCTTGGAACGACGCCGCCGAGATAAAGCTGCTCGATTGGACCGATGCCTTCGTGATACCCAACAACTGAGTACTCGCGGTTGCACCACGCGGCTTCTTGCCTCGGGCCGGCGAACCGCCCAGAGCTTCGATTTCCGCGTTGGTCTGTTCGAACGTCTCCTTCGGAATGATCGACGATTCGGCGAAATCGCTATCGCCCTTATCGCTGATCTTGACGCACTTGGCCATCGATTGGTTGGCGCGACGGAATTCGAAGCGGTCCATTACCAAGCCAGGCAGGATGCTGGTGTTACCGGACGATTCGATTTTCACCTTACGCAACATCCGTGCGATGATGATCTCGACGTGCTTATCGTTGATCTCCACACGCTGCGAACGATAGACCTGTTGGACTTCGTGCAGCAGGTACTGTTGAACCGCTTCTTCACCCGAGACGCGAAGGATATCGTGCGGAACCAACGGACCGTCGATCAGGGCCTGACCAGCGCGGACGATGTCGCCGGTGTGGACCAAGAATCGCTTACCGTGAGGCACCAAGTGCTCGCGTTCGATACCGCTTTCGCTGCGGACGACGATCGTTCGCTTACCGCGTTTCTTCTCAGCCAGGATTTCGACGGTACCGTCGACCTCGGCGATAACCGCGGGTTCCTTCGGTTTACGAGCTTCGAAGATCTCGGTAATCCGAGGCAGACCACCGGTGATGTCCGATACACCGCCCGACTCACGCGGCATTTCCGCCAGAGCCGAACCGGTTTTGATCTGAGTACCTTCCTTGATCTTGATCACAGCACGTTCGGGCAGATATTGAACGTTCAGCGTCGCGCCGGTGGCGTCTTCGATCACGATCTGCGGGTGAAGTTCACCCTTGTGTTCCATGATCGTCATACGCATGTTACCGCTGGCTTCGCGTTCCAGCTTCATCGTTTCGCCTTCGACGATATCGTCGAAGCGAACCTTACCGTCGACCTCGGCGAGAATCGGCACGCTGTGCGGGTTCCATTCGCAAAGGATCGCACCGGCTTTGACCTCTTCGCCATCCTTCACAGGCAGCGTTGCACCGGTTGGTACTTCGTGCTTTTCGATCTCGCGACCGCGATCATCGACAACCGCGATTTCACCGTTACGTGTCAACGCGACCAACTGGCCGTCTTCGTTGATGACCGCACGCAAGCGAGTCAAGCGAACGAATCCACCCTTCTGAGCGCGGATGTCGCTATCTTCCATCGCGACGTCGACCGAACCACCGATGTGGAACGTACGCATCGTCAACTGTGTACCAGGTTCACCGATCGATTGAGCAGCGATGATACCGACGGCCATGCCTTCTTCGACCAACGATCCGGTCGCCATATCCATACCGTAACAACGGCGGCAGATACCCAGCGGTGCATCGCAGGTCATCGGGCTGCGGACTTGGATCTTCTCCAGACCCATCTCTTCGATCTTGCGAGCGATCTCCGGAGTGATCATTTCGCTTTCGCGGACGATTACTTCGTCGGTGATCGGATCGACGATGTTCTGGCGACTGACGCGACCGTTGATGCTGTCGGCCAAGCGTACTTCGACCTTTTCACCACGGTAAATCACGTTTTTGGTGATACCTTGGGTCGTGCCGCAGTCTTCCATCGTGATGACCACGTTTTGGGCGACGTCGGCCAGCTTACGTGTCAGGTAACCCGAGTCAGCTGTCTTCAACGCCGTATCGGCCAGACCCTTACGAGCACCGTGCGTCGAACTGAAGTATTCCAGTACCGTCAGACCTTCACGGAAGTTCGCCTTAATCGGCGTCTCGATGATCTCACCCGACGGCTTCGCCATCAGACCACGCATACCGCCCAGCTGACGAATCTGTTCAATACCACCACGAGCACCGGAGTGGGCCATCAAATATACAGGGTTCACATACCAACCGCCGGGACGGAAATCGTGTTCCATCGCGTGCATCATGTCGGTCGTGATCTTTTCACGAGCACCGGTCCAGGTATCGAGTACCTTCTTGTACCGCTCGTCGCCGGTGATCAAACCGCGATCGTAGTTCTTGCGTTGCTTCATCACCTCTTTTTCAGCTTCGGCGATGAACTTGACCTTCGAATCGGGAGTTACCAGATCATCGGTCGCAAACGACAAACCACTACGAGTCGATTCACGGAAGCCGAGCTGCATCATATCATCCAACACTTGGATCGTCGCTTTACGACCCAGACGTTGGTAGGTATCGCTAATCGCCGAGGCGAGATCGCCCGAACGCATGGCTTGGTTGTAGTAGTCCATGCCCAGCGGCAGCATCTCATTGAACATGATGCGACCGTAGGTGGTGTCGATGATCTGACCACCCTTGGCGGAATCGTCAGCCGTCTTGATCTTGCGATACTTCGGCAACCGTACGCGAATCTTCGCGTGCAGCGCGATAACGCCTTCGCGATAAGCCATCTCGGCTTCTTCGGCACAGCTGAAGGTCATGCCTTCGCCCTTTTGATCGGGCAGCTCGACCGTGATGAAGTAGCAACCCATGACCATGTCCTGCGACGGACTCATGATCGGCTTACCATTGGACGGCGCGAAAATGTTGTTTGTGCTCAACATCAACGTGTGCGCTTCGACTTGTGCCTCGATCGAAAGCGGCAAGTGGACCGCCATCTGATCGCCGTCGAAGTCGGCGTTGAAGCCTTTGCAAACCAGCGGGTGCAGGTTGATCGCGTTACCTTCGACCAAGGTTGGTTCGAACGCCTGGATACCCATCCGGTGCAACGTAGGAGCCCGGTTCAACATCACCGGGTGGTTGCGGATGACGGTTTCCAGGATATCCCAAACCTCTTCGTCTTTTCGCTCGAGCATCTTCTTCGCCGATTTGATCGTGTCGGCGTGACCCAGCTCTTTCAGCTTGCGAATGATGAACGGTTGGTACAGTTCCAACGCGATCTTCTTGGGAAGTCCGCATTGGTGCAACTTCAGACGAGGACCGACGACGATTACCGAACGAGCGGAATAATCGACGCGTTTACCCAGCAGGTTTTCACGGAAACGACCCTGTTTACCCTTGATCATGTCGGTCAAGGATTTCAGCGGACGATTGCTGCTGCCCAGGACTGGACGCTTGCAACGGTTGTTGTCGAACAGCGCGTCGACCGATTGTTGCAACATCCGCTTTTCGTTGCGAATGATCACTTCAGGCGCGTTCAGATCGACCAACTTACGCAACCGGTTGTTGCGGTTGATGATCCGGCGATAGAGGTCGTTCAAGTCGCTGGTCGCGAAGTTGCCGCTGTCCAACAGAACCAGAGGACGCAGGTCGGGCGGGATCACGGGGATCACGTCCAGGACCATCCATTCGGGACGGTTGTCGCTGTCGCGGATCGATTCGACGATCTTCAAGCGGTTGATCAGGTCTTTGGCTTTCTGCTTGCTGCCGGTCTCTTCGAGATCGACGCGCAGTTTTTCCGACAGCGCGACCAGATCGAGTTTGCCCAACAGCTTGCGGACAGCTTCGGCGCCCATATCGGCTTCGAAGGCGTTGTCGCCCCACTGAGCCTTGGCGGCGCGATACTCTTCTTCGGTCAGCATCTGTTGCAGTTCGAGGTCGGTTTGACCTGGATCGACAACGACGTAGTCCTGGAAGTAGATCACCTTTTCCAGGCTGGTCGTCTTCATGCTCAAGAGGTTGCCCAAGCGGCTAGGCATCGCTTTGAAGAACCAGATGTGAACGATCGGCGCAGCCAATTCGATGTGGCCCATGCGCTTACGACGAACGCGGCTGTGCGTGACTTTCACACCGCAGCGATCGCAGATCATTCCCTTGTATTTCATGCCGCGGTATTTACCGCATGCGCACTCCCAGTCCTTTTCAGGGCCAAAGATCCGCTCGCAAAACAGACCATCCTTCTCGGGACGGTAGGTACGGTAGTTGATCGTCTCTGGCTTCTTGACCTCACCAAACGACCAGCCGCGGATGTCTTGCGGGCGGGCCAGGTTGATCTTGACCGAGGCGTAATCATTGATGCGGTCGTAAGTGGTGCTTTCGCCGTTGGACATGGACGATGCTCCTAGTGGTAGCACGCTCGCAGCGGCGTCGGCATGGCGGCCGACGCGACTGACGAGCTGGTGATTGGCTGAGGTGTTATTTGAATCGCTGTGGCTTCCCAGCCGCAGCGATAGATTTGCAGGTAGACCGGCGACGGGGGAATCCCATGTCGCGTTACGAACAAGTGATTAGACCGGACGCTTCTCAAGCTGCATGTTGAGGGCCAAGCCGCGAATCTCGTTGGTCAAAACGTCGAAACTGGCTGGCGTGCCCGCTTCCAGGGTGTTTTCACCCTTGACCATCGATTCGTAGATCTTGGTTCGACCTTCGACATCGTCGCTCTTAACCGTCAGCAATTCCTGCAGGATGTAAGCGGCGCCATAAGCTTCCAACGCCCAAACTTCCATCTCTCCGAAACGCTGGCCACCGAACCGTGCTTTACCACCCAACGGTTGCTGTGTGATCAACGAATAAGGACCGGTGCTGCGAGCGTGGACCTTGTCGTCGACCAAGTGGTGCAGTTTCAGCATGTAGATGTAACCGACAGTCGTTTCCTGCGACAGCAGATCGCCGGTACGTCCATCGCGAAGCCGAATCTTACCGTGCCGTGGCAATCCCGCTTCTTCCAAGCAGTCGTTGATGTCCTCTTCGCTCGCACCGTCGAAGACGGGCGTGATCGCTTGGAAGCCGAGCTTCGCACCCGCCCAACCGAGGTGGGTTTCCAAAATCTGTCCCACGTTCATACGGCTAGGTACACCCAGCGGATTGAGCATGATCTGGATCGGAGTTCCATCGGGCAGGAACGGCATATCCTCTTGAGGCAAGATCTTGGAGATCACACCCTTGTTACCGTGGCGACCAGCCATCTTATCGCCGACGCTGATCACTCGCTTGGTGGCGACGTAGACCTTGACCATCTGCAACACGCCGCTGCGAAGTTCATCGCCACGCTTCATGCTGTTCAGCTTGCGGTCGCGGTCGTCGATCGCGGCTTCCACGTTGGACCATTGCGATTTGTAGATCGTACGGATTTCGTTTTGCTGTTCCGGGTCTTTGACCTGTTCCAGCAAGCGGATCACGCTGAACGAACTGGCGCGTTCGGCGATGTACTTCGGATCCTGATCGCCCACCAAAGGTGAACCGTCGGTATCCTTGAACTTCGTCTTGATCGCGGCCTGCATCTCTTCGATCATCTGCGTAAAGGTGTGCGAAATCTCCGCATTGCCTTCGCTTTCGACCTGCTTGAGCTCTTGTTCAAAAAGCTTTCGCTCGTCTTCGGACAGACTCATCCGGCGGCTGAACTTCTGGGTATCGATCACGATACCTTCGACGCCCGAGGAGACTTCCAGCGAATCGTTCTTCACGTCTTCACCGGCACGACCGAAGATCGCGTGCAACAGTTTTTCTTCCGGAGTCAGTTCGGTCTTGCTCTTGGGCGAGACTTTACCGACCAGGATGTCGCCCGGTTTGACATACGTTCCGACTTGTACGATCCCGTTTTCGTCCAAGTTGCGCAACGCCTTCTCGGAGACGTTGGGAATGTCGCGAGTGAATTCTTCGCGTCCCAGTTTGGTCTCGCGAATCTCGACGTCGAAGTCTTCGATGTGGATCGAAGTGTACGTGTCGGCTTTGACCAAGTTCTCGGAGATGATGATCGCATCTTCGTAATTGAACCCGTCGAACGACATAAAGCCGACCAACACGTTACGTCCGAGAGCCAATTGACCCTTATGGGTCGCAGCACCATCGGCGATGATCTGGTCCTTCTCGACACGCTCGCCCAGCTTGACGATCGGTCGCTGGTTCAAGCAGGTTCGTTCGTTCAGACCTTGGTACTTCTTTAATACGTAGTGGTCAGAGCCGATTTCGATTCGCATCGAGTCGACGTAGGTGACCTTACCCGAGCGGCGGGCGCGAACCAACATCGCACTGTTCTGTGCAACTTCGCGCTCCATGCCGGTACCGACGATCGGCGGTTCGGCGACCAACAGCGGCACAGCTTGCCGCTGCATATTCGAACCCATCAACGCGCGGTTCGCATCATCGTGCTCGAGGAACGGAATCAAACCGGCCGAAACACCGACCATCTGGCTCGGTGCAACGTCCATGTAGTGGACCTGCTCGGGTTGGACGATCTCAAAGTCGCTGCGGAAACGAGCGATCAAGTTGGGACCGGGAACCAGTGCCAAGTCTTTGACTTCGGTATCGGCGGGAGCGACAAAGGATTCGTTCTCCTCGTCGGCTCGCAGCCAGACAAAATCTTCGGTCAGCTTACCGTCTTTCACCTTGCGGTACGGCGTCACCAAAAATCCGTAGTCATCCACACCGGCGTAGATCGCCAACGAGCTGATCAGACCAATGTTTGTACCTTCAGGAGTCTCGATCGGGCAGATCCGGCCGTAGTGCGAAATGTGAACATCGCGAACTTCAAAGCCCGCACGTTTACGATTCAAACCACCGGGGCCCAGAGCGGACAGACGGCGTTCGTGCGTCAACTGGCTCAACGGGTTCGTTTGATCGACGACCTGCGAGAGTTCACCGCGGCCGAAGAAGTAATCGATCGCAGCGCTGACGCTCTTGGGGTTAACCAACGAGCGAGGCGTCATGTCCTCGGCGTCCTTCAGGCTCATTCGCTCTTGAACCGTACGACGCAGCTTCAGGAAGCCCTTGCGGAGTTCTTCCGACGCCAATTCGTCGATCGTTCGCAGACGTCGGTTGCCCAGGTGATCGATATCGTCGATCTCGGCTCCGCTGTCTGGATCGAACAATGCGATCAGGTACGAGATCGATGCGATCACGTCGTCCGGACGCAACGTCATCTCGTCTTCGGAGACGTTCAGATTTAATTTGCGGTTGATACGGAAACGTCCGACGCGGCCTAGACGGTAGCGGTTGGAGTCGTAGAACTTTTCGGCGAACAGCGTGCGAGCCTTCTCCAGCTGCGGCGGGTTGCCCGGACGCAGACGTTGGTAGATTCGCAGCAACGCTTCTTCGTGACTGCTGGTGTTGTCTTCGCTGAGCGAGTTGACGATCAATGGGACCTTCGGCGCGTCCATCAGTTCGACCGACTTGCAGCCGCTGGCGCTGATCGTCTCTGCCGCTTCTTTGCTGATCTTGTTACCGGCTTCGACGATGATCTCGCCAGCTCGGGCGGTGCCACTTGGGTAGATGATGTCGTCGACGGCGATCTTATCGACAAGCTTGGCTGCCGAGCGACCATCGGCGGTCTTCAGTGTTTCGGTTTTGTAGAACGCTCGCAGCAGGTCCGAATCCGAGGAGAGTTCGGGAGTCATAGCGCGGAGCAGCGTCAGTGCGCTGAACTTACCGCTCTGATCGATCCGAACGCTCAGCGTTTCCTTCTTCGTGATATTGACTTCGACCCAGCTTCCGCGTTCGGGGATCACGCGGCAGCTCGGCAGCTTGCGGTCGCTGGTCCCTTCGGCTTCCATCACAAAGTCGATACCGGGGGAGCGGTGCATCTGGCTGACGACAACACGCTCGGCACCGTTGATGATGAATTCACCACCGCCCATCATGATCGGCAGGTCGCCCAGGAATACCTCTTCTTCGATCGGTTCGTCGCGGTTCAGACGCAACCAAACTCGCAAAGGACGACCGTAGGAGAGTCGCAATTGGCGGCATTCGGCCGATGTGTAGCGTGGCTTGCCAAGTTCGTAGCGAAGATATTCCAGCGAGATGTTGCCATCGTAGCTTTCGACGGGGAAAACTTCCTTCAGAACAGCCTCAAGGCCTTGAACCTTGCGTTTATCGGAATCCGCGTCGGCCTGCAAAAATGCCGCATAGCTAGCGGTCTGCAGAGCCGTCAGGTCGGGAGTCGCGAATGCTTCGCGGCCCGAGCCAAAATAACGGACATTCTCAGGTTCCAATCGGCGCTCGGTGGTGGTAGCCATACGCGAGATCGCTCCTTCAAGCAAATATCGAAAGGGATTGAACGGATTGCACTGGGGTCGCTATCTCGGCGCGCAACGCCTTCGCGGCGGAGGAGGCGCGAGTCTGGAACGCTGGCACATGGAAATGCACGGCAGAGGGCGCAGCGGGTGTTGGGGGAGATAACGGCAGCGAAACGGGAATTCCACGATGTCAAGTTTTAGCAAAATCGAAGTTGCTGCGTAACCCCATCCGAAGATTTGGCGCAGCGATTGCTACACCAATCCAGAATTCGACGGAATTTCCCTAAAATTCAACGTTTCCCGCTCGATCGACAGTCTGGTAAAGAAGTCGCAATCGGCCTCGCAGTGGAGTTTGTGGAACTGCAGCTTGCCGTTTGGGGGGCGTGCGGCCCAGTTCTGTCGAGCTGGCTGTTTCGGTGAGTCTAAAGTGCAATCGTCACCGTTTTGTTCTCGAGATAAGCTCGCAAACCCTCCTCCCCTAGCTCGCGGCCGTGACCGCTCATCTTGAATCCGCCGAACGGAGCCGCTGCGTCGAAGACGTCGTAGCAGTTGACCCAGATCGTTCCCGCGCGGACGCGTGCCGCGTAATCGTGCGCCTTTTTGATATCGCTGGTCCAGACGGCTGCCGCAAGCCCAAAATAGGTGTTGTTGGCTCGTCGGATCATCTCTTCGCGGTCCTTGAACTTCAACACGCTCAGCACCGGACCGAAGATCTCGTGCTGGGCGATCGCCATGTCGTCGGTCACGCCGTCGAAGACTGTCGGTTCGATGAAGTAGCCTTTCTCGCCGACTCGCTTGCCGCCGGAGATGCATCGTGCCCCTTCTTCCTGTCCCTTGTCGATGAAGCCCATGATCTTGTCGAACTGAGCCCGATCGACTTGCGGACCCTGTTCGGTCTGTGGGTCCAGAGGGTTGCCGACGCGGCGATTGGTCGTCAGTTCGGTCAACTTCTCCAGGAACTCGTCGTGCGCCCGTTCTTCGACGAACAGCCGGCTGCCGGCGCAGCAGCATTGCCCTTGGTTCAGGTACAGCCCGACATAAGCTCCGCGTACGGCGGCGTCCATGTCCGCATCGGCAAAGACGACGTTGGGGCTCTTGCCGCCGAGCTCGAAGGTCAGCCGCTTCAGCGATTCGGCCGCCTCTCGCATGATGATCTGCGCCGTGCGGTGCTCGCCGGTGAACGCGACTTTGTCGATGTTGGGGTTCTTGGTGACGGCGGAACCGGCGGTTGGTCCAAATCCGGGGACGACATTGATCACGCCTTTGGGGAAGCCGGCTTCGGCAGCCAGTTGCGCCATCCGCAGGCAGGTTAGCGGCGTCTGTTCGGCGGGCTTCATCACGATCGTGCAGCCGGCGGCCAGTGCGGGGCCCCATTTCCATGCGGTCATCAGCATCGGAAAGTTCCAGGGGATGATCTGTCCCGCGACGCCGACCGGTTCGCGGCGCGTGTAACACAGATAGTTGCCCCGGATCGGAATCGTTTGGCCGTGAATCTTATCAGCGAACCCGGCGTAGTAGCGCAGGCAATCGATCACCAGCGGCAAGTCGGCGTGCCGCGATTCGGAGATCGGTTTGCCGTTGTCCAGCGATTCGAGCGCCGCCAGCGAATCGATCTCCTCTTCGATCAGATCGGCCAGCCGCATCATTAACTTGCCGCGGTCGCGAGCGTCCATCTTGGGCCAGTCGCCGCTCTCGAACGCGCGTCGCGCCGCCAAAGCCGCTTTGTCGATGTCCGCCGCGTCCCCTTCGGCTACTTGTGCGATCACTTCTTCGGTCGCCGGGTTCACTGTCGCGAAGGTTCTTCCGCTCTCGGCCGGCACCCACTGCCCATCGATAAAACACTTGGTGTGCTTCACTTTCGCAGCAACTGACGCTTCGGTAAGAACGGACATCGGAGGGTCTCCCTCGAAATGGAACGGTTGGGCGTGTGCGGAACGTTTCGCTGGAAATCATCATACCCCATCGGCCGCCAGTGGCAACGGAGAATTGGCCGCCGCAGTCGCCCTGCAGTGGGGGCCGTGGTGCGTTTGGCACCTCCACTGCGATCTTTCGCCGCACGCGTCACGCCTGTTTTCCGCTCGTGATAATTCCGATCATCCGATGCTGGGATCGCGTTTCGGGCGTCGCCTGGATCGCCAGGGAATTGGCCGCATTTTCAGCTGATTGCGGCGACACTTTGCGGCCCAGGGCATAACCGATCGGGCCGCGATTGCATTACAATACGGGCTGAGCAAGGCATTGGAGCTTTGGGATGCTGAGAACCGCAGAAGTGAGGTAGGGTCATGAAAATTTTGTTTGCGACCGACGGGTCGTGTTACGCCGCCGGTGCCGCTCGATTTGTGCGTCATTTGCAGTCGAAAGACCCGATGGAATTGACGGTCCTGACGGTCAGCTATACTCCCGAAAATACATCGAGCCCGTCGGTTCAGCCGTGGTTGCCGGAGTGGCGTCGCCGCGAGCATGAACGGATCGACCAGCATCACGCGGAGTTGCGGGAGACGCTGAAGTCGATCAACGGTAAGGTGACGATGGAACTTGCCGAGGGGAACGCGGCGCGGTGTATCTTGGAGCGGGCTCGCGAGTTGGATACCGACTTGATCGTGATGGGCGCCCGTGGGCACTCGACGTTGGAGCGGTTGCTGTTGGGCAGCCTCTCGGATTCCGTGGCAACTCACGCCGATTGTTCGGTGTTGATCGTGCGGCCGCCGGAATTGCACGGTGTGGCGGCTGGAAGCGCTCCCTGCCCTGAGCCCGCCGCCGACGAGATTCCGGTTCGCAAGATCGAACTGGCCTACGATGGTTCGGCGAGTTCGAAAGAGGCGGTCAATGAACTGATGCGGTTCCAGTGGCCGGCAGAGACCGAGGTGAGCATCTTAAGTGTGATCCCGACGTTCGACTTCTACGGCCAGGAGTACGGTTTGATGGTCGAACCGCATGGCAAAGAGGAGCATCAGCGAGTTCAAGCGTTGTGCGAGAAGGTGATCAGTTCGCTTTCGCGTAGCATCAAAAACGTCGATTCGCAGACCGTCATGGGAGACCATGTCGGAGACGCAATCGTGCGGGCCGCTGACGAAAACCAAAGCCAGTTGATCGTCCTGGGCGACAACGGGCATGGTCTGATCGGCGAGCTGTTGCTGGGCAGCACGACTAAATACGTGCTGCGTCACGCTCACTGCAGCGTTTGGATCTCGCGACACCACCGCACTCAAGCGGAGAAGGTCGCCGAGGCGGCAGTGCAGCCTGCGTAACGCCTGGCCTATCGCTCAAATGGAAACATCGGCTGGCGCCGATGATGGTAAGTCATTTGCAGCATATCGGCGCAGGTGGAACCTTGTGTGTTCACGTGGATGAACCGGTCGGCGACCGGTTGGTAGGCGGCCATCGGAGCGATCACGCCTTTGGCCACGATCGCACGGTACTCTTTCGGCTCGATTCCGAACGTCGTCAATTGGCTCAAGCTGAAGGGGGGCACGCGCTGCGAGGTTAGCATCAGCGTCAGGTCCGAATCGAGCGTCCGGACGATCGCCGTGGCTCCTTGGTCGAACTTGGAGAACCCGCCGTGTCGGGCTTCGGATTCGCGGAACTTTCCATCCCCTGTGCTCAGCAGTTCGACGGCGACTTGCAGCGGTTCGCCATGCAAAGAATCGGTTTTTCCGCCGATCGAAACCTCGCTGCCGTTTTGGAAGTCGGCCGCGGTGACTTGAGCAACCGCTTCGGGATCGAAGATGACAGCCAGCGACGGGCCGATCTTCTGACGGTGCAGTTCATGCGCCAGGATGGTGCTGTCGGCGGGCGAGCCTCCGCCGGCGTTGTCCCCCATGTCCAACATGCAGGTCAGTCCGGGCTGCTGTCCCGCTTGTTGGACCGCTTCGGCGGGTGAGGTGAACTCTGGCTCGAAGCAATCGGGGTTCTCGGTCAGGATCGTCGTCAGCTGGTCCAACAGTTCTTGACGCCGCGCCGCCGGAACGTCTTCATAAGATACGAGGATCGCCGAACATCCCATCTCGGCGACGTCGGAGTAAGGGAAACCGAGGACCAGGCTCAGGCTGGCGACTTCGGGAAGTTCGCGCAGCGCGTCGGCGGCTTCCCATCGCGGACACAGCGGCAGCGCCGAGGTGTTCTGGTTTTGGATGTTGATCGCCACCGGTGGGAAAGCGGCCAATTGATGCAGTCGTCGACCGCTGGTCAAGGTTTTGACCATCAGCTGAGCCGCTTCGACGCCGCGCTGGCGCTGATCCAAGTGGGGGTTGGTGCGGTAGGAGACCAAGGCGTCGGTCGCATCGGCCATCGCGGGGGAGACATTTGCGTGCGCATCGATCGTCGCGATCAGCGTCCTGTCGGGCCCCAGCAATTCGCGCAATCGGGACAACATGTAACCGTCGGCGTCTGGTCGGCCTTCGGCAACGGTCGCGCCGTGGGGGGCGGCGAGGATCCCGTCGAGTGGGCCAGCGGCTTCGCACTGCTGCACCATCGTTTCGATTAACTGATCAAATGTGCTGGCCTCAATGGGGCCGTAGGGGATCGCGCGAGCGGCGAAGATCGGCACGATTTCGACATTATCCGCTGCGCCGAGGCCGGCGAAGAACCCACCCACTTCGTGCGGCGCGTCGGCAAATCGCTCGCGAATCGCTTCGCCAGTTAAGAGCGTGTCCTGCTGGAAATGCGCAAGAGTCGTATTTTGCGTGATGAATGTATTCGATTCATGAAGCAGGGCAACAATTCCGATTCGGTAATTCATGTTGGCTTTGCCGATGGTTGAAAGAATTCGCATTTATTGGGCAAATCAGGTAGACTTTGAGTTCTCCGTGATTCCCACCAACCGCATCTGCATTTGGCCCCAATTGCATTTGCATCTATACATTTAAGCAAGGATTGAAATATGTCGAAACTCTCCCGACGCCAATTTGTTCACACCTCCGCCGCCGCGGGCGCGGGGTTGGCTGTTTCAGGACGACTTGCGCACGCCGTGCAATCGAACGAAAAGATCGGCGTTGCCCTGATCGGTGCCGGTGGACGTGGTGGATCACATCTCAACGCGTGGCTCGGTGACAAGCGAACCGATCTGCTGACGATCGTCGACGTCGACGAAAAGGCTGCGGCATCTCGCGCCGACGCAGCAGAGAAGGCTCAAGGCTTCCGCCCTAAGATCGTTACCGACATGCGGGAAGTCTTCGACGACAAATCGATCGACGTGATCAGCACCGCAACGCCTAACCACTGGCATGCCTTGTGCGGCATCTGGGCGATGCAAGCGGGCAAAGACGCGTATATCGAAAAGCCTGTTTCGCACAACATCCACGAGGGAACCGCGCTGATCGCAGCGGCTCGCAAGTACGATCGCATCTGCCAAGTCGGAACGCAGTGCCGTTCGGCAACCGCTCAACAAGAGATGGTCGATTTCATCCAAGCCGGCGGAATCGGCGAAGTCAACTTCGCTCGCGGTTTGTGCTACAAGCGACGTAAATCGATCGGCGCTTTGGGCGACTACGCCGTTCCCGACAACGTCGACTTCAACCTCTGGAGCGGTCCAGCCGCCTACACCGATCCGAAGGTCACGCGTCCGCGTTTCCACTACGATTGGCACTGGCAACGTCTGTACGGCAACGGCGATTCGGGCAACCAGGGCCCTCACCAAACCGACGTCGCGCGTTGGGGCTTGGGAATCGATACCCATCCGATCAGCGTGATCTCGTACGGCGGGCGATTGGGTTATCAGGCAGAACGCAAAGACGACAACTACGTCGATGCGGGCGACACGCCGAACACGCAGGTTTCGATCTACGATTACGGCGACAAGTGCATGGTCTTCGAGACCCGCGGTCTGGGCGTCGACAATTCCGATGATGCCGAATTGAACAAGCTGTTCAAGAGCACCAAGGGGAACAAGATCGGCGTCGTCTTCTACGGCAGCAACGGTTATTGCGTGCAAGTCAGCTACGGCCATTCGATCGCCTACGATGCCGACATGAACGTGATCAAAGAGTTCAAGGGAGCGAAGGATCACTTCGCCAACTTCTTGGACGCTGTCGAAAGCCGCAACTACAAGGATCTGACCGCCGACGTTCGCGAAGGTCACTTGTCGGCGTCGCTGAGCCACTTGGGCAACATCTCGCTGGCGATCGGCGAACAAAAGAAGATGTCGGTCAAAGAAGCGACCGAACACTTGAGCAAGATCAAGAGCTTGGACGACAACGATGCGACGCTGCAACGAACGATCAAGCACTTGGAGAAAAACGGCGTCGATCTGGAGAAGTACCCGATCGCGATGGGCCCGTTGTTGAAGTTCGATCCCGAGAAGGAAATCTTCCCCGAGAACGAAGTCGCAACGGCGATGTGTACTCGCGAGTATCGGGCTCCCTTCGTTTGCCCAACCGCCGACAAGGTTTAATCCTTGCCGCTGGCCAGGCTCATCCGCCTGGCGATCTCAACGTGTGTCGGGCTCGCGGGCCCGACACAACGGCATCGAGACATGCCGGGCTCTCCCGTCCGGCTGCTCGGCTCTCCGCCTCTGGCGGGCTGCAATCGCTGTGGTTTTCCGGCCTTCGCCCCGCAAAACGCTTGTTTTTTCAGGCAAAAGCGTTACGGGTTTCCAATCTCGGCTCGGTGCGACAGAATAAGGCGGTATTGCAGCGGGTTCGTGTCGCAACAACCTGTGCGTCTCCTCGCGGACGCTCTCTGCATCGCACGAACCGTTTATGGGGCGAATTGAATCACCCCGCTCCATCTTTCATTCGCAACGGATACCGCCACTCGTGGAACGACGCGTTCTCGCTTATCTATTCGTCTCCGCCTTTTTCATGTTCGTCATGTTGACGATGCGGCCTAAGCAACCGCCAGTTGAGGATCCCAATGCGCCCGATGCGGTCGCTCAACAGGATGCCGAAGCTGACGAGCCGGTCGACGCGGACAAGCCGGCTGAGGATTCCGATTCGGCGGCCGATGGCGACGCGAAAACCGCCGACGACGCGGCGCCAGCCGATCGGCCTCGCGAGGCGAAATGGTTCACGATCGGATCGCTGACTGTCGATCCCGAAGATCCCACGCTGGGCGATAAGGCCCTGATCACGCTGAGCAATCGCGGGGCGGGGATCGAGCGGATCGAATTGATCGAACGCAATCCCAATGGCCGCTTTCGCTATCGCCGCGTCGATACGCGCAGCGGTTACCTGGGCTATCTCGCTCCGTCGGCTCCCAGCGAAATCGACGGCTGCAAAATCAACGTGATCGGCCCGGGAACGCCCGCCGATCTGGCTGGGCTGAAAGTCGGCGACATCATCGTCGCCAACGGCACCGGCGTGATCGTCTCCCCAAGCGATTTTCAACGTTGGCTCGAAGAGACCACTCCAGGGCAAACGATCACGTTGGAAGTGCTGCGTGGAACAGGAGAGAACCGCGAGACGGTAACTGTCGAAGCGAAGCTGACGCAGCATCCGTTGGACTTGATCCGATTGGCCAAGTCGGGCGGTCCCGACCAGGTGCCGGGGAACATCTCTCGCCTGTCCTGCTTGTTGACTTTGGCGAAACTGAACACCACCAACCTTCGCGTCGGGCAGAAAGAGCTGACGAAGTTGCCTAGCCTCTTCGACGGGCTTTGGAACGTCACGCCGATCGAAGATTCCGAAAACCCAGGTTTTGAGTTCCGGTTCCCGATCTCCGCCAGCGAAGCCGAACAGGTCGCCAAGGGATCGGGCGGCTTGGAAATCGTCCGCCGCTACACCGTGCCGGCCGCCGGTTCGGGATACGACATCGACCTGCAGACCGAAATCATCAACAAATCCGATGTCGAGCAAGAGATCGCCTACCGCTTGGAAGGCCCCAACGGCTTAACCCTTGAAGGTTGGTGGTACAGCGCCAAGATCAGTCCTAACTGGACCGGCGGTGCGGGTGCTCGCGACGTCGTCTACAACACCGCCTCTGAATTTCATCGCTTGATGGGGCTGCCGAAGATCGTCAAACAGGTTCGGCAGCGGACCGAGGATGGCGTCGACAAAGACGAGGATGTCAACGAGACGTTGTTTGCTTCGTCGGGCGATCCGAAAACGAATCAATTGCGTTACATCGGCATCGACGGGCAATATTTCACCGCCAGCTACATTCCGCTCGAAGGCGAATCGCAAACCGATGTGTTCAGCCGCGGCAGTTCGATGTTGTTGGCCGATCTGAAGGTGCTCAATCCACACCAAACGCAAGCTGCCAACGTCAGTTTTTACGTCGACAGCACGCCCCGCAAGATCGCTCCCGGCGAAAGCCTGACCGATACGCTGCGACTGTTTGCTGGTCCCAAGCGTCCCGAAATGCTGGAAGAACGTGGGCTCAGCCGCTTGATCGAATACGGTCTGTTTGGCGCAGTCTCCAAGCTGTTGTCGGGCTTCCTGCACTTCTTCTATATGATCTTGGGCAACTACGGCTTGGCGATCATCCTGCTGACCGTCTGCGTTCGCGGTGCGATGTTCCCGCTGTCTCGGAAAGCGGCTCAGAACGCTCAGAAGATGCAAGAGCTTGCACCCGAGTTCAAGAAGATCGCTGAAAAATACAAAGACGACATGGAGAAGCGGCTCAAGGCCCAACAAGACCTTCAAAAGAAACACGGCTTCAATCCGCTCAGCGGTTGCCTGCCGATGTTTGTCCAGTTGCCGATCTTCCTCGGTTTGTATCGCAGCCTGTCGTGCGATATCGAACTGCGGCAAGCCGCCTTTATTCCAGGCATCCAGTGGTGCTCCAACCTGGCAGCACCGGACATGTTCTATAACTGGTCGCCTTGGATGATCGAATACTTCGCCGGTCGTGGCACCGGATGGTTTGGCCCTTACTTCAACATCCTTCCGTTGATCGTGATGGTCCTGTTCATGGCGCAGCAGAAGATGTTCATGCCGCCGCCAACCGACGAACAGCAAGAGATCACGCAGAAGGTGATGTTCTTCATGACGTTCATCATGGGCATCTTCTTCTTCAAGGTCGCTGCCGGTCTGTGCATCTACTTTATCACCAGTAGCTTGTGGGGCATGGCGGAACGAATTTTGGTTAAGAAGACGATCAAGCCGGCTGCGGGGGGCGGATCCTTGGCGCTCGAAGGTGTGGGCGGCGACGACGGTTTGGAGACATCGGGGCCGCTGAAGTCGGCTCCGAAGCAGAAGAATCGTCCTCGCAACCCGCCGAAAAAGAAGTAGTCGGCGGCGTTACGTTGCGGTTAAGGGGCGGGATCTTCGCTCTCCCGCAGATGTGGGGGCTGCAAGGGGCAGATGTCCATTGCAGTCGCTGGAAAAAAAGCCCCAGGTTACCTAAACTGTTACCGGGCTCGTTTTGAACCGCGGCTGACCTGGCAAATGCGACACCATCTTGCCCAGCAGTGGGGTTTGCCATTAAGGTCGATAGAAACGATAACCTGCAACAAACACGACAACGGTCCGCGAGACCACCCCTAAGATAACAATATATTTCTCTTATATAGGATGCGTCCGGCATGGATAATTCTGAGACCGTGGCCATTCGGCAAGCGATGGAAGAATCGATGAACGACGGCGAATTGCGTAACGAAGTCTTGGCGGATGTCGACGCTGCGGAAACTGCGGAGTGGTTGGGGTCGCTGGATTACGTGCTGCAGAGCAAGGGACCAGAGCGAGCTCGGTTCCTGTTGGAAAAGCTACGCGAACGTGCGGCCCAAGAGGGCGTCGCGTTGGATTCGCAAACGATCACTCCCTACATCAACACGATCCCTGCCAAGGACCAGCCTCCGTTTCCGGGCAACCGCGAGCTGGAACGCCGGATCAAATCGATCGTTCGCTGGAACGCGATGGCGATGGTAGTGCGTGCCAACCGTCGTCCCGGTGGTGTCGGTGGTCACATCAGTACATTCGCATCGAGTGCGACGCTGTACGAAATCGCTTTCAACCACTTCTTCCACGGCCGCGGAGAAGACGGCTACGGTGGCGACTCGGTCTATTTCCAAGGCCATGCGTCGCCCGGTATGTACAGCCGCGCGTTCCTGGAAGGTCGGCTGACCGAAGAGAACCTCGAGAACTTCCGCCACGAACTCTCCCCCGGCGGCGGCCTTTCCAGCTATCCGCACCCTTGGTTGATGCCAAGCTTCTGGGAATACCCAACCGTCTCGATGGGGCTGGGCCCGATCATGGCGATCTATCAAGCTCGGTTCAACGAATACCTCCGCGATCGCGGAATCAAAGACACATCCGGCCAACGCGTTTGGGCCTTCTTGGGTGACGGCGAATGCGACGAACCCGAGACTCTCGGCGCGATCGGACTGGCTGGCCGCGAGAAACTGGACAACCTGATCTTCGTCGTCAACTGCAACCTGCAGCGGCTCGATGGTCCGGTCCGCGGCAACGGCAAGATCATCCAAGAACTGGAAAGCATCTTCCACGGTGCCGGCTGGAACGTGATCAAGGTCGTCTGGGGCGGCGAGTGGGATGAACTGCTGGCCAAAGACACCTCCGGCATGCTGGCTCAACGAATGAACGAGGTCGTCGACGGTCAGTACCAGAAGTACACCACGATGCCGGGCAGCTACATTCGCGAACACTTCTTCGGCAAGTACCCCGAGACGCGGAAGCTTGTCGAGAACATGAGCGACGAGAAGCTGGAGAAGATCCGTCGCGGCGGGCACGATCCGGAAAAGGTCTACGCTGCGTACGCGCAAGCGACTTCGTCGACCAACGGCAAACCGACCGTCATCCTGGCGAAAACCGTCAAGGGTTACGGACTGGGCGAAGCTGGCGAAGGTCGCAACATCGCTCACAACCAGAAGAAGATGAACGAAGAGGAGCTGCTGGAGTTCCGTACGCGGTTCGGGATTCCGATCAGCGACGCCGAAGTCGGTAGCGCTCCGTTCTACAAGCCGTCGGAAAACAGCGTCGAAATCAAGTACATGAAAGAGCGTCGGGCTGCTCTGGGAGGCTCGCTGCCAAGCCGTCCGACCGAACATCCGACGATGGAAGTTCCCACGCTGGAAGACTTCTCCAAGCTGATCAAGCGGCTCGGCGATGGCAAAAACTGCAGCACCACGTTTGCCGTCGTGCAGACCTTGATCGCGCTCTGCCGCGACAAGAAGATCGGCAAATACATGGTCCCGATCGTTCCCGATGAATCGCGAACCTTCGGCATGGAAGGGATGTTCAAGCAGTTCGGCATCTACGCCCACGCGGGCCAGTTGTACGAACCGATGGATTCCGAGATCGTCGCTTCGTACAAAGAAGCTCAAGACGGCCAGATCCTTGAAGAAGGGATCACCGAGTGCGGTTCGATGAGCAGCTTTAACGCGGCCGGTACCGCGTACAGCTGTCACGGCGTCAACATGATTCCGTTCTACATCTACTACAGCATGTTCGGTTTCCAACGGGTCGGCGATTCGATCTGGGCCGCGGCCGACATGCGAGCCAAAGGCTTCTTGGTCGGTGGTACCGCGGGCCGAACTTCGCTTAACGGCGAAGGTCTGCAGCACCAGGACGGTCACAGCCTGCTCAACGCGATCGCCTTCCCGACCGTGCGGTCTTATGACCCCGCGTTCGCCTACGAAGTGATCGTGATCATCCAGGAAGGTCTGAAGCGGATGTTCCAGGATGGCGAAGAATGCATCTACTACATCACCGCCGAAAACGATGCCTACGATCACCCTTCGATGCCCGAAGGTTGTGCCGAGGGAATCATCAAGGGGATGTACAAGTTCCGCAGCAACGAAGTCGAAGGAGCAAAGGCTCGCGTCCAGTTGTTCGGCAGCGGTGCCATCCTGAACTGTGCTCTCGACGCCCAAAAACTGTTGGCCGAGAAGTTCAACATCGCCAGCGACGTGTGGAGCGTTACCAGTTACACGCAACTCCGCCGCGACGCCGACGCGTGTCAGCGTTGGAACATGTTGCACCCGACCGAAACGCCGCGGAAGAGCTACGTCGAAGAAGTGCTCGAAGGCGTCGAGGGGCCGTTCATCTCGTCCAGCGATTACGTCAAAGCACTCGGCGAACAACTGACGCCATGGATTCCAGGCGACTACTATGTCCTGGGAACCGACGGCATGGGACGCAGCGAGACGCGTCCAGCGCTTCGTCGACACTTCGAAGTCGATGCTGAATCGATCGCGATCGCCGCGCTCAGCCGACTGTCTAAAGCGGGTGTTGTTACGCCTCAAGACGTCGCCGACGCGATCAAAGACCTCGATTACGACGCCGACAAAGTGAACCCTTATTTCGCTTAGGTTGCGTGGGGACCGCCCGCCGCAGGTGGCGGGCGGACCGATCGAACCATGTCGCGCGTGAACTTCTGACAATCACAAAACAACCACATCCTCATCGAACCTCCGATACACTCTATGGCTACCGAAGTAAAACTTCCTGAACTCGGCGATGGCATCGAATCAGGCGACGTACTGGAGATCTTTGTATCCGTCGGCGACGTTATCACGGCTGGGCAAGACGTCGTTGAAATGGAAACCGACAAGGCGACCGTTCCCGTCTCCAGCAACGCGGCCGGGACCGTCACCAAGATCCTTGTCGCCGAAGGTGACACCGTCGCCGTTGGCGGAGTGATCCTGGAGATCGAAGCCGCTGCCGCTGCGGAAACGCCCGCCGCGAGCACTCCAGCGGAACCGGCAGCCGAAGCGCCCGCGAAGGCTCCCGAACCGGAGGCGAAAGCTCCTGAACCGGAGGCGAAAGCTCCTGAAACGCCAGCTCCTGCAGCGGCTCCCGAAAAGCCAGCACCTGCCGCACCAGCACCCGCTGCTGCGGAAGCTCCCAAACCAGCACCGGCGGCTCCTGCTCCTGCCGCACCGCCCGCACCGGCACCGGCCAGCAGCGACGCGATCGTCGCCGCAGGGCCTGCTGTCCGCCGCTTCGCTCGCGAAGTCGGCGTCGATTTGCAAGGTGTTCAAGGCACGGGCGAAGGTGGACGGATCACGCGAGAAGACGTATTGGCGATCGTTCGCTCGGCGAGTCAATCTCGCGGCGGCGCAGCGACTGGAACCGCGGCTGCACCGAGCAAGACTGCAGCGGCACCTGTCGACGCGGGAGCAGAACAGGATGAATACGGCCCGATTCGCGTCGAGCGAATGAGCAAGATCCGCAAGACGATCGCGTCGCAGATGCACGAGAGCTGGTCGACGGTTCCTCGCGTGACCAACTTTGACGACGCCGACATCAGCGATCTGGAACACCTGCGTCAATCGAGCAAAGACGACTATGCCGCGCAAGGGCTGAAGCTGACGACGATGCCGTTCTTGATCAAAGCGATCGCGACGGCGCTCAAGCACAACCCGGAAGTCAACGCGGTCATCGACGAAGCCAACGGCCAACTGATCTACAAGGATTACGTCAACATCGGAATCGCTGTCGACACCGAGCGTGGTTTGGTTGTCCCCGTGATGAAAAACGCCGACCGGATGGGAATCCCCGACATCGCCCGCTCGCTCGCCGAGATGGCGGCTAAGGTGCGAAGCGGTCAGTTTGCCGTTAGCGATCTTCGCGGCGGAACCTTCACGATCAGCAACCTCGGTGCGATCGGTGGTCAGTACAGCACGCCGATCGTCAACATTCCCGAGGTCGCGATTCTGTTGGTTGGACGCAGCCGCAAGTTGCCATGCGTGATGCCCGACGATTCGATCAAGCCGCGGCTGATGATGCCGTTGAGCCTCAGTTACGATCACCGTTTGGTCGATGGTGGCACCGCCGCTCGGTTCCTGAACGACGTGATCGGCTACCTCGAAGCGCCAAGCCGCCTGCTGTTGGCCCTGTAGCCAGCCGGTTATCCGCGGCGTTGATTCACCGTTCTTTGGGACGCAACAGACGCCATGCGAATCGCATATTTGACGGCCGGTGCCGCAGGCATGTACTGCGGCAGCTGCATGCACGACAACACCCTCGCCCGGGCGATGATCGCCCGCGGCGCGGACTGTCTGTTGGTCCCCACCTACACGCCGATTCGGACCGATGAAAAAGACATCAGCGACGATGTCGTCTTCTTTGGCGGAATCAATATCTTCCTGGAACAGAAGCTTCCGCTCTGGGGTCGCTTGCCCCATTGGCTGACCGCTTGGTTGGACCGCCCCGGCCTGCTGCGGTTGGCGACGCGCAAGACCGGTTCGACCAGCCCGCATCTTTTGGGAGCGCTTACCGTTTCGATGTTGCAGGGGATGCAGGGACGTCAGCGAACCGAAGTCGATCGACTGTGTCGTTGGTTGCAGACGCACGCAGCTCCCGATGCGATCGTGCTCAGTAATTTTTTGATCGGCGGCTGCGTGACCGAACTCAAACGGCGGCTCGGCGTTCCGGTGGTTGTTACGTTGCAGGGAGACGATATCTTTCTCGACTTCCTGCCAGCCAAGTATCGAGCGATGGCGATCGATCGGATGCGTGCCCTGGCGGCCGACGTCGATGGCTTTATCGTCAACAGCCGCTTTTATGGCGAGAAGATGGCGGCGCTGCTGGGGCTGCCCGAAGAGAAGATGCATGTGATTCCGCTGGGGATCGATACGACCGGCTTCTTGTCCGGTGACTCCGATGCGCCGCGATACCCGGTTGCGGACGCGGCGTCTCCGCTACGGATCGGTTACCTGGCCCGAATCGATCCGGCCAAGGGATTGCATCGTCTGGTCGACGCGATGATCGAATTCGAAAGGACGCGTCAGCCGTCGGATCGGGCGATCCATCTGGATGTCGCCGGTTGGTTGGGCGAACAGCATCATGCGTATGCGGCGGAGCAGTGGGCGCGGCTCGATCGAGCCGGGTTGGCCGGGCGGTACACCTATCACGGAAGTCCCGATCACGCCGGCAAGTTGGATTTTCTGCGTCGCTTGGATCTGTTTTGCGTTCCGACAGAATATGAAGAGCCCAAGGGACTGTACGCTCTCGAAGCGATGGCGACGCGATTGCCCGTGATCCTTCCGCGGCACGGCGTCTTTCCCGAGTTGGCGGGAGAAAATTCAGCGGTCCATTTGGTTCCTCCCGGCGACGCGGCGGCTCTTGCCGAAGCGATCCGGACGCTGGCAGGCGACGCGGCGAGCCGAGAAAAGCTGGCCGAGCGGGGTTATCGATCGGTAGTTGGTGAGCGTACTGTCGATCGTATGGCCGATCAGGTCCTACAATTGCTTAACGATCTCGCCGATGGCGGAAAACCCGTTGACCACTCTGCAGCCCGTCGCTAAATTATTGAGATCGCCAAGCGATATGACGGTGGATATAGCTTAGTTGGTTAAAGCGCCGGATTGTGGTTCCGGAGATCGGGGGTTCAAGTCCCCTTATCCACCCCTTCTTTTTTTTCTTAGTTCGCTCGCTCGGAGCGGAACCTTATCGTGCCGATCGTTGTTCCGTACCAGCCGGAACTCCCGTCTCATCGGCTCGCGAGATCCCCAAGTTCCCGCGTCCGTAAAGCATTGCGCTCTACCGCCAACCTCCGCAGCGGAACACGTCAAGAGTTTCAACGTGAGGTGTATCTACTGCGTCGTTTAACCGCGTGCCCAACGGGCCACGTGTTCGCGCCCCCCAAACGCTCGCCTCAAACGCGCGGGGCGTTGCCGCCGCGGGTAAACGATTTGCTTCGGTTTTAGTCGTCGATCGAACGTCTCGATGACCTCTGCTACGGTACGGTGAATCTGTTTGGGGGGAGGGCGTTCTCGCATTTTGGGATATCTCGGCGTAACCGTCAGAGTTTCGTCAATTCTTAATAATTCCCAGAAAGTGCCCCGCGATGTTTGTTGACATGTCTTATGTCTTGCAATACTGTACGTGGTCCCTGCCAAATCCCCTACCCACCCCAAGTTGTACGTGCTCTGCCGTCTAACGGTCTGGTGAGATATTGACTGCCAGACTGGGCATTTAGAGCCGCAATGTCGCCTTCCGCAATGAAGTCTTTGATGAAGTTTGTTGTATCGCCCTTTGCGGGGGCCGATCTCTCTCCTTGGCATGGTCCGTTGAGACTTTGAAGCAACCGTCGAATTGGCCGTTGCCTCTATCGTTCGTTTTTGTCTTTCCTCTTGCCTCGTATAGGTGTCGTTATGTTTTGTTGTAAAGGTTCGGTTCGTTCGAAACGCTTGCGTGCCGGGTTTACGCTTGTTGAGTTGTTAGTCGTGATCGCGATCATTGGAATTTTGGTCGGCTTGCTTTTGCCCGCAGTCCAAGCAGCTCGCGAAGCGGCGCGTCGAATGAGTTGCTCGAACAATCTGAAACAAATCGGATTGGCGATGCACAACTATCACGATACGCATCAGCGTTTTCCGTATGCCTATCGGACGTTTGACAATCCACCAGGCCCAACGGGGGTTCCCGCCGGAAGTACTCATGCCCGTGACACTTGGTTTCATCGCTTGCTGCCAATGGTCGAACAACGTGCGCTCTACGATTCCTACGAGGCGGATCATTCGCAGTTTATCAATCAAGCGAATCTCAAATTGCTGATCGAAACGGTTGTCCCCGCATTTGTCTGTCCAACAAATCCTGGATACGGTGGCGGTGCCGCCAATCAAGCCAACGGTTTCCAAGGAACCTACGGTGTCTGCATGAGCGGTTCGGAGACGCTAGGCATTACGATCACAACCAACGGCAAGGGAATGTTCTACAACGCGTCGAAGACCAAGTTCCGCGACATCCTCGACGGCACGACGAATACGATCATGGTGGGCGAAGGGATCGCACGGCCGATGGACAACGTCGGCGCACACGGCGACTTAGGACAGTACTGGGGTGGTGCAACGTGGGGAGCCGCTGGGTTTACGACTGCGGAACCGCCGAACACCTCGCTTCCCGACCGACCGCTCAGCTGCAAATCGACGACGGTCCTGGAAGCGCCTTGTTTGGGCACGACGTCGACGCGAGGCGAGCAGTTCAACTTCTCACGCAGCTATCATCCCGGTGGTATCCAGGTCACGTTGGCTGATGGTTCGGTGCGGTTTGCAGCGGAGACGATCGACCAACAGATCTATCAGAACCTCGGCGATAAAGCCGACTCGCAAGTCATTGGCGAGTGGTGATCGAACCGGGAAATCGATGTGTCGCTTCCTCTCGTTCGATGAAGCGGCACCGGTCCGAATGTGAATTGTACCTGTCTGATTTTTTGTCATTTTCTTCATGAGTAAAACGTTGAATAGTAAGTTGGCCGCTGGAACTGTAGTTTTGATGATGTTGCTTTCGGGATGCAGTGGTGGAACGGATGCCGAAGGGTTTGTCCAATTGCCAGGCGAAGTGACTTGGAATGGCGAACCGGTTCAGGATGGTATGATCATCTTCCGCGGTTCGGATCCAAGTGAGCGGAACGTCGCCGCGCCGATCACAGATGGGAAGTTTGTCGTCAAGATTCAGCCCGGCAAAAAGACAGTCGAGGTGACTGCGATGCGCGAAGTCCCGGGCAAGTTTGGCGTCGGGCCTTCGGGAGAACAGGTGCCGTTGACCGAGGCGTATATTCCAGCGAAATACAACTCGGAGTCGGAACTCACAACCGAGATCGTTGTTCCCGGAACCGACACGCTGCAATTCAGTTTGCAAGAGATGTAGACTCATCAACGGTGATATTTGAGAGCCGCGATCGAAGTTGCGATCGCGGTCGGTTTCTCATATCGTCCATTCGACATCCCGCCTTTTGCTTCGACACGCAAGCGATCCGACGCGGCCAATCGTCGCGTCGATCCGTCTCCTACCGAAAACGTATTGAATGAGAAAAGCAAGCACCTGTTGTTTCTTCTGGTCGACCGTCTGGGCCGCTGTTCTGTTGGCTGGTTCGGCTTCGATCCAAGAACTTTCAGCCGAGGAGAACGAGGAGGCGGGGATTCGATTCTTCGAACAGAAGATCCGTCCCGTGCTTGTCGAGCACTGCTATTCCTGCCACGCGGCCGACTCCAATCCGCTGCAAGCGGGGCTGCAAGTCGACTCCAAAGCCGGCTTGCTGCTGGGCGGTGACTCCGGCGAAGCGATCGTGCCGGGGAAACCGGATGAGAGTCTGTTGATCGAGACGCTGCGATACGATGACTCGACTTATCAGATGCCTCCTAAGGGAAAGCTCGCCGATTCGGTGATCGCTGATTTCGAGAAATGGGTCGCGATGGGCGCACCCGACCCACGCACCGAAGAGATGGGGCAGCTGCGGAAAGAATTTGATATCGATTCGCGCCGCGAGTTTTGGTCTTTTGTCGTGCCCCAACGAGCAGCGCTCCCCGAAATTAGGGATTCGGATTGGCCACAGCAAACGCTGGATCACTTTATCTTGGCGAAGATCGAAGCGGCCGGGCTCACACCCGCTCCGCCAGCGGATCGTCGCACGCTGATTCGCCGCGTTAGTCTCGATCTGACTGGCATCCCACCGACGTACGAACAGACTGAACGCTTCGTTGCCGATCCCGATCCGCAAGCGTACAAAAATCTGGTCGATGATCTTTTGGCATCGCAGCACTACGGCGAACGCTGGGGCCGACATTGGTTAGATGTCGTGCGTTACGCCGAAGACAATGTGAACATGGGCGAACACAACGGTCCCTATCCAAACGCTTACCGCTATCGGGATTGGGTGGTCGCGGCGATCAACGACGACGTCCCCTACGACGAATTCATTCGGCGTCAATTGGCGACCGATTTCTTGGAGCAGACCGGTCGCGAAGATCTGCCAGCCCTGGGGCTGCTGGGAATGTCGCCTCAGTATCACAAAGAGTTGAAGCTGTCCCAGCTGACGTTGGAATCACAATACGCCGACGAATGGGAAGATCGCGTCGATGTAATCAGCCGCGGTCTGCTGGGATTGACGGTTGCGTGTGCCCGCTGTCACGACCACAAATACGATCCGATCTCGGCAAAAGACTACTACGCTTTGGCTGGCGTCTTTGCTTCGATTCGGCAAACGACTCGGCCTCTGATTTCCGATGAAGCGATCGCTGCTTCTCAACCTGCCCGCGACCAAGTTGCTGCGCTCGAAGCGGAAACCAAAAAGATTCAAAAGGAGTTGAAGCCGCTCGAGGCGAAGATCAAGAAAGCTGCTCAGTCCGAGCGAGCTACTCTCGATGCGGAAGCTAAAAAGCTCCGCGAGCAAATCACGCAAAAGCGATTGACGATCGATCGGATTAAATCGACGACGCCCAACTTCGAAGTTCCTGTCGCCGATGCCGTGACCGAGGAACAGGTGCGAATCGAACCGTTAAGCGAATCGCATCAGAAGATCGTCTTCTATCCCGAGAAGCCACGCGACTTACCGGTATTCATCCGCGGCAATGTTGCAACGCCCGGGGATCCCGCGCCGCGAGGATTCTTGGAAGTCCTTTCGTCCGACGCTTCGCAAGCGTTCCAACAAGGGAGTGGACGTTTGGAACTGGCCGATGCGATCGTGTCGCGCGATAATCCGCTGGCTGCTCGCGTGATTGTGAACCGCGTTTGGCTGTGGCACTTCGGAGAAGGGATCGTCGATTCGCCGAGCAACTTTGGATCGATGGGCTCGCTGCCAAGTCACCCCGAGCTGCTGGACGATCTGGCTGTCCGCTTTATGGACGCGGGCTGGTCGCTGAAGTGGCTGCATCGAGAGATCGTTCTTTCGGCGACTTACCAACAGGCCTCCAGCGTCAGCTCGATAGCGGAAGCCGATAAGGTCGATCCCGAGAATCGATTGCTGAGTCGGTTCAATCGTCTCCGGATCGATGCCGAAGCGTTCCATGATACGCTGTTGTTCGCTGGCGATTCGTACGACCTCAAGCTGGGCGGTCCGTCCGCTGAGATCGATAGCGCCAAGTTTCTTCGGCGTGCGATCTACGCCAAGATTTCTCGCCAAAGCCCCAGCCAGTATCTGCAGGTTTTTGATTTCCCCGACCCGACGATCCACGCCGAACGACGCGGCGAAACAACGACTGCCTTGCAACAGTTGTTTGTGATGAATTCCGAGTTTGCCAAAGCTCAAGCGGTTCGGCTTGCGCAGCGGATCGATTCGGAAGATCCCGAAACGCGGGTTCGTGAAGTTCATCGTTTGCTGTTTGCTCGCGATCCAACAGCCGAGGAATTGCGACTGGGGAAAGCTTATCTTGCCGCTGGCACCGACCACTCCACGCCACAGTTACATCATCCACCTCGCTTCGCCGGCCGTCGGATTTCGGCGAAGATGCCGCAGTTGGGTGAGACCTATTCGGTGGAGATGTGGATCAAAAACGAATTGCCGAACGATAAACGCCCCGTGACAGGCTATTTTTTCTCGCGTGGCAATGCCGATTCGCCGTATGTCGACGGGGACCATTTGGGAATCGGAGGCTCGAACACGCCCAACAGCCCCGGTCGGTTGCTGTTCTTTAATGGCAACGGCGCTCGAGTTTCGATCCTGGGTCGGAGCGTCCTGGCACCGCACCAGTGGCATCATGTTGTGATGGTTCGCGAGGGAGCCAACGTGCGTGTCTATTTGAATGGGAACGCCGAACCCGAACTCGTCGGAAACGCTAGTCCCGTGTTCGATGCTGCGGTGGGGCAGATGTTCATCGCAGGTCGGTCCGATAACTTTGCAAATTTCCAAGGCCAGATCGCCAGCGTTGCTGTCTACAACCGCGTGCTTTCGGGAGCGGAGATCGGGCACCATTTTCAAGCGGCAGAGTTTGAAAACGAAGACGTCAGGTTTGCGGATTATTCGCATGCCATCCTCGATGGCCAGCCCGCCGCTTATTGGCCGCTGTACGAATCAAAGCGACTGCCGCAAGTGATTCGCGATGTTGCGACCGGAATGCATGATGCAACCTATGAAGCAGCGACGAAAAACGCTTATGCGGTTCCGAATCGCTGGATCTATTATTGCCATGCGTTGTTGTGTAGTAACGAATTGCTGTACGTGGACTAATCGAGGCCCTGACCCGATTGTCGAGTTCCGATTTTTGAACGCCAAGTTGAGCATATTATGAATTCCCCGTTCGATCCAACAACTTCGTTGCTCTCACGACGCTCCATTTTACGCTCCGCCGGCGGCGGGTTTGGAATGTTGGGACTAACCGATTTGTTGTCCCAAGATGCGAGTGCCAGCAGCAATGCGGAGAAGCTTGGGCTGCCGCACTTTCCTGCTAAAGCTAAACGCGTGATCTTTTTGTTCATGAGCGGTGGACCATCGCAGTTGGACACCTTCGATCCCAAACCGGATCTACACAAATACGAAGGACAGCGCCCGGCAGCTGTCGATATCCGGACAGAGCGACCGACATCGGGACTGTCGGCGTCGCCCGTCAAGTTCACGCCGGCGGGTGAGTCGGGGATCCCGTTCCCCGAGTACTTTCCTCGGTTGGCCAAACATGCCGATGAGATGGCAATTATCCGGTCGATGTACACCGATAATCCAAACCACGCTCCCGCCCTTTGTCTGATGAATCTGGGGGCGATGACGCCGACGCGGCCAAGCGTCGGATCGTGGTTGACGTATGGATTGGGAAGCGAAAACCAAGACTTGCCTGGGTACCTTGCGCTTTGTCCTGGCTTGCCCGTCGTCGGTCCCAAGCTGTGGGGAAATGCGTTTCTTCCCGGTGAGTTTCAGGGCACCTACATCCATACAAAAAAGACGTCGCCCGAAGCGATGATTCCTCATCTGCGGAACACCGAACTGTCGCCGAAGTTACAGAAGGAACAATTGGACTTGGTGGCTGCGATCAATCGCCAACACATGGAACAGCGAACCGATGCGGTCGATCTGGAGACGCGGATCTCCTCGATGGAGCTGGCCTATCGGATGCAGTTCGAAGCGATGGAAGCCTTCGATATCTCGCGGGAAACTCAGGCGACGCGGGATGCCTATGGAAGCAGTGAATTTGCCGAATCGTGCCTGCTCGCCCGACGGCTCAGCGAACATGGTGTGCGGATGGTGCAGGTTTATTATGGCAACCGTCAGCCTTGGGATACGCATTCCAACCACCAGAAACTCAACGGCAAACTGTGCAAAGATATCGATGGACCGATCGCACAACTGCTGACCGATCTCAAGCAACGCGACTTGTTAGACGAAACGCTGGTCGTATGGGGTGGCGAATTTGGCCGCACGCCGACTGTCGAGGGTGGCAGCGGACGCGATCACAATCCGTATGGATTTTCGATGTGGATGGCCGGAGGTGGAATCAAGGGTGGGACGATACATGGAGCCACCGATGATTTCGGTTTCCGTGCAGTCCAAGATAAGGTGCATGTGCATGATCTGCACGCAACCATTATGCATCTGATGGGCATTGACCATCAGAAGCTAACCTATCACTATTCCGGGCGAGACTTCCGGTTGACCGATGTGCATGGTGAAGTGGTTCATAACATCATCGCATAGTCTTGGGGATCGCCGCTGGCGCTCTCAATATCCAATTCAACGACGCGATCCAAATCGATGGAAACGACATGCAGATAACAAAAATCGAAACCGCAATTCCCGACCAGATCATGCCGGGCTTGCTGTTGTTGCGAATCCATACCAGCGATGGGATCGTCGGTTGCGGCGAGACCTATTACGCTCCCGAATCGGTCGCCAGCATGTTGCACGATTGGATGCACCATCATCTGCTGGGCGAGAACCCGTTGGATATCGAACGGCACTGGCGGTTTCTGTACGAACGGACGACTAACTTTGGATCGCGCGGTGCCGAACTGCGAGCCATCTCGGCGATCGATCTCGCCCTCTGGGACATCCTTGGGCAAGTCACCAAAATGCCGGTCTGGCAACTGTTGGGCGGCCGTGTCCAGGATTCGATCCCGACTTACAACAGCTGTGGCGGTCCTTCGTATGGTGGCAAAACAGAGGATAGTTCCGGCCATATTTGGCCCGGCCATGGACCGATGGGGAACCAGGGGCCACTGAACGATTATTGGTCGATCGTTCATGAACCGGTTCAATTGGCGGAGGAGTTGATCAGCGAAGGTTACACGGCGCTGAAGACCTGGTCGACCGACTTCGCTGCTCACAAAACCAACGGTCCGCTGCACGTTTCGCTGATGGATGTGGAGAAGGCTGTCGAGCCGTTCCGCAAGATTCGCGAAGCGTTGGGAAACAAGATCGAGCTGATTCTCGATGGGCATGGTTTCTTCCAGCTGCCGATGGCGCTTCGACTCGCCCAACACCTGCGTGAATTCGACCTGCTGTGGGCCGAGGATCTGTTGCGTGTCGATTCGATCGACACCTTAGCCGACTTCCGCGACAAAGCCGGAATCCCGTTGGCCGTGAGCGAGATGTTCAGCGGCCCCGATGATTTCCGATTGACGCTGGAAAAGCGTGCCGCGGATTATGTGATGATCGATCCGACTTGGGTTGGTGGGATCTCGCAAACGCGCAACATCACTCGCCTGGCCCAGTTCTACAACGTGCCGGTCGTGATGCACGATTGCACCGGGCCGCTGACGTTGTTGTCGGGCGTACAAGTTGCCGCGACATCGAACAACGTGGCTTGGCAGGAAAGCGTGCGAGCCCATGTGCGAATGCTGTATCCGAAGTTGATCGATACGGAAGTCACGATCGAAAAGGGAAGGATCACCGTTCCCGAGCGAGCTGGAATCGGAGCCGCTTGGCAACCCGAACTGTTCCAAAGCGGCCAGGGTCAACATCGCATCACCAGCCTTTGATGCATCGGTGTTGGATGGCTTCGGAAACCAGTACGTCGAGCGATCATTGATCGGTCGGCAGCCCTGTTTGAACGTTCAACACCTGTCGGGTGCCAGCGCTGACGGGAGTGATCGATCGCCATCGCTGGTCCGATTGTGGAGTCGTGCTCGGAGCGAAATAGGATTCGCCGCGAGCGGCGCGACTATGGTGAGCAGCGATTTCATCGGCGGTCAAGGCAAAGTCGTAGAAGGCGACTTCATCGAGCGTGCCTTGGAAGGCTTCGCTCTTGACCCAGCCGTTGTTGCCGATGCAAGCTTGAGCCGACCCGCCGCTGATCGCCAGAACGCCAACGGGAAACTGGTGCTCAAAACATAATCGGCCATCGATATAGAGGCTCTTCTTCCCACTGAAGCTATCGTAGGTCGCCACGACATGGTGTGGTTTGCCATCGGTCAAATCGGCTTTAGACGGCCGCCCCTCGCGGCCATCCAGCGGCATGTCGAGTTCGCTGTAGCCAAATTCTTCCAGGTGTAGGCCAAACGAGAGGCATGGCCCGTCGGGAACTGGCGGCATCGCATAGTTGCCGACGTTGGCGTCGTTTTGAAAGCTCAACAGAAAGCGATATTCGCCATCCTCTTTGCGAAAGATCTCGTCGTAGTCTTTGAAGTTTCCGCTCCACGCGGAGATGAACATTGCTTCGATCGAAATCCCGCTGCTGCAGGCCATCGCTCCCGTTCCGGCAGTGCTTCCCAAGCCGTCGTCGATATCGATAAAGGCGTCGGGAGAGTTGTCGAACTGGACCGCGCCATCACCCACAATCCCGCCGGTTCGCGTCGCTCGACTGCCATACGACAAGCGAGAACCTGCCTTCGCGAGGTCCGCCGTCGTCGTCGTGGGGGAATCGAAGTTCCAATAGAACAGCGGTGATCGGATACGTCTCTGCACGTCGACTTGACCATCGATCACATGGACGGCGATATGTTGATCATCGATCACGTCGACTTCGAATTCGGTTCCCAAGTCGAGAATCCTCAAGTTGGCTGTCGTCACCGAAAATCGGGACGCCGGGTCACTCAGCTTGGCATGCACCAAACCTCGGAAAAGCACGCCGCTGTCCCTTGCGTTGATCCCAAATAATGCCGGCCCCTGAACACGTAAGCTCGCACCACTTTGGGTTTGAAAGTCGGTTGCTCCTTGCTCGACGGTCAAGGTCAGCGGCCCGGTGGCGTCCCGTCGATTTCCAATCGTGCCAACCATTCCCAGTGGCGGTTTGCGGTGGTCGTAACTGAAAGCCATCGGCTGCGTCTGCAGCTTTGGCGCTGTCGCCGCGATCGGTTGTCGTGGTTCGATCGGCTCGCGAGCCAACCGGATTCCAACGATAACAAGCACCGAAGCCGCTACAGCAAAGGCAACCAGCGCGGGCCAAGTCGATCGACGATCGTCGGTCGACTTGAGGGAAACTGCTTTACCACTTTGCGTTGCCGGTGGCAGACAGGCCGAGATGTCGGGCATCGCCGGGACCGTCAGCCCCAATTGACCGTGAACCAACGTGTACCGCAGATACTCCCGCTGTGCTTCGGGATCGTTGGTCAGCATCGCTTCCAATTGAGCCGTCTGGTCGACAGTCGCCGTCCCTTGGATCTGCAAGTCGGCCAGGTCCAAAAGAGCTTGCCGATCGGGTGCTTCGTCATCAGGTTGCATGGGCTTGTAGTTTCTCTGGAGCAAGCGATTTTAGACTGGTTCGTTCTGCAGTTTCGATTCGACACAATCGGCTAGCGAGCGACGCATCACCTTCAGCGATTTGTAGACCGCGTGCACCGACCGCTGCCATCGTTGGGCGATCGTCGCCGCCGAATGGTTCTCGCCGTAAAACAGTTGCACCAATTCCCGCTGCCGTTCGCTCAGCAACTGCACGCATTGGTCGATCGCTTCCTGGCGGACGTTGATCTCCGGGCCAAGCTTTAGTGCCGTCGCCGAGAGTTCATCGATCAACGCTTCGCTGAAGACGTGCCGGTCGCGGTCGCGGGTCCGCCAATGCTTGAGCACTTGATGCCGAGTCACTCCCAACGCCCAAGCGGCGAAATCTTGATCGCGGCGGAACGTGGAAAAGCTGCGCCACAACTCTAAACACGTCTCCTGATACACATCGTCGACGGCGCAGGGTTGATAGATCAACGACCGTATATAAGCGAGAACCCGCAATTGGTCTCGCGCAAACAAGCGTAGAAAGAGTTCGTAGTCGTCGGGATCGCTTGGTTTGTCGTCCATCCCGCAGGATCTCTGTTGCAGCAGTTGGAATTAATGTCCGGGCACGTGGCCTGTATCAAAGAATGGCGCGCGGCGTGGCGATTTGGTACCTCCCGCAAAACAAAAATTTCGAAGTTCGGGTACCAAATCCGCATCCGCCGGGTCACTCGATCTATAACAGTAGACTTGCATTTGTGACTCGAACGAGGGTTGAGAGATTGTTGTTGGCAGCAGCAGAACGATTTGCGATTCGGTTGGCTCTTTGGGGCGCGATCTCTCTTTCGCTTGGCGTCGCCGAACTATTGGCCGACGATTCTCAGTTCGAGGCTCACGTGGCGCCGCTGCTTGCCCAACGCTGTTTCTCCTGCCATGCGGGCGGTTCGCCCGAAGGCGGCTTTTCGATTGAAGACTCCGCAGCCTTTTTTGCCGACGGATACATCGAACCGGGCGATTCGGCGGCGAGCCATTTGATCGAGTTGATCACTCCGGTCGACGGCAAAGCTGCGATGCCCAAGGATGCCGACCCGCTATCGGCCGCGGAGATCGCAACGATCGCAAGCTGGATCGACGCCGGAGCCCGGTGGCCCGAAGGGTTTGTTGTGCAGGAAGCGTTGGTCGATGATTTCGATTGGTGGTCGTTCCAGCCGCTGTCGCGACCGCCGGTTCCCGAGCTGAACGATCCGTGGGCGAAGGATCCCATCGACCGATTTGTTTTGGAAAAGTTGAACCAGAAAGGGCTGACCTATTCGCCGCCAGCCGATCGAAGGACGCTGATCCGCCGTCTGACGTACGATCTGATCGGGCTGCCGCCAACGCCAGCAGAGGTCGCTGATTTTGTCGCCGATCCCGATCCCAAGGCTTACGAAAAACTTGTCGATCGTTTGCTGGAATCGAAGCATTACGGCGAGCGATGGGCGCGGCACTGGTTGGACGTCGCCAAGTATGCCGATTCGAACGGCTACGACAAAGACAAATTGCGTCCCAACGCATGGCCCTACCGCGACTATGTGATTCGATCGTTCAATGAAGACAAACCGTACGCCCGCTTTGTTCAGGAGCAGATCGCGGGAGACGTGTTGTTTCCCGGAACGGCTGACGGCACACTCGGTTTAGGTTTTATCGCCGCCGGTCCCTGGGACTTCATCGGTCACGTCGAGGTTTCTGAAGCGAAGCTGGATGGCAAAGTCGCTCGTAATCTCGATCGCGACGACATGGTTTCCGGCGCACTAAATACATTCTGCAGTGTGACGGTACAGTGCGCGCGATGCCACAACCACAAATTTGATCCGATCACGCAACGGCAGTATTACGGCTTGCAAGCGATCTTCGCGGCAGTCGATCGAGCCGA
The DNA here is from genome assembly GCF_007751715.1 of Rosistilla oblonga. Lineage (NCBI taxonomy): Bacteria > Pseudomonadati > Planctomycetota > Planctomycetia > Pirellulales > Pirellulaceae > Rosistilla > Rosistilla oblonga. Next base: position 5,324,447 of record NZ_CP036292.1, on the reverse strand, counting down.
TCGAAAGTTCGACCTCGATCCCCAGGTTGCCGAAAAGCGGAGCGAATTGAACGATCGGTTGGAAGACGGCAGCGCCATCCTGAAAGCGATCGACGACCAGATCGCCACCGCTGGCGGAAAACGACTGGCCGAGCTCACGGCGTTGTTGGCGAAGCTGAACAAAGAATTAAAACCTGTCGAGTTTCCCGAGTATGGATACCACAGTGCGATCGTCGCTGCCCAAGATACTGAAAAGTGGGTCGAGGTTGAGTTGAAGGAGGAGGTGTCGGCATCTCGCATCGTTTTGCATGCGTGCAAAGACAGCTACAACAACATCGGCGCCGGCTTTGGATTCCCGATGCGATTCAAAGTGGCTGTCGCTGACGACGCGGGCAACTGGACGACGGTTCGCGATGCGACGATGGAGGACTTTGCCAATCCAGGCTTGATGCCCGTCGAAATCGCCTTGGACGATCATCTGGTCCGTCGCGTTCGCGTGACCGCAACACGATTGGCGGAGCGGAAGGATGACTTCATTTTTGCATTGGCTGAATTGCAAGTCTTCGCGGCGGATCAAAACGTGGCGCTCGGGGCAACCGTCCATTCGCTCGATTCCATCGAAGCAGCACCTCGCTGGCGTCGCCAGAATCTGATCGATGATAAGTGGCCGCAAATTGGAGAGCCCGACACGAAGCGGCAGATCGCCGAAGCAACCGAGCAGCGAGATGCGATCCTCGCAAATGTGACCACACCCGATATGGCGCAGCGTCGCGATGAAGCGAAACGGAAGATCGCCGAGACCGAGGCAGCGATCGCTGCCTTGCCACCGCAGCAAACCGTTTACGCAGCGGCGACCAACTTTACCCGGCAAGGAAATTTTAAGCCGACCGGCGGCAAGCCGCGCGAGGTGTTTGTGCTGCATCGCGGAGAGGTCTCGCTGCCGGGCGATCCCGCCGTGCCAGGCGTGATCCCGCTGAGCGGTGATGCGCAGTGGCAGTTCGACGCGACGTTAAACGAATCGGAGCGACGAGCTCAATTGGCCGCATGGTTGACCGACCGCGAACACCCTTTGGTCTGGCGGTCGATCGTCAATCGCGTTTGGCAGTACCACTTCGGCCAAGGAATTGTTGCCACGCCAAACGACTTCGGTCGGATGGGAGCCGAACCGACGCATCCCGAATTGCTCGATTGGTTAGCCGTCGAGTTTCGCGACGGCGGGCAATCGATGAAATCGCTGCATCGAATGATCGTCCACAGCAATGTCTACAAACAGTCCTCGGCAGATAACGCGGCAAACGCGGCGATCGATGGCAGCAACCAATATCGATGGCGTTCCGAACGGCGGCGTCTGTCGGCCGAAGAGCTGCGGGATTCGATCCTAGCGGTCAGCGGCACGCTGGATCCGACGATGGGCGGTCCCGGGTACTATCTGTTCGAATTGGAAAAGACAGCTCATTCGCCTCACTTTCAATATCACAAATTCGATCCGGCCGACAAGCGATCGCATCGCCGCAGCATCTACCGTTTCATCGCTCGATCGCAGCCAAATCCCTTCCTGACGACGCTCGATTGTGCCGATTCATCGCAGAGCACTCCACGGCGGAACGAAACGCTGACCTCGTTGCAAGCGTTGTCCTTGATGAATAACAAGTTCAATCTCGTGATGGCGGAAGCATTTGTGGGGCGGCTTCAAAACGAACGGGATGGGCTGCCAGAACAGGTCGACCGGGCGCTCCAGTTGCTGGTCCAGCGGCCTGCGACTGTGGAGGAACGGAACGATCTGATCGCCTACGCCAATGCTTACGGCTTGGAAAACTTGTGTCGGTTTTTGTTTAACCTAAGTGAATTCGTGTTTGTGGACTGAAGTGAAAATGCAAAACCGAAGAGAATTCGTCCGCCAAGCAGGCACAAATTTTGGTGCGTTGGCGATGGCGGCAATGCTGCACCGCGATGCGCAATCGGCCAGCGGCGGCGCGGTCGAAGTGCTGCACCATCCACTCAAAGCCAAACGCGTGGTGCAGTTGTTCATGGCCGGTGCCGCCAGTCACATCGATCTGTTTGATCACAAACCACTGCTGGAAAAATTCCACGGTCAGGAATCGGACTTCGGCGAACCGGTCGAAGCGTTTCAAAACGGCTTGGGGCCGTGGATGAAATCCCCTTTCAAGTTTGCCCGTTATGGCAAATCGGGAAAGCAGTTGAGCGAAGTTGTTGCGCCGCTTGGAGAATGCGTCGATGACATCGCCTTCGTCCACAACATGGTTGGCAAAACGGGAGTCCATTCACAGGCGACGTATCTGCAGGCCACAGGTTTCCAACGCCCCGGGTTCCCAGGAATGGGAGCTTGGGTCAGCTATGGCTTGGGGGCGATCAACGAGAACCTGCCGACTTTTGTCGTTCTTCCCGACCACCGCGGATTTGCCAGTAACGGACCGAAGAACTGGGGCTCCGCATTCCTGCCCGCCAGTGCTCAAGGGACCACGATCTTTCCGCAACGCGAAAATCCGATCGATGACCTGACCGCTCAAGCTGATTTTGTGACCGCAGCAGGAGACCGCGACGGGTTGGCGGTACTCGATCGCATGAACCGTCGCCATCTACAGCAACACGCCGGCGATTCGCGACTGGAAGCTCGAATACGTTCTTATGAATTGGCGGCTGCGATGCAGTTGAGCGCTCCTGAAGCGTTGGACATCTCAGGCGAGACGGCAGAGACGATGAAGATGTACGGATTGGATCGGATTGGGGCGACGTATCCCGATGCGATCAATCCGGCGGAAGAGGCGGAGTATTTTGGTCGCAAGTGCCTGATCGCCCGGCGATTGTTGGAACGGGGCGTACGTTTCGTGCAGATCTGGTCGGGGAACGACAACGGATTCCCTCGACGCAACTGGGACTCCCATGAAGATATCGAGCGAGATCACGGTCCGCTGGCTCGCGGGATGGCGGTCGGGACGGCGGCGCTGCTGAAAGACCTCAAACGAACCGGCATGCTAGAAGACACAATCGTGCTTTGGACCACGGAATTTGGCCGGATGCCAAGCACGCAAGGGAGCAAGGGACGCGACCACAATCCCTACGTCTTCACCAACTGGATGTGTGGCGGCGGGATCCGCGGCGGCGTCAGCTACGGCGAATCGGATCAATGGGGCTACAAGCCGCTGGACCGGATGCATCCGACACAGGTCTACGACATTCACGCCACGATCCTGCACCAATTGGGGATCGATCACAAACGGCTAACGGTCCGCCACGACGGCGTCGACCGCCGCCTGACCGACGTCCACGGCCACGTCATTCGCGACCTGATTTAGAATGGTCGCAATCGTTCGACGCGACAGGTTCCAAGTCTTTTAAAGACTCCTGGAAAACAGATCGAGGTTTCGCGACATGCCAGAACGGATTTCGCTCGGCTGCCACAAAACGCCCTGGCGACGACTGCCAGGACGTTGGTCCTACGACCGTTGGATCAGTTCCATTGATCCGACGTGTCGCTGCGGGGTTACTTCGAATAGAACGAGTAGTTCGGGTTGTTGGGATCGAAGTCGGCGTCGGTTAGGCCCACGTTTAACTTGACGTTAAGGTAGGTGTACTCCTCGTTGATCTCAGGCTTTTGGCCCGGCGTTTTGGGCCAGCCGTAAGCGACGTAGCGGACCGGGATATTCATCTGGTCGTCGATGAAGATCTGTCCCAGACTGAAATCGAACTCGGGCCGGTACTCGGGATGCGTGACTTGGATCACGCTGCAATCGCGGCCGTTGATCTTGGCGTTCTTGCGGAACTCTACTTTGACGTCTTTGTGCTGCCGATCCTGCTCGCCGCGCTCGATCAACTTCAAGACCAGGTTCTCGATTCCGATCTCGGTCAGCGGATACTTCTGGCCACGCATCGCAAACGCACCTTCGGGCTTCAACCAGACCGTCGGCAGGAAGCGTCCTTTGAAGCCGCCTTCGTGAGCGACCATCTTGTTGTCGTTCTGCTGCTCGACATAGATGACTTCGCGGCCTTTGACGGTCGCTGGCTTCAAGAAGGCCAGGTAGACGCTAAAGGGAACGACAACGCGTCCATCTTCGACCCGGCGATTGCGGACCTTGATGAACATGTATTCGTATTCCCCGACCGTGTTGCCAACCAATTCGCGTTTCACCAGCGTGGCGGTGTAGTCGCTGATGTTGGTGCGGATCTCTTGCAGGCCTTCATGCGCGATCCGCAACGCTTCATCCAACGGATGAGTCGCGGGCGTCAAGCTGTTGTTGGCTGCGATCCGAAAGACCGGCTCTTGAAACTTGCTCTGCGGAGCTTGTGCGAACGCGGAACTGGTTGCGCCAGCAGTAGCTGCGGCGAGCATCGATAAGATTTGTCGTCGTGAATGATTCATGGAAGGCCATCCTCCGTGTTAGGCCGACGTCCGTTGATTAGCTTACGTGCTATCAATATCGCCCTTCGATACTCGCCGATCCATCTTCTTCTTTGGGCGAAGCACAGCCAGTATAGACGTTAGATTAGCGCTGCGTTGCATATTCCTCAGCGAAGCAGCAGCGCAGCGTGTAGCCAGTCGATCGCAATGTCCCACCGATCCTAACGTCCCTGCCGACGCTCGCCTATCCCGATTCCTACAACCGTTAAATTTGGCCTGGATTAATAGGCTTGCCCACCCGATACCAGAGAGGTGGGCTGAAGCGAGTCGCCGGCGCGTCGCAAGCCCTTCGCTTTTTGAATGGCTTGTGGAATGAAGAGGGACCGTCCCGTGAAATGGTTGAAATTGCTTCCACTTGCTAGCATTGGCTTTTGCGGCTGGGCTGTTCCCGCGGTAGCGCAAGGCCCGGCGGCAGGTTACTCTTCCAATTATGCCATCGATCCCGTGGGGCTCGGGATGTGGGCCGCGCCTCCTGCGCCGCACCTGGTGATCCGATCGCCGCAAAAATCGTCTCACCTGCACCACAATTCGGCGATCATTCCGGGCGCAACCGCCGTTCCGGTTTGGAAAGAGCCGTATGCGTATGGGTATTTCGGAGCCAAGCCGCGTCAGCATCCCTACCGCAGCTTTGGGCATCAACAGGCCTACACCGAGTGGCGTTGGCGATAGCAAATCGCTGCCAGCGGGACCGGTTTGGCACGCAAACTATCGATTGGCGATCTACGCCCCGTCGCTGGTCCCTAACAATTCGATCCAGTGTCCGTCGGGATCGGGTAAAAAGACTTGCAGCCCACCATCGGGGCGAACCTGGCGCGGGTTGTGCCGAGCGCCCAGTCGTTGCAGGTGACTCTCCCAAGCGTCGAGATCGTCGACCTTCAGCGCCAGGTGATTCCCGCGGCTTGCCGAATGCACGGCGCTGTCGCGGTTGCCGATCAGATGCAGTTCCTGATCGATACCCAGGCGAAACCAAGCTCCTGGGAAATCGAACGCCGGCCGCGGCAACGGTTCCAATTGCAAGACGTCTCGATAAAACGCGACGCTTGTATCGACGTCGGCGACATGCAGCGCGATGTGATTGAGTTGCAGGACTTTCATTGGGCGGAGTCACCGATTTGTGGAGCGGGGCAGTGGGTGCTTGCCGCTCCATTTTCCAAATCTTTGCAGACTGTACAACCTGAGAAGGTGTTGTCGGACGCGAAGTGGAAAGCTAGGGCTGGTTAGAAATTGAATGGCCGGCCGAGCATCTTTTCCCATTGCTTTTGCTGTTCCGGAGTCAGCGTGGCGGTGATCTCTTTTGCGATCTCGGCATCCTCGTCGCTGATCTTACCGCGGCCGTAATTGCGGCTGAGCTGTTGGACCAACTTTCCGGTCGTCTCCCGCTGCGATTCGTCCAACTGCAATGCGTCGGCGAGGTCGTCCATCGCGATCGCGCGGAGCCCGCGGCGTTGCAGCCACAGTTCCTGCAGCCGTTTATATTGATTGGGATCCAGGATAGTCGAAAGCAACCGCTCGGCGACCGGTCCCGATTGGGCTGCGACGTCGTCGGCCGAAGGCAATTCCTCGCTGGGCGACTTGTCGCGGCGGGCGTTGCGATATTCTGAAAACAGATCGGCTTGCAGCGCGAAGATCAGTTCGGCGGTGTCGCGCGACAGGGCCAGTTCGGCTTGTACGTCGGGGATCCGGAACAGCGACATGATCCCGCTGTTAAAGAACCGCTGCATGCCTCCGCCGCGCGAACGGTTAGTCGGCTGAGCCACTGCCCAGGAGGAGAGGACGCAACAAAATACCAGCAATGTTGTCCATCGCATGATTGTATTCATCGAGTTGGTAATCCTTGTGGCGGTGTTTGACGGTAGGATTGACCGACACCTTCGGCCATCTGTTGTGGGCGCAGCAGAACGATCTGGCGTCGTCCCGATTCGATCAAGCCCTCCGCTTTTAATTGCCCTAGTACGATCGTAACCGATTCGCGCGTGCTGCCGATCAAATTGGCTAGCTCTTGGTGTGACAGTTTGATCCGCAATCGCACGCCCTGCTCCGCCGGGACGCCAAACTGTTCGGCCAGTTCCAACAGCAGATGCGTTAAGCGATCGCGATTGGACTGGAACAACAGGTTCCGCAATCGTCGCTGGATCCGCTGTCGTCGGAGCCCAACCAACTTGGTGATCCCAACGGCAAACGCGTTGGCTTCGGACATTAATTGTATCAGTTGGTCGGCGGGAATCATCACAACGGTCGCTGCGGTGACGACTTCGACAAATTCATCGCGTTGGGAGGGATCGAACAACGCCAGTTCGCCAAAGAGCTCACCGGGTTCGATAAATGCCAGCGTCGACTGTTTCCCATCGGGCGTCGAGTGGCAGACTTTGACCATTCCGCGAGTCAGCAGGAAGACGCTGTCGGCGGCTTGATACGGCAGATAGACCAGACTGCGTGCGGTGAACGAACGAACACGGCTGTGCATTTCCAGCCGACGGATCTGGTCGGTGGCCAGATTGGCAAATAGCTCGCACGACTTCAGATGCCAAACTTGTTCTGCCACGCAGGAGATCCTAGGGGTTCGATCTTCAAACTCAACCCGAGCGTAACATATTTTGCACCGACTCTAGTACCTGCTTCGCTGGAATGCTGCGATTACCGATCGCAAAGGTCTTCCCATCCTGTACGTCGCCAGCGATCCGACGGGTCGCCGCAATCACCGCGCTGTGGCTGCGTTGGCCAAAATATTTGCCGATGTCGCCGTAAGTCGCTCCGGTGTGTTCGCGAGCCAAATACATCGCCAACATCCTCGCCTGGCTGACATTGCGGCTTTGCCCCTTCGACTGCAACGCGTCTTTGGGCAACCCCATCGTGTTGCAGACCGCGGTTTGGATATCGGCAAATCCGTACGACGAACTGCCGATCGAGATCAGATCGCTCAGGATCTCCGTGATCTGGTCGTAGGTGACAGGTTCGTCGTGCATGCTCACCAACGCTTTTAAGCGACAGGCGATTCCCGATACGACGCGGCCATCGCCACAGACGTTGCCAGCGATATCCGCGAGCATTTGGTGATCGATTCCCAGGTCTTCGGCGTCGCACAACTGCTGCAGCATCTGCGTTCGCATCTCGTGATCCAGCGGGCTCAGCGAACAGACCATTCCGCCAGCCATCCGGCCAGCGAGATCTTGCCCCAAACCGGGGATCTCCATCGGCGGACGGTCGGCTGCGAAGACCAACTGCTTGCCAGCTCGCACGATCGAATCGATCGTGTACAACATTTCACGCGACGTCGCCCGCTTGCCCGGCAGGAATTGAACCTCATCGATCAGCAACGCATCGACGTCGCGATAACGTCGCCGGAAGCCGGGCAGGCCGCTGCCGGTGACCGATCCGATAAAGTCGTTGGTGAATTCTTCGGCGGTCATCGAGATCACGCGTCGCAAGCGATGGCGGCGGCGCAGTTCGGTCGCAACGACATCCATCAGTTGCGTCTTGCCGGTTCCGTGAGTGCCCCACAGGAACAGTGGCGAGGCGGATCCGGGTGTATCGCAGATCATTCGCGCCGCGGTGGCAGCGAGTTTGTTCGATTTGCCGACGACAATCTGATCCCAAGAAGCGACGCGCCGCCGCCGTGGCGGTACCGGATCGTCGCTGCTGGCGGATTGAAACGACGAGACCTGCAGCAACGGTTGTACGTTGTCGCGAGGTGCTTCGCCGCGAGATCGACGTCGCGAAGGAGCGGCCGCCGCGGGCGTCGCTGTTTCGCTTGGTTTATCGCTGCGAAGCGTCGCCGCCGATTCGGTTTGCGAATCTGCTTGCGCATCGTCTGCTTCGACCGGCTGGGCAGGCTTGTCGGGTGCCAATTGCAGCGAGACGCTTACGCCTTCACCACAGACATCCACAACCGCTTGCCGCAGATCGATCATGTATCGCGAGCCGATCCGATCCAACGCAAATTGCGCTGCGACATCGACCACGACGTCACGACCGACGCGGTGGCATTGGGTGATCTGGCCGAACCACATTCGGAAACGATCTCGTCCCACACGATTTATCAGTGCATCCTGTAATTCACCGGTGAGATCCTTCGCACCTGCCGTTTCCGTTACCGACATTCCGAGGACTTACTCTCCATCATGGATAGCCAAATAAACAACCCTGTCCGATGCTTCACCTTGCGTAAGCCTAACAGGTCGAACAACCTGGGCAGATCGCCATCCTTGATGGCATCCGTCCGCTGGATGCGAGCCTACGCGATTTCCATCGGTTTCGCTTTGATGGGCCGATTGTAGGATAGCTAGCATTCTCTTCAAGTCTTACGCACTGCTTTTCCGAACGTTCCGCGATCCTCCGCCAAAACCCAGTCAGAAACGGACTTTTCCCCGTTTGCAAAACTCATTTCGGCGGCTGAACCACTATCATCGCGATGTGGATAACTTGTCAACAACGATTCTGTCATCGCCGCGAGATAAAGCTGCCGAAAGATAGCCCGACAGCGCCGCATGAGCGGCCTTTCTAACCTGGGTAAGATGCACCCGATGCTGCGGTGGGCGAGCCGGAAGATGTGCCGTCGCGGAGGGATCTGCGGGGCAAGCAGTCTGTGTCGCCGAGCAGGGTTTGACGGCGGTGCGAAGCGCCGCCGCCGAACCGTTTTGCAACATCGCTTGGCGCGGCCAGGCGAGAAGAGGCGTTCATCGATCGTTCGTCATGATCGATCCTGAACGCGGGTTGTCCGGTTTCTCGGTGAACCGGTTTCCGCTGGCGAGTCCTCCTTGCAGATCTCGTGGCACGAGATCGATCCAGCCAGCGGTGTCATTCACCGTGAGACCTCAAATCGGATATCCGATTTAGAGAACCTTTACGTTCTCGGCGCAAGGACCCTTAGGGCCGCGGCCTTCTTCAAACGAAACGCGTTGGCCTTCGCGTAGGTCGTCGAATCTTACACCTTCCAATGCGGAGGAATGGAAAAACAAATCCTTTGCACCTCCAGTGTCGATAAATCCGAACCCTTTGTCGGTTACGCGTTTGATTGTGCCTTCAGCCATCAGTCGATTCCTGTACCAAGTATTTAAGTCTGCAGCACATCCCGAAACAAAAGCGTCCCGGTGAATTGCCGCCAACCGGCCATCATATCGGACTAAGATGCGTGATGCGACGGTATGTCGGCCGGAATTCAGTGGATCGAGCCAGCAAATTTATTCGCGTCCAAGGCTCTGACCACCGCCAGCGGCCCCGTCGAGGAAGCTGATTCCTCGCCATCTGATCTCCCGCAACGGTCGCCGCGACAATCCGCAAATCCTGAACTCCTAGGAGCTTGTGACGGCGAAGACGTCCCCCGAAGCAGTGCTTCAAATGCCCGTTCGGTCGATCCGGCGCAAACGCTACCGCTAGCAAAGTTCAACGAGAATTAACGCTTCGAAAAAGTTGAGGACTGAAGAAAACCAGCCGATTTGAGCGAGCGGTTTCGCCCATAATGGTGTCGCCGCCGCGCGAAGTCGCATCGCCGAGCGCATTTGGCTGTTTCTAAGCGAGCCCTTCGACGCAGAAGATCGAAGCGGAAGAGAGGGCCGACGTCGCGTTGGACTCCGGCGGGATGGGGCTCCATTTCGTGGAGCCCTACGCCGTGGCAACAGCCGCTCTGTGGGGGCTGTTGCCGCGTGAACATCGATAGAAAAGCCTGAGGGATCAGCCGACCAGGCGGGCGATGTCGTTGTAGAACGCAAACGCCATCAGTCCCAGCAGCATCAGCACGCCAACCATTGTCAGGCGGGCTTGCCATTCCTCGTCGACCGGGCGGCCGAGGACAGCTTCAGCGATCAAAAAGACCATGTGTCCACCGTCCAAAGCTGGAATCGGCAGGAAGTTGAGGATCGCCAGGTTGATGCTCAAGAAGGTCAGGAACATCAGCAGGCGAGGAATTCCTTCGGCGGCGTGCGAGCCGGCGATGGTGAAGATCGCTACCGGGCCGCCCAGCAGATCGGCTTTCAGTCGTCCGGTGACTAACATCTTCAAGAACCGGAGCACGCCTTTGCCGCGATGGACCGCTTCGTTGTAGCCCAGGCTGAAGGCGGCGGCCAGCGATTCGGCGCGATGGATCCGCTTAACCGTTTCAAACCGCAGCCCTCGTTCGGGCCAGTACTGGTCCGATTCGGCCTTCAGTTTGACTACGGTGTCGATGACTTTGCCATCGGCGGCGGCTCCTTTAGCGCCCAGCACGCGGATCTCGGTTCCAGTCGGCAGCATCTGCAGGTTCGCGACCAACATTGGGACGGTGTAAAAGTCGTCGATGTCCCAGGAATCGTTCAGCATTTTGGGAGGAATGAACCCGCTGAGTTCCTTCTTTTGGGCGTCGTCGGCCCAGGAAACTGTCACGCGGGTGATCAGATCTCCCGGTTCAAACGCCGCGGCCAACTGGCCCCCTTCGTCAACGCTGGCTAAGCGATTCGAAGCGGTGTAGGCGATCCCGTAGCGATCAAGCGCTAGGTCGATGCCGCTGGCTTCGGGCGTCGAACTGACGGCGTCGGGAGCGACGGTAAAGGTGAGTTCTTCCGATTCGCCATCCTCTTTGGCTCGCTGGACGACGATCTTGACTTCGCTGTCGCGTTCATACGCGAGGTCGCGAAGCGCGAAGGCGGACAGTTGGTCCTGGCCGTCAAAGCGGATGATCTGGTCGCCCGGTTTCAGCCCCGCCTTTTCCGCGTTGCCACCCTGAACCAAGCCGGTGATCGGACCGACGGCAAAGGTGCCTCCGAGCGATTTCAGTTGCTGCGGCGGCAGGCTCACCGTCTTCTCCGACTTATCGGTCAGCAGAAACGTCAGCTCGATCGGCTCGGAAGCCTTCAGACGCATCTGTTGGGTGATCGGAGTCAGATAGATCTCGTCGCCGTTTTTGGGCAGCTCGGTTCCGTCCATCGCGATCGCTGTAGCACCGCGAAAGCTGCTGTCGACAACTTCGGCGGCGGCGCTGTTCGGATAAACCGCAATTTCGGAATCGAGCGTGGTCGAGAGCTGTGGAACGACGCCGATCGCAACGGCTACCTTTTTAGGGTCGTAACGGAGCGTGGGGATCAATTGGTATGCGGTGTCTTCGCCGTTCTTGCGGACTGTGAAGGAAACCGGTTTGGTCTTGTCGTCGAGCCCGTGTTCGAGGATCTCCGACCGCATGTCGCGGAACTGCAGTTGATCGTTATTTTCGATCGATCCTACCGAAACGACTTGCGAACCGGGCTGAATGCCAGCCAACCAAGCGGGATCGCCTGGCTGAGTCGATCCGACGATCGCGGGCGTATACGGCACGCCGTACCAGAATGCCGCCGCGGCGAACATCACTGCGGTGATCACGTTGACGATCACACCGGCGCTGATGATGAACATCCGCTGCAAAACGCTTTTGGCTTGGAAGCTGCGAGGATCCAACGTGTAGGTTGGGGCGGTCTCGTCGCCGGGAGTCGCATCTTTATTGGCGAGCTTGATCCGCTCGTTCTCCTCGGCCGCTTTGCGCGGATCGTCGTCCTGGCCGAGCATTTTGACGTAGCCCCCCAGCGGGATGATGCCGAGTCCGTATTCGGTCTCCCCCCAGGTGAACTTCCCCAGCGTCCGGGGCAGCTTGATCGGGCCAATGTTGATAGGCACGTCAAATCCGACGTAGAACTTCTCGCACTTCACGCCACAACTTTTGGCGGCAACGAAGTGCCCCAGTTCGTGGACGAAAATGACTAAGCCGATGCCGATGGCGACCTTTGCCCACAGACCAACCTTTGTCAGGATGGCCATAAGCAAAGACGGGTCGGTATCCGCCAGAAGTTCGATTATGCCTGCATTCCACAGCTCCACCGCTGCACCTCCGCGCGAGCCCATCGATCCAGCTGCAACAGCCGCTGTAGCGAAGGCTCACTTTCATGTTGATGATTTTCGAGTGCCATACGACATGCTGGCACAATATCAGTAAACCGGATCTGCCCGTCGAGAAACAGGGCAACGGCTTGTTCATTTGCTGCGTTAACGACCGCTCCGGCGGTTCCCCCGACGCGGGCGACCTCAAACGCAAGATTTAGTGCTGGGAAGCGGTCGTGATCGACAGGTTCCAGCGAGAGATCCCAAGCCCGCGACCGATCCAACGGCGGGGCGATGCAGGGCAAGCGTTCAGGATACGTCAACGCGTATTGGATTGGCAAACGCATATCGGGGGGACTCAATTGAGCCAGGATCGATCCGTCTTCGAATTCGACCATCGAGTGGATGATCGATTGCGGATGCACAACCACCTCGATCCGATCGGCTGGGATGTCGAAGAGCCAGCGGGCTTCGATGACTTCCAGCCCCTTATTCATCATCGTAGCCGAATCGATGGAGATTTTACGCCCCATGTTCCAAGTCGGGTGCTTCAGCGCATCCTCGATCGATGCGTCGCGCATCTGAGCGGTTGTCCAGGTTCGAAACGGCCCGCCACTGCTGGTCAGAATTAACTTGCGGACGCTCTTCTTCCCTTCGGCGAGTGAACCGCCACCGCTGGTCAAGCATTGGAAGATCGCGGAATGTTCGCTGTCGACAGGCAGCAGTTCGCCGCCGTTTTGCCGCATCGCGTGAACCAAAGGGCCGCCGACGACGAGAGCTTCTTTATTTGCTAGCGCCACGCGTTTGCCAGCTTGCAGCGCCGCCAGAGTGCTTTCCAACCCGGCGCGACCGACGATCGCCGCCATCACGACATCGACTTCGGGGGCTGTGGCCAGTTCGACCAAGGCATCGGCGCCGGTCAATAAACGAGTTTTGCCAGGCAGGTCGAGCGATTTGGGATCGGCATCGCCGGTGAGGACAGCCATCTCGGGAGTCGTCTGCCGCGCGATCTGGCTGAGCTCTTCGGAACGCGAATGTCCCGATACGCCCCAGACGTTCCAAGAGTCTCCAAGCGAAGCGACCACGTCGAGGGTCGCTCTCCCGATGCTGCCGGTTGCGCCAAGGATAGCGACATTCCGAGTTGATACGGCCATCAATGCGTTCAATAGGGAAAAGAAATGTCGCTGAGAGGTAGGAAACTTCCCTACCTATGTAGTATGAACGATACAGGGGTTGCCGATTGCCACTTGGGGCCAAACAATCAATCGTTGATTGAAGACACGCCCGCTTCGAAGGGATTCTAGGATTGCAGCGGTTCCGCCGCAACCCAAACCCTTGAAACGAGATACGTCCACCACACGCAAAGGTGCATCAGAAATTCGATGAGCGACAATCGTAAAGAGAACAAAGACGAAGAAAACCGCGGTGGCGGAGCGGTCCTGTGGTTGCTGCTTGCCGTGACGGCAACGGTCGTCGCGTGCGCCTATCTGGTCAACAGCACCCAATACGCGATCCGCTATTCCGACTTCGTCGAATTGGTTCAATCGACGCAATACGTCGAAAAGAACTCGTTGGCGCTCGTCGACGCCCCCGACAAACAGAGTCGGTTGGTCGTCGCGTTGGTCCGCGATCCGAAGGAGCGTGGCGAATACAGCAAACCGCACAATATCAGTCTCGCCCAAAACGTGATCACCGGCGAAGTCTTCTATCGCCCGATGAAAGATGGCAAACCGGTTGGCGAACCCAAAGAAGTCAGCTTCAAGACGATTCGATCGGCTCTGAATTCCGACGAAGAACAGCGGCTGACGGCGATGTTCAACGATGCCAACATCTCCTGGGGGCACAGCGAGCGGTCCGACTTGGTTTCCGATTGGGGCCCGCCGCTGTTGATGATCGCCGTGATCATCGCCTTGACTGTCTTTATGTTCCGCAAGATCGGCGGCGTCGGTTCGCCGATGTCGTTCGGCCGCAGCAAAGGCAAGTTGTACGCTCAAGAGGATCTCGCGATCACGTTTAAAGACGTCGCTGGGATCGAGGAAGCTGTCGAAGAGGTGAGCGAAGTTGTCGACTTCTTAAAGCACAGCGACAAGTATCAGAAATTGGGCGGCCGGATTCCCAAGGGAGTTTTGTTGGTCGGGCCTCCGGGTACCGGCAAGACGATGCTGGCCAAAGCGATCGCCGGCGAAGCGGGAGTCCCGTTTTTTGGGCTTTCGGGAAGCGATTTCGTCGAGATGTTTGTCGGTGTCGGAGCGGCTCGTGTTCGCGATATGTTCCAGCAAGCGGCCAGTCGCGCTCCATGCATCATCTTTATCGATGAGATGGATGCGTTAGGCAAAAGCCGCGGCAACAACATGATGGGTGGACACGATGAGCGTGAGCAAACGCTGAACGCTCTGCTGGTCGAGATGGATGGTTTCGACAGCAACACCAGCGTGATCGTGATCGCAGCGACCAACCGTCCCGAAACGCTCGACCCCGCGTTGTTGCGACCGGGCCGATTCGATCGCCACGTGCTGGTCGACCGTCCCGACATCGGTGGCCGCGAAGAGATCCTTAAGGTTCACGTCAAAAACGTCAAGCTGGACGAAGACGTCGACCTGAAGGGCGTCGCTTCGATCACCAGCGGTTTTGTTGGTGCGGACCTCGCCAACCTTGTGAATGAAGCCGCCTTGTTGGCCGCTCGAGCAGGGAAGAAATCGGTCGGGATGTTCGAATTCAACGAAGGGGTTGAACGAGTCACCGCCGGTTTGGAAAAGAAGAACCGCGTGATGGATCAGGACGAAAAGGTCCGCGTCGCCTATCACGAAGCCGGCCATGCGTTGGTCGCGTGCAGTCTGCCCAACACGCATCGCGTGCATAAGGTCTCGATCATCCCGCGCGGTCTGGCTGCGTTGGGCTACACGATGCAGCGGCCCGAAGGGGATCGCTATCTGATGACGCAGGGTGAACTGGAGAGTCAGATCAAGGTCTTGTTGGGAGGCACGCTGACCGAAGAGATGGTCTTCTCGGACATCAGTACCGGCGCTCAGAACGACCTCGAACGCGCCACCCAGACCGCCCGATCGATGGTCATGGATTATGGCATGAGTCGGTTGGGGCGGATCAATTTCCGGCAGAGCAATCAGTCGGCGTTTCTGGCGACTGGCGGCGAAGGCAGCTACGCCCGGATGCACAGCGAGCAGACGGCTCGGGAAATCGATGAAGAGGTGAAGCGGATCATCAACGAAGCGTTGCGAGCGACCAACGAGATCTTGGCGATTCGCCGCGACGCGCTCGAAGCGATCACCCAGCGTTTGCTGGAGATCGAGTCGATGGATGGAGACGAGTTGCTGAAGATCATCGAAACCCATTCGCCCGGTCCACGCGTCGTCCCCGGGACGGTCAGCAACCGTCGCGATCGGCCAGCCAACACTGGTTCCGGCGGTGAGAGCGGTACGCAAGGCGGATCCAACAGCGGTTGATCCCAGGCCGCGACTCGCGGATCCTCTTTTGATAATTGCAACCGGCGGAGTTTCTCGGCCGGATAAGGCAAGCGGTTCGGAGGCATGCCAGTGAACAGTTCTGCCGATCGATTGAACGACGCCTGTCGCTGGTTGGAATCTCAGAAGTCGGTGATAACGCAGCAATTGGTCGAGTGGGCCGAGATCGCTTCGGGGTCGCACGATACCGAGGGCTTGCAGCAGATGGCCGATCGGTTGCGATCCGATTGGCAACAGCATGGGCTGATCTTGCAGCCGACCTCGCTGCCGTCGATCGAAGAGATCGATTCCCATGGCGACATTCTCTGCTGGAAGACAGTCGACGCGCTGGTCGCTCGCCAGCGTCCCGAAGCCGCCCGTCGGGTGTTGTTGGCGATCCACTTCGACACCGTCTATGAACGGGAGAGCTCTTTCCGGAAGTGCCAGTGGCTCGATGCCGATCGCTTGCGCGGCCCGGGCGTCGTCGATGCCAAGGGAGGCCTGTTGGTGATGATGTGGGCCTTGGCTGCGATCGAGAAGTTTGATCTCGCGGCAGAGATCGGTTGGACTGCGATCCTGAATCCCGATGAAGAGATCGGTTCTCCGGCCAGCGCGGCGCTGTTCCAACAACAGGCGGGGCAGCACGATTTTGGCCTGCTGTTCGAACCCTGTCTGCCCGATGGCGCGATGGTCTCACAGCGAAAGGGCTCGGGCAACTTTACGATCGTCGTGCGCGGCCGCTCGGCACACTCCGGACGCGATCCTGAAAACGGTCGCAACGCGATCGTGTTGTTGTCGCAGGTGATCGGTGAGGTCGATCGGTTGAACGATCCCCAAGCTGGCACGACGGTCAACGTTGGCCGCATCGAAGGAGGTGGTCCGCTGAACCGTGTTCCCGACCTGGCGATCGGTCGCTTGAACGTCCGTGTTTCGGATGCGTCGGCCCTAGCGGACTTTGAGAATCGGCTGGGGCAGATCGTCGACCAAGCCAATGAGCGCGAAGGATTTGAGGTCCGCTTGCACGGCGGTTTTCACGCGCCGCCAAAGAGTGTCGACGATCGCACGCGGAAGATTCAACTCGCTGTCGAGGCTTCGTTGGACCCTGCCGCAGCGGCGATCCGTTGGCAGTCGACCGGCGGAGCTTGCGACGGCAGCAAGCTCGCTTTTTATGGGCTGCCCAACGTGGACACTTTGGGCCCTCGCGGCGGCAATTTGCACAACCCCGAAGAATGGGTCGACACCGCGTCGCTGGTCCCCAAAGCCACGTCGATAGTCCGGCTGATGACAGACTATTCGCGTGGCGTGGGACCGCTTGCTTAACGCTATCGCGTTGGCTTATCGCTTCCGTTTGGAATCGAGATCAAATTCCATTTCGGGATTGGTGCCGGCTTGGATGTCGGCAAACATCGTGCACATTTCCGGGCTGTTGTAAGCGGGGGGCAAGATGTTTTCGGCGCCTACATCGGCGGCGGTAGCTCCCGGAGGAATCGGCGATCCATCGGGTTGAGCCAGCTTTTGAAAGACGACTTTGTATTTGCCAGGCTGGACGCCGTCTTGGCCTTCGACCGACGTGATGCTGAACGCGCCATTTGCATCGGTAACGCCATAACCACCGCGTCCGGGGACGCCTGCCTGAGGCAACAGTGTGACCGAGACACCTTCGATCGGCTTGCCATCAAGCAAAACGCGGCCCGATGCGGGATAGGCGTCAGGCAACGGCGGTTCGCCGCCACATCCAACTGCTAGAGCAATAACAAACAAAGAAGCGACACGCATGAAGCGATTTTTACAACCAAGGCCCATCGAATAGGGACTCCTAAAGGCAAAGTTCAAAGAAGAAATGTAGTGGATTGGTTTGGCCGCTAGTTGCAGGTGTGTCTAGCGGTCCAAGTGCTGTGAGGATCGGCGCTCCCGCCGATCCTCAATGCCAGTGCATCACTGGGGGCGACGCACGTTAAAAATATGCTCATGACAATAGAAGCCGAGTCCGGTGCGGAATTCGACGAGGTCATTGGGCATCGCAAGCGATTAAAATTCGCCCACGACGTTTCCGTCGGAGATAGCGGCGATGTTGTTTAGGATCACTTGGTCGGTGGTTTCGGTCAAGAAATGGACCGATCCATCGGCGAATACCGCTTGGGCTCCACCGGGATGCGTGCTGCCAACGGTTCCCCATTCGCCCAATTGGCTAGAGCGAGGGGTTCGCGAATTGGGAGGCGAATCCCAGTTGCAGCACTCGTTGTCGTTGATACCGCGGGACCATCCCAGGTCAGCTCCCTGGCCGGCCCATTTGGCATAGCCCCAAGTTGGGACCGATCCATCGACGACCGCACGCAGCGTTTCGGCTACCGCAACGGTGTTGCTGGTTCCATCGGTGATATCGCGAAACCGCGACGATTCATCTTGTCCAAACAGACGTTTGCTGGTGAACCCGGTGTCACGGCTCCACTTCTCGGCGGTGCTGGACAACCGACGCATGCTGAAGTCGTAGTTCGTGTAGGCACCCAACAAGCTGGTCGTACCGGCCGAAATCGAATAGGCCGACGAGTCGGAGGGGTAGTGGGTTGGGTTGGGATCCGATGGGCACAAGAAGGCTTCGACCGATGTGCTGACGACGACATCGTTGGCGTTGCCCGCTTCACCTGGTTTAGGGCCGGCGAATCCAACGCCACCACGATCGTAGCCGCCGGTGGGGAGGTTCATGTCGATTTGATCCTGCAGGTTTTGCAGTTCGATAAAGGGTAGCAACAGCATCCAACCGCGATGGTTCAAAACGCCGTTTGCTGCGGGAGCGGCACTTTCGGCGGTGACCGAACCGTCACCCGAAGTGGAGTAGGGAAAGACTTGATGCGTGTCGTGATAGTTGTGCAGCGCCAGACCGATCTGCTTCATGTTATTGGAACATGACATCCGACGGGCGGCTTCGCGAGCGGCTTGAACGGCGGGCAGCAACAGTCCGACCAAGATGCCGATGATCGCGATCACGACCAAAAGTTCGACAAGCGTGAAACCCAAGGTGGGACGAGGGGCGTGGGGGGATTGCAGGCGTGGGGTGGTGGGGGAATGAGACAGTTTTCTCATGAAGGCAGCTCCTGATTAACGGATAGGGGGAAGTAAGCGTAGACTGGAACCAAAAGAAATAAGCACGTTGAATGCCAAAGAATCAGCGTTTGGTTCGTGTGGGGGAGGGGAGCACTGTAGCGTGCGGGAGGTGAGGGAGTGCTTGGCAATTGGCCGTTGGATCGATCGTTTACCGTGTGCCGGTTTAGGGTGGTTCGGTCAGCCGTTTGATCGTTTGCACTTCACTAATTAGTTATATTCGCAAAAGGTAAAAAAACAAGCTGTTGTCGCCCTCTGCCTTCTCCGTAAGCAGAGTATTGCTTAGAACTCAGGCATCCGAGTAACAACGAGTTTACGCTCTAGTGGCGGCCAGGTTGTTTCTGTTGTGGGGGTGTGTGGTCGGTGGGGCTTTTTGACCGCGAGAAAGCTACATGAACAAATCCGAACCGTCCGCGTTGCCGCCCTTGCCAGCGCGGTTAACGTCCCTGCCATTTCCTTGTTATGCGTTTGTGCCCGGCATGCATCCTCATCCGATTTCGGATCCACGTGGGCACAGTTGGGGATCGTCGGACGATTCGCTCGATCCAGCCGACGCGGCGGAATGTCACAACGTTTATTGTTGGGCGGTCGATCTGTTTAACCACGGCTACGTCTGGGAAGCGCATGAAGCGTGGGAGTCGCTGTGGATCGCTGCTGGCCGCGTCGGCCCTGCGGCGACGTTTCTGAAGGGGCTGATCAAACTCGCCGCGGCCGGTGTCAAAGCGCGGCAGGGGAAACTGGTTGGCGTGCGCCGGCACGCGCGGCGAGCGGCGGAGCTGTTTCAGCAAGCTGCCGACGATCGGAGCTTTTCCAGCGAGTGGCAGTTTGGGCTTTCGTGTCAGTTGATGCGCCAGAACAGCATGAATGTATTGGATGCCGCGGCAAGCACTATCGATCCCACGCCGCAACCTGTCCTGCGGGTGCTGCCGGTCGTGTTGCATCCGATCTTTCCCGGCGATGCTGCCGAATCCCCTCCGCCCACAGCGAATGATCAAGCGTAGCGAGGGACCAGAGCCGGCAGGACTAATCCGTTTGTTTCGGTGCTTGCAGGTCTTCGCGGATGATCGCACCGATCGCTTCGATTTGATCCTCCGCGTCGCGCAAGATCCCAACGGTCAGCGCGATCCGGATCGTCTGGCCGTTCTTGTGGAGTGCTGGAACGCGGATCAGGTTGGTCCCCAGATGCGTCTGCCCCGACGCGATCGCACTATGAAAACCGTCCCAGTGTGGTTTTCGCGAAGCGTGGGGAATAAAGAAGTCCATCGATTTGCCGAGGACTTCGTCGGCGCTGTGCCCCAACAAGCGAACGGCTCCGGGATTCCACAAGATGATCTCGCCGCGGCGATCGACGGCGATGATGGCATCGCCAACACATTGAACGAATTGGGCGAGGTCCAAATCGGTTTTCATTAACTCAGTTCTCGAGGGCTCACGTTTCTTGATCTAACTGCAACAACGCTTCGACGCCGACGCGATTGCAGAAATCGCCAAGACTCTCCCCCGCGGTTCGGTGCTGTTTGAAATGAACCAGCACGGGACGCAATTCGTCGACGATCCGGCTCATCGGAACCTGATCCTTGAAGACTTT
This sequence comes from Rosistilla oblonga, assembly GCF_007751715.1. NCBI lineage: Bacteria > Pseudomonadati > Planctomycetota > Planctomycetia > Pirellulales > Pirellulaceae > Rosistilla > Rosistilla oblonga. The sequence continues at coordinate 5,304,091 of NZ_CP036292.1, read as the reverse complement.
GTTCATTCGCGTTCCCAGCAGGTTGCCACCGATGAACACCGTGTAGCGGCCTTCGCCCGTCTTGCCGTCGGCACTACGGCCAACCAGACCGATGTCGGCGTTATAAGGTCGGGCACAGCCGTTGGGACATCCGGTCATCCGGATCGTGAACTGTTCGTCCGCCAACCCAAGAGAGCTGAGTTCGGCTTCGACCGCGCCGATCACAGTCGGCAACACGCGTTCGCTTTCGGTAATCGCCAAGCCGCAGGTTGGCAGCGCGGGACAGGCGAAAGAAAACCGCCGGGCGTTGCTGATCTGATCGACGGTGACAACGCCGTGTTCGGCCAACAGTTGTTGGATCGTGTCGCGTTGATCTTCTTCGAGATCGCACAACAAGATGTTTTGCTGAGCGGTCAGTCGAGCGTTGCTGACATGGTCGGTGAACAGCTTGCGAAGAGCTGTCTTCAGTTGCAGCGGGCCATCGTCTTTGACTCGACCGTTTTCGATCGGCAGACCCAAGAAGAACTTACCGTCTCCTTGAGCGTGCCAGCCCATGTGATCATCGTGTCGTGTCACGTCGGCCGGATCGGGAGCGGGCAGCGGACGTGGCAAGCTGCCATCGGGGACGCCGCAGATCGATTCGGCTGTGGAAAGGTACGATTCGACTTTCGCCTTAAACGCCGCGAGACCCAGGTTGTGGATCAGATATTTCATCCGGGCTTGGCTGCGGTCGGCGCGGTTGCCGAAGTCGCGTTGCACCAGGATGATCGCGGTGATGATCGGAAGCAATTGGTCGGGCGTGACAAAAGTCAACCGATGCGCGAGCGCGGGGAAGCAGTTCTTCTTGCTGGGAGTCGTCCCCATGCCGCCGCCAACCAAAACGTTGAATCCCACCAGTTCGTCCCCGTTGGTAACGCCCAGTAGGCCGAGGTCGTTGTCGTAGACGTCGATGCAGTTGTCATCGCTGAGGGCGAGGCCGATCTTAAATTTCCGCGGCAGATAGGCTTTGCCATAGATCGGATCGGGTTCGGGTTCATCCGGCGGGCCGACGACCTGCTGGCGTTCACCCGACTGCGGATCCTTGATCCAGATTTCATGATAGGCTTGCGTCTTTGGCCGCACGTGGACAGCGATCTCGTCGGCGATTTCCTGCAAGCGATCGCGGAGCCCGTTGTGGCGCAGCGGTGCCGGGCAACAGCAGACGTTGCGCGTCACGTCGCCGCAAGCCGATTGCGTGGAGAGCTTGATCTCATTGATGCGATGAATCGTGCTCCAGAGATTGGCTTTCACCACCCCGTGCAACTGGATGCTCTGTCGCGTCGTGATCCGGATCGTTCCATTGCCCAGTTCATCGGCGATGTCCAGTTCCCCGAGAAACTGTGCGGCGGTGATCTTGCCGCCGGGGATGCGATTGCGAACCATGAAGGAATAGGCTTTGCCAAGCCCTTCTTTTCGGCGAGGCGTTCGCAGGTCGCGGTCGTCCTGTTGGTAGGTGCCGTGAAATTTCAGCAGCTTGGTTGTGGCATCGGCAACATGGTCGGTAGCGGCATCGGCCAATTCGTCGGCGATCGAACCACGCAACCCACAACTAGCCTCTTTGATCACTTCGACTTTTGATTTTTTTGGCTCCGGTTCCGACATGTGTCGTGTTCCTCGTTGTGGGTGTGGCGGTGGAATGTCTCGTTGTTGTCGAGTTGATGGAAAGACGCTCCGGGGAAAACGAAGCGTCTGGTTGTTGCCGCGTCGCGGTATCGCAAGCGGCATTGCCTGAGTGGTTGCCGAACTATTGGATCGGCACGGTGTAGCTGATCGCTCCGATCGGTTCGCCTGGTTTGGCGTCAGCGTAATGCGCGTGGCACATTACACATTTTTGCATCACCACGGGGACGGGAGTCAACGCGCGCAGATAATGTTTGCCGTCGCGGACGACCACTTGATCGACAGTCTTCGCACCCGCTTTCAATTTCTTGATACCCGATTTTTCAAAGTCGTCTTTGGCGACGTTGTCCGAATCGTAGGGATCGCCGGTGGCGTCGATCAAGCGGATCGTATTGTCGCTCCCCTCGGAGATGTTTTTGAACAGCAGGACTGCGGCGCTTCCGGCGGCAAAGTCGTCATCGTCGTTGACGTATTTGTCGGTCACCAAAACGATCGTTTGCTTGAAGATGTTGTCGAGCGTTTGCACGGTCTGCCGCGACCGCTGAACCGCTTTCGCGTTGGGTGCCGGGTCCTGAGCCGGTGCGGTGGGGGAGGTGATCACCTGAAAACTACCAATCGCAGCGACGGCCAGTGTCGCCAGACGGACTTTAAGTGAGATTCGTTTCATTCCAGAGTCTCCTGTTCGCAGAAAGGGGAGCAAGGTTCGCATCGATCGCTAAAGATGCATGTTTGGTGCAGCTTTTGTAGGTCTTCTGGGGAACGATGTCAACTGTGACAATTCGTCCGTTGTTGGACGCTGTCGGATGGGATACCCGCCACAGCGCAGCCGCCATCGCAAAGCGACCAGTGCCGTTGGTGAGAGAGCTTGCAGCGTTGGGCCACCGCGAACCAACCCTTCGCGAATGTCGTCTATCGGGTTAAAATCGCCGAGCAACGCGGCACAGGCCCGAAATCAACGCATCCGTCAAACGAAACTCCACCGGCCAAGTCATCATGATCACGATTGTCGATTACCAAATGGGCAACCTCCGCAGCGTCAGTAAGGCGATCCAACGCGTGGGGGAAGAGACGCTGATCACGTCGGACCCGGGCGAGATCGCGTCGGCGGAGAAGTTGATTCTGCCGGGCGTCGGCGGTTTTAAAGATGCGATCGCAGAACTGAATCGTCGCGACCTAGCCAATCCGATCCGCGATTTCATCGATTCGGGACGCCCCTTTCTCGGAATCTGTCTGGGGCTGCAGATGCTGTTCGACAGTAGCGAAGAAGGGGGACAGCACGAGGGGCTGGGAATCATTCCCGGAGAAGTCGTTCGCTTTCCCGCCGACCCCGCGTTGAAGGTGCCGCACATGGGCTGGAACCAGGTTCAGATCACGCAACCGACGCCGCTGATGCAGGGGATCGAGCCAGGGACGCACTTCTACTTCGTTCACTCCTATTACGTCAAACCAACCGATCGCAGCGTCGTTGCGATCGAAGCCGACTACGGGGCTCCCTTCTGTGCAGCGATCTGGCGTAACAATCTGCACGCGACTCAGTTCCACCCGGAAAAGAGCCAAGGCAACGGGATGAAGTTGCTGAAGAACTTCGTCTCGGTGGATGCGCCCGGCGAGTGAAGTTTGTCGTTCTTCACCCTCCGCCAGACGCAGTTTGAAGGAGAGAGTCGAACGAGCGCAGCGTTGTTCGGGGAGGCTTTGCGTGAGATCGACTTCTGCGTCTTTGACTCACGGACAGCCCTCCCCGAAAAACTTGCTCGGCGCTCGTTTTTCGACCCTCCCGGCGTTGCCGGGCGGGTGAAGTTGCGCGTTCTTCACCCTCCGCCAGACGCAGTTTGAAGGAGAGGGTCGAACGAGCGCAGCGTTGTTCGGGGAGGCTTTGCGTGGGATCGACTTCGGCGTCTTTGACTCACGGACAGCCCTCCCCGAAAAACTTGCTCGGCGCTCGTTTTTCGACCCTCCCGGCGTTGCCAGGCGGGTGAAGTTGCGCGTTCTTCACCCTCCGCCAGACGCAGTTTGAAGGAGAGGGTCGGACGAGCGCAGCGTTGATCGGGGAGGCTTTGCGTGAGATCGACTTCGGCGACTTTGACTCACGGACAGCCCTCCCCGAAAAACTTGCTCGGCGCTCGTTTTTCGACCCTCCCGGCGTTGCCGGACGGGTGAAGTTGCGCGTTCTTCACCCTCCCCAAACGCAGTTTGAAGGAGAGGGTCGGACGAGCGCAGCGTTGTTCGGGGAGGCTTTGCGTGAGATCGACTTCTGCGTCTTTGACTCACGGACAGCCCTCCCCGAAAAACTTGCTCGGCGCTCGTTTTTCGACCTTTGCGGCGTTGCCGGGCGGGTGAAGTTGCGCGTTCTTCACCCTCCCCAAACGCAGTTTGCGGGGGAGGGTCGAACGAGCGCTGCGTTGTTCGGGGAGGAGAGTCCACGGTGTAAAACTGTGACGGTGTGATCTTGTGATGTGCCCTCGTCAGAAAGCTCGCTCAACGTAGCTTCCAACCCTGGCTGGTTTCGTCCGACGGGTGCACCGCTGTCTTAATTGCCACCGCGAAAACGTTTCAGTTGTTCGTGCAGATGGTAGTCGTCGGGCACATCGATCAGGCAATTCTCTTCGATTTGGATCGCTTGTTCGACTTCGCCCATCCGAAACAGGACTTCGGCGAGCGTGTCGCGATACGAATAAGACTCTGGAAATTCGGAGACCGCCGACATCGACAGTTCCAACGCGCGGTCCAGGTGGCGATTGTGAATCGCCGCGACCCAAGCGATGTTGTTCGCCATGTTGGCGTTCTGCGGGAATTGGGTCAGATGAGCATCCGCTCTTGTGAAAATCTTGTCCAGGGTTTGGTCGGCGAATTGGATGTGGCCTTGTTCACGCAGCTGCAGCAACTGTTGCTCGGCGAAATCGATGTTCGCGGGGCTGGCTCGCAGCGCCTGATCCATCAGTTGATTCGCTTTGTCGATGTCTTGATCCAGGATCGCTTGCCGGGCGGCAGCTTGGTAGTGATCGAACACGATCCCTTCGTAGGAGCCCATGTCACGCAACATCGTGTTGCTTAACGTACGGTCCAGTAGACGCAGGTTGAGATTGGCGATCTCCTGAGGCGATTGGTTGTCTTCCAGTCCCAACAGGAATCGGATCGCGCGGTAGTGATACGAACCGGCAGAATTCTCTGGCGTGTCGCGAATGACTTTGTTGGCAAATCGCTTGGCATTGGCCACGTCGTCGAACTGGCTGTAAGCGATCGCGATATCGAAGTATTGGCCGGCATCGAGAGCCAGCATGTCGAGCCTCTTGGCGATCTGTTGAGCTTCATCCTCCCAGCCGACCAGTTGCCGCGACTTCGACAAACCGACAAGCGTCTCGGGATGGTTGGGGAAACGTTCCCAGACGTTTTGGTAGAGGTCGGCTGCGGCGCGGACGTTGCCCTGTTGAAACAGACGCCAGGCGAGAGCGATCGCGGCATCGTAGTCGTTATGTTGCGCGGCGAGTTCAAAAAACGTAGTCGACCAATCGTCGCGAGCGTACGTTTGGAAGAACTGAGCAATCTCGCGGCACAACACCGCGTTGAACTGACCATCGTCGCTGTCCAGTTGATCGTACAACCAGGTGGCCAAGCGATTCAGATCGATGCTGCGGTTCCAGCCCGCCGGCAATTTTCCGTGCGACAGATCGATCAAAACGCGAGCCCGCTGTGGTACCGTCCAGCTTGGTTCCAGCTGGCCCAGGGCGTGCCAAAGTTCATTCCCGGCCGACGTCCCGAACAGCGTAGCGGTCGCTCGCCCGTCGCTCGATGGCATCATCAACAGCGGCTCGGCAAGCTCGATCGCAAACCTTGGATCGTTGCGTTGCAGCACGGTTTCAATCACTTCCAACCGCTGCTGAATCCCTTGGTTACGCGTCAGAGCAGCAACGCGTCGCAGAGCTTGTCGCGCGGCGGGGGCATAACCCAATTGATAGGCCAGTGAGCTCGCCGCCAGGCAGCGTTCGAAGGCTTGTGTATCGGGCGTCCGCAGATCGTCGTCCCGTTCGTAATCGCTCTGTTGCCGCGCCTCGTCAGCCAGTTCCAACAGGCCCGGTTCGAGCCGCGCCGGATCGACGCCGAGAACTTTCAGGGCACGCTCGTATTGCGTTTGATTCACCAACAGTTCGGCTGCCTGCAACGGCAATTGGTGCGACAGGATCTCGATCGCTCGGTCGGAGCGGTCGACGGCAATCAAGATCTCCGCCGCTTCAAACACCGCCGTCGTCAGATCGCTGCGATACCGCCGCGATTCCTGCTGCAGCGTATCGACCGCGCGATTAAATTCAGCCGAGGAAACCAGTTGTATCAGCTGATTGACCGCCGCGTCGCACTGTTCGACTTGTTGGCTGCGATGCAGTCCAACCACTTCCAACGACAACGCTGCCGATTTTTTGCGACACTGAAGCAGGTAGGTCGCTGCGTTTTGCGAGTTGTCCAGATCGGTTGGCACCGGCAGTTCGATCGTATCGGACCAGACCCGCGCCGACTTGACCAAGCCGTTCCAATTCATCGCCGCCAATTGCAATCGCGCCGCCAGTTCCGGATTCTCTTTCGCCGCAATCTGGATGGCTTCGGCGTGCATGCCCATCGTCCAGTGAATAAAGACTTCGACCTTTAAACGAGTGGCGGGTTGCATCGCGTCGGCGGTGCTGGGAAGCGCCAGGCACTCGTCGCGGCTGTATCCCATTTGAAACATCATTTGGCTGCGGCGAAGCGCCACGATCGGCATCTGCGACATCTCGCCTAACAGTTCGATGAACGCTTCGGACAGGCCGTGCTGCAAAGCTTGGTAGGAGAGCGCAGGGAAGTTCTTTAACAGATCGATCTGCACGCGTTGCTGGAAGGCTTTGGATTGCGATTCGCGAAGGGCAACGTTCAAGCGACTCAACTGTTTCGCCGAGATCAGATCGGCCAAGCTGGGCGAGTTGTCGGAGCCGTTTCCACGCAGCAGGCTCGCCAAGCTCTCAGGTGTTTGTTGACGAATCCCCAGCTTCCACTGCTCCTGAATCCAACGCGCCCGCAACCTTACCTCGGGGTCGTCGCTCTGTTCGGCCGCCTGGACCGCGGCTTCATTCCCCTCTTCCCACATCCGATGCATCGCTGTCTGGCGGTCGGAGTATTCGTCGCTGGATAGCTGTTGTTGCAGCGGTTCGGCTGGCTCGGAACCTCGCGTCGACTGAGCCAACGCAGGCGTTACAGGCATCCAACACAGGATCAGAACCGCGGCCGGTAACCAGCTTCGTTTGGGGTGCAGCAATCGCAGGATCATCGGAAACATCACCAAGTGTTACGATTCGGGAAATTGGCGTGCCGAGTAGGCGTTCATCTATCGTAACGCATCGCGGCGGAAACAACAGATGAATCGAGACGCCTCAAACGGGCTAAGCTGTGTTTCAATTTGAGTTATCAGCCGCTACCGCGATCGCTCGAGCCGGCTGATTCGCGTAAGTGGGCTTTCAAAAAATCAAGCTCCGCCGGGACCTCGGAACTCACTAAAAGTCTTGTCGCGAGACGTAATAACATCCACAGCCGAGCATCAACAGAGTGAAGACCCCGCAGTTCAGCAGCGGTTGCCAGATCTTTAATATCCGGCGGTCGTATGCCAAATCGACTTCCGATGGTGGCCCCGCTTCGATCTCACGCTCGCCGATCACGATCCCTTCGACTGTTTCTCCCAATTCGCCAGGCTTGGGGAAGACAGCATGCAGCGGTCGTACGATCCAGTCCTGGACGATCCGCCAGACGTCGCGTCCGGGTTGCCATTGCTGGATCACCTCGCCGGTGGTGACGTCGAGCGTCAGTGCGCGGTCGAGATCGTATGCGATCAATAACTGCTGCGAATCGATCCAATCGAGACTGGTGATCGATCCCTGCTTTGGAACCGAGACGCTCAGTGGTTTGCCGGTCGACGTGTCGAACAATTGGACTGTCTTGTCGGCAAATCGGATCGCAACCCGATCGCCTCCGTCGGCGGGCGTATTCAGTTGAGTCGGTTTTCCGACGGTGTCGAGCGGAACGTCGTGCAGTTTTTCGAGCGATTGCAGATCGTAGATCTCGACGCCCGAGTCCTCCCTTGCAATGACAAGCTGCCGCGCGGTTGCGGCGATCGCTGCGCGTTGGTTCGCCGCTCCAGACAGGTTGATCTCTCGATCGATCGTCAGTTTTTGATCGTCGCCGGCGACCAATCGGATCAGGCGGCCGCGAGTGTAGACAACAAAGGACTGCGACGTCGGCACACCAGCGACACTCATCGGCGTGTCGAGACTCAGATCGGTCGGGCTGATCACCGTAAAGCCGGCGGTTTCCGATTTCAGCATCGACAACAAACCCGAGAGCATTCCGGTGGCGGGAGCTTCGGTCGATTCGGATTCGAGCGTGTTGCCGGCGCGGGAGATGCCTCGAGTTCCGTACACGATCAACGATCCGTCGGCACCGGCGAACATCTCGCGGGTCCCCGGCGGCAGTGAGATCCCGTCGATCGGTTTCCAGTTCTCCTGTTCGGTCAACAGTTGCAAGGTGTCGTTGCTTCCCGAAAACGGATTGAATCGCCCGCCGCGGATCTGGGCGACCAGAACCTGCTGGGCTTGCGGTATCACCAGCGGTCCCATCGCTCGCGTACCGCTGCCAAACTCCGCTTCCAAAACCGTCTGCCAGTGCGAATCGGATTGGCCGTACCGAATCACTTCTCCCTTCTGCGTCGTGGCAAACAGGTCGCCGTCGGTCTCAGCGATCTGTCGGATCGTCGCGGGTTGAGCGACAAATTGGTCGAAGATCTCGTGGGTGACTTCGACAAGAAAACAGGCCATCCAGAAGATCACTGTCACGGCGATCGATACGATCGCGTTTCGCCAGATCAATCCCGCCACGGCGGAAACGCTGTAGTAGACGATAAACAGAAAGACGAACAACGGGATGCAGAGCAGCAGGTTGTGGTTCCAGATCTGCAAGCGAAAGCCGACGATCAACCAAAGTCCAACGATCATCAACGTGATATTGACGAATACAAACGAACATCCGCCAAGGAATTTGGAGAGGAACAACAGCGAGCGGCCGATCGGTTTGCTGAGCAGCAGTTGCAGCGAACCGCTTTGGAACATTTCGGGGATGATCGATCCGGTGACCAGGATCGCGATAAAGACACCCAGCACGCCAAGCAACAGATTGACGATCAACGGGAGCGCGATCTTGTTGAGGATTTCGACGAACTGAGTTCGCGTGAGCACAAACGCATCGGGGAAATCGAACATCGCATACCGCAGTCGGACCGAATCGCCCGATCGCGGATGGAACGCTCCCGGCAGAGCCGCTTCCAATCGCAAGCGGTTCCGCCGACGCTGTTGAACCTCGTTCAGACTCTCCGCGTCGGCTTGGTCGAGTTCTCGCAGTTCGCTCAGCCGTGTCGTCGATTTCCAAAGCTCCGCGTCGTACCAATCCTGTTCATCCAAAAGATTGTTTAGCCCGTCGAGAACCTCATGCGTTCGCAGGCGTTTGACATTCGGTTTGCCAGCGTCGCGGAGCCGCGTTTGCAAGTCGGGATCCAACGCGTTGACGACTTGCGATGCCGCCGTATCACGCGTCGAGCGAGCCGAATTTTCCAGCAGCGACTTCAGCCGCTGGCTGCTGGTGACGTCGAAGCGTTTGAATTGCGTGGTGACTTCGTCGCGAAGTCCCAGCGGCGCAAGGACGGCTAGGAAGACGAAGACGCCTAACGAGACGATCCACAGAACGCGTGAGGCGAGCGCTTCGCGAAACGCGTCGGTGACAACGGCGATGTACGGTTTCACAATGACTCGAGCGGTTGAGGCTGGACCAGAGAGAGGAAGATTTGTTCCAACGTCGATGAACCGCGTTGGATTTGATGGATGCTGGCACCAGCGCCGCGCAACAGGTCGACGATCCGATCCAGTTCGCTTTGCGGGCATTCGTCGACAAGCAAGCGTTGCAGATCGGGATCGATCGCTTCGGTTCGGACCGCGGCCTCGCCTTGGTTCAGCGCCGCGACCGTTTCGCTAGACAAGCGGCTGACGATCAATGTCGCCGAGGATCGGCCGTTGGTGCCGCGGAGATCATCGATCGAACCGATCGCTTTGAGTTCCCCCTGAGCCATGATCGCAAACCGGTCGCAGATCATTTCGACCTCTTGCAAAATATGGCTGTTCAGGAAGATCGTTTTGCCCTGGCCTTTGAGTTCATTAATGATGTCGCGGACCTGCGAACGGCCCAGCGGGTCGAGCCCATCGGTCGGTTCGTCGAGGATCAACAGGTCGGGATCGTGCAGCAGGGCTTGGGCGAGTCCCAGTCGCTGCCCCATCCCCTTGCTGAATCCGCGGACCGATTCGCGATCGCGCTGTCGCAGGCCGACGAGATCCAACAGTTCATCGCTGCGGCGAGCGATCTGTTGGGAGGACATCCGACTCAGCCGGCCGTAGAAATTGAGCGCCGTTCGTGCGGTGTGATGCTTGGCGACACGTAGGCTTTCGGGCAGGTAACCGACTCGGCTGCGACTGGCTTGGCTGCCGGCAGCGTGTCCCAGCATCGTCGCGGAACCCGCCGACTTGTGGACGATTCCCAACAGGATCTTGATCAGTGTCGTCTTGCCCGCGCCGTTGGGGCCCAGCAGACCGAAGACTTCGCCGGGGCGGACGTTTAACGAAACGCCGCGCAGCGCCTGTTGCCCTCGTCTGCGAAAGATCCCCGAGCGATAGGTTTTGCGAAGGTCTTGGATGTCGATAGCGTGATGCGATTGCACGGTCGGCCGATATCTGCGTGTTGCGAAGCTCTGAGAAATGCACCGAGCGATTCGCTCACGTTTGCATCCTAATACCCGGTGAGATCAAGAGAGAGAGAAGCTAGCCGATCAAACGCGAAGCGACGTATGCCAAGTAGGCTGCTCCGACGCCAAAGGTTCCGGCGATCAGCATCCGGATCGACGGGTGACGCCAGGAAAAACGGGAGGGAGTGTGATGGTAGATCTCGCGAAAACGATCGCGTTGATCGGGGGCATCGAAGACACCATCTTCGACAAGTTCTTGCAGCCCATATTGCAGCGAATATTCGATCACGCCGTAGACTCGCACGCGGCGATCGTCGCTCGAAAACGCTCGTCCTTCGAAGTACCACAATTGACGACCAAATTGCTCTTCCGTCTCCAGTTGGTCGTCAACACAACGCAATCGCTCGACACGCGACTGCTCCACATCAAATTGCCCGCGCTGCAGCGAGCGGCGACAATCCGCCGCTACTTGTCGAAGCGTTTGTTCGGAATAATGTTGTTTACTGGCATGTGATGGCATCGGCTGTCCCTCCAAGGATCTGCCAACGAAATATGCTGAGAGTCGATCCAGACCTGATCCCCGACCCGCTATTATAGAGAAGGCGATTCTTTCACGTCACGCTTGGTTTTGAAAAATCGTCCCGTTTTCCGCCTCTTTCCCTCTCGCGAATCACCGCATGTTCGAGCGTCGCAGTATTAAATGGCCTGTCATCCTGGGCGTCGTGATGATCCTGTTGGTGGTCACGTTGACCGTTGGCTGGGTGATTTTGACAGTTATCGGCGGACTAAAAGACCCTGAGAGTGCGCCGATCTATTGGGTCAGCTTGAGCATCGGGGCGGTGCTGTTGGTCTGCATGTTGGCCGGCGTGATCGTCTACCTGACGGTAACCGTCAAAGCGATCAAACTGAATCAACGGCAATCGAACTTCATTGATAGCGTGACGCACGAGCTGAAGAGCCCGATCGCGAGTTTGAAGTTGTATCTACAGACGCTCAGCCGACGGCAGGTGACCGAAGAACAGCGGCAGGACTTCCATCGTTTCATGATGGAGGATGTCGAACGTTTGGATAACCTGATCAACCATCTGCTGGATGCGGCTCGGTTGGATCGCGAAGCGGAACCGAATCCGGCTGAGGACTGTCGCGTCGATCAGATCCTGAACCAATGTGCACACGCGGTCTGTCTGCGATATCGGCAACCGTTGGAGACGGTGACGGTGCATGCCGAACCGGCGACGATCACCGCCCCGCCGGTCGATCTGGGAATTCTATTCCGGAATCTGATCGACAACGCGGTCAAATACAGCGGTTCCCCGCCGGAGGTGATCGTTCGCTTGCGGCCGATGTCCGCGGGCAAGTTGTGCATTCGGATCACCGACAACGGGCCGGGGATTCCGAAGGAGCTGCGGCGGAGAATTTTTGGCCGCTTCATTCGCGTCGGCAATGAACTGGAACGAGCCAAGCCGGGGACTGGGCTGGGACTGTATCTGGTCCGGACGTTGGTGAAGTCGCTGCGCGGCACGATCCGTGTCGAAGATCGTCGCGGGACGACGGGGACCGAATTCGAAGTGATCCTGCCGGGGCTGCGGATCGAACCTCCCGAGAACGAACCGCCGGAACAATCGCATGTCGCACCGACGGCGCTGCTGTAACGCATCGACGGTCCCTATCGACCCGGCACTCAATCCAACACAATGGCGACTCCGAAACCGCGCAGACAAAGAAGGCAATGAAAGGTTCCACTCATATATTGATCGTCGAAGACGAAGAACACCTGGGGGTTGGCATCAAGTACAACCTGGAACAGGAAGGTTATCGTGTGACGCTGTGCGCCGATGGGCCGACGGCGCTGAAGTTGATCGAACAGATGCCCGAATCGATCGACCTGATGGTTCTGGATCTGATGCTGCCCGGAATGAGTGGCTACACCGTTTGCGAAACCGTCCGCGACTGGGGGCTGACTCTGCCGATCTTAATGCTGTCGGCTCGCACCTTGGCCGAAGATCGCACCCGCGGTTTCGATGTCGGGGCGAATCAGTATTTGGCGAAGCCGTTTGACCTGGACGAACTGCTCAGCCGCGTGAAGAACCTGTTGCAGCTGTCGCGGCCGAATCGAACGCCGCGAAAACCGAAACCCGAGCCGGTCAAAGAGGTCCGTTTTGCGACGACGTTCGTGAACTTCGAAACCTTCGAGGTCGAAGTTGACGACAAACCGGCGCGGATGACTCCCAAAGAGCTTCGCCTGCTGAAGTACTTCGTCGAAAACGAAGGCCGCGTGATCAGCCGCCAGGAATTGTTGACCGAGGTTTGGGAGCTGCCCGGGCAACTGCAAACCCGCGCCGTCGATCAGTTTATCGTGCGGTTGAGGAAAGTGTTTGAAGTCGATCCGTCGAACCCAAGGCATCTGCTGACGATCCGCGATGCTGGGTATCGGTTTGTCAAAGAACCAGCCGACGCGGATGACAGCGAGGAGTAAGTTCTCGCAGGCCAGCGGCAAGCTAATGGCAGGCTGCGACTGGCGGCGGTCGGCGCTTCGTTTTATCCGCCCTTGGGCCAAGGGTTCTGCCGCCACGAGCGGACCACGATTCCATCTCGGGCGATGCTAACCCGGATCGCTCCGTCGCGGTGAGTCACAAATCCGCGGGCTCCCGTTTCGGTCAGTATCTTCCGCACCCGCGGTCCCGCGGCGCGCTTGCCGCCGCTGGCGATGACGACCGAGGGATCGGCCCACTGCAGGATCGGAAAGATATCCTGCGACAGGCTGCCGTGATGCGGTGCCATCAGCACGCCGCCAGGTCGCGGTCGCGATTGGATCAACAACATCGCGGTCCCCGGTTGTTCCAAATCGCCCGGCAGCACGATCGTGCGATCGAAACAATCGATTCGCAGCACGATGCTGTTGGCGTTGTCCTTTCCCGGAAGATGTTTGGCTGGTGGATGTAGCGCCGTGACACGGCAATGAGGTTGCTGCAACAACAGGTCTCCGGCCGCTAGGCTTTCGATCGGGATCCCTTTGGCTTTTAAGACCCGACCGACTTCTGCGATCCCTTGCTGTTTGTCCTCGAACAATTCGTGAGATCCCACGACGCGTGCGATCGAAAATCGTTCGGCTAATCCGGCGATCGCGTTGTAGTGGTCCGAATCGGCATGCGAGACGATCAGGCCGTCGAGATGCCGAATCCCTTCGCTCCAGAGGACAGCTTCGATCGGCCAGCGAGCGAATGCCGGATCGCCTAACCGGCCCGCGTCGTACAACCAGTTTTCGCCGTTGGGAAACTCCAGTAGGACGCTTGTTCCGTGCCCGACATCGATGAAGGTCGCGATCATACGGTCGGGATCGGCTCGCCGAGTTGCCAGCCCTATCGCGACAGCAAACCAGAGAGCGGCACAGGCCATGACTGCAGGTCTCTTATATCGATGGGGGATCAGAAACGCTGTGGCGACGATCGCAAGATAGAAGACTGGCAACATCCAGTGCGGTGGCGAGGGGAGCCAGAAGAACGCGCCGTCGATGTTCGCCAATCCGTCGACCAGGCGAACGATGATTTGCAGCGACCTACTGCAGATCTCTCCCGACACATCACCCAGTGGGAGCCAGATTCCGCCCAGCACCGCGGTCACCAATCCCGAGACGAGGGCCACTGTCAACGGGATCCACAACAGAACGTTGGCGATGACCGATATCGGTGTGATGACGTGGAAGTGGTGCCAGACGATAGGCAGTCCGATGATCCAAATCCAGAAACTTATCGAGATCAGCTGGCGGATGCTCTGCCACGCGGTTTGCCCTAGGGCCAGTAGCATCGCCCAGCGGCTTTGCAACAGTTCATCCAGCGGGTCCAATTGAGGCCGCGGGTCCGGCAGACCGCTGCACAATACGATCGTCGCGACCGCGAGAAACGAGAGGTGTGTTCCGATCTGGCCGATCGACAATGGATCGATCAACATCAGCAAGACCGCTGCGCTGGCCAAGGCGTTCAACGGATCGGAGCGTTTGCCGATCAAGCGGCCGATCAGAAAGATGCTGATCAACGTCGCCGCCCGAACGACTGGCGGTCGCGCTCCGGTGACAAGCATGTAGGCCAAACAGACGCCGATCACAAACATCAGGTTCGTGGTTCGCGAACCGCCCAGAAAGATCGCCAGCCAGGAGGCTGCAATCGCCACGATGCCGACATGCAAACCGCTGACAGCCAACAGATGGATCGTGCCGGTTTCCAGTAAACGATCTCGCATCGATCGGTCGACAGCTTCGCGGCGACCTAAAACCAGCGCCTCGGCGAGCGGAGCTTGCTCCGGTTTCAGGTTCGCCGTAAGCGCCAGTTGACCACGATTTCCAATCGCATCGATCGCGCGGCGTAGCGACCAATTGCCTGCAGCGACGACGTCGATTTGCGCGGGCGAATCGACGTGCATGCGAACCAGTTGGCGACGCGCACGATAGGCCTGTTGCAAATCGACCTCGCCCGGATTAGACGCGGCGGGAATGCGTTGGGCGTGGCCTGCAAAACGAATTCGATCGCCGTACAGCAGGCCAGTCACCTCGCCATCGACGATCACTCGCGCTGTGCCGCTGGCGGCGCGGTAGCTGGCCCCATCGCGAACGGCCACCACTTCGATCCTCATCAGCGATTGCCACGCCTCCGCCGGATGTTCGGATCGCTGTTCGGCGAGCACATCGGGCCGCCGTTGGATCGGGGAGCGGACGATCGCTTCGACCCAGATCGGTTGCCAAGCGTCGCTCAAGAAACCCGCCAACGTTTGGCGTTCGTATTGGTACAGTTGTTGATGGTGATAGAAGCCGAAGCTGCCTGCGGTTGCCAGCAGGATCGCTGCGATGCGGAGCGGCTGGCAGACCCAAGCAATCGTTAGCACCGCGATCGCGACGGCGACCAGCAGCGGCCAATGGTCCGACGAAATCCCCAAGCGATGATCGGCCAGGATCCCGATCAAGCCGGCCACGGCGATCATCAGCATCGGTTGCCGTGGAGCGTTGAGCAAACGCGTCTCTCGCCCCAGTCGCGCTGGGCAACCGGGGCTGTGCTGCGAACTCATGGTGCGATATCCCGCGCGGCCTGAAAAAACAAAGCCTGTGCCGAGGTCGGCGTGCCGGATGCGCACGCTAGGTTGAGTATAACATCTGCGGATGCCCGGACGGCAGTTTTCAAGGTTCCGGCGCGACGGGGGGGAACTGCGAAAAACGCCTCGCGAAAACAGGGGGACCGTTTCTTTTCGGTTTTGAATTCGTTATCGTTTCAGCGACAGTTTTTTCCCACCTTCACAACCTTCAGAGAGCTACGGACCCACAATGACAAGTGACTTTCCGAGTATTCGACGGGCAATTTTCGGATTGCTCGTTTCCGCAACCATCGCCACCTCCGCGATGGCTGACGTTCGCGTGCCAGCGATCTTCGGCAGCAACATGGTGTTGCAACGCGACCAAGCCAATCCCGTCTGGGGCTGGGCTGAACCGGGGGAAGAGGTCGTCGTGACGATTGCCGGTCAAACCAAAAAGACGAAGGCCGACGATCAAGGCAAATGGCGCGTGACGTTGGACCCGCTGACTTTGGGCGACGCCAAGACGATGGTCATCGAAGGCAAGAACCGACTGGAGTTCACCGATGTCCTGATCGGTGAAGTTTGGTTGTGCAGCGGCCAATCGAACATGCAGTGGGCGGTCGATCAGTCGAACGACGCCGACCTCGAGAAGATGACGGCCAATTACCCTCACATTCGACTGATCACGGTCCCACGCGTTGGCGTGCAAGAACCGCAGGACAACTTTAATGGCGAGTGGCTGCAGTGCACCTCCGATACCGTCGGGTCGTTTTCGGCGGTTGGGTATTTCTTCGGCCGTCAATTGCACCAATCGCTGGGTGTGCCGATCGGTCTGATCGACAACGCGTGGGGCGGTTCGTCGTGCGAAGCTTGGGTGAACCGCGATCTGTTGGAGGCGGACGAAGCTTACGCGCCTTTGATGGAGCGTTGGAGCAACGAAGAAGCGAAGTTTGAAGAATTGAGCGCCGCCGATTCGGACGACGAAAAACAGGCGAAGCAGTTGGCGAATCTTAAGAGTCGGATGACGGGGCAGCATCGTCCCGGCAACCTTTACTGCGGCGTGCTGCATCCGATCTTGGGATACGGGATTCGCGGTGCAATCTGGTACCAAGGCGAATCCAATGCTAGCCGCGCGTACCAATATCGCGACCTCTTTCCGTTGATGATTCAATCGTGGCGGGACGAATGGAAGCAGGGCGATTTCCCGTTCTACTGGGTTCAATTGGCCGACTTCCGCGACGAAGTCAGCGAGCCTGGCGACAGCGACTGGGCTGAATTGCGCGAAGCGCAAACGATGACGATGGACCGTTTGCCCAACACCGGCGAAGCGGTGATCATCGACATCGGCGAAGGCCGCGACATCCATCCACGCAACAAACAAGATGTTGCCAAACGGTTGGCTCGCTGGGCTTTGGCGAAGGATTACGGACTGGAGATCGAACACCAAAGTCCACGTTACAAATCGGTAGAAACCGAAGGGAACAAGATGACGCTGACGTTTGATCACGTCGGCGCCCAAGGCCTTTATACCTTCGACGTCAAGCATCCGATCGGCTTCACGATCGCCGGCGAGGATCAAAAGTTTGTCGATGCCCAAGCGAAGCTGGTTGGCAAGGACAAAGTTGTTGTCTGGAGCGATGAGGTTTCCGAACCGGTTGCCGTACGTTACGCCTGGGCCACCAACCCGGTTGCCAACGTAACAGCTCGCAACGGATTGCCACTGACTCCGTTCCGCACCGACGATTGGAAGGGTGTTACCGCCGACCGGAAATAGGCAGTAACATCGACCGGCCGACGCTTCATGCTTCGCGTGTGAAGCGTTGCCGGGCGGATTCGATTATCCATCGAAGCTGCATGTTTGAATCAGCCGACGCTTGAATCAACGCAACAACCCGCGGCACCATCGAGGATGTCGCGGGTTGTTCGCGTTTTGGACTTCATGTTCTCAGCGAGCGTTCGCTGGTCGAAGGGGATCGATTATCGCAGGTCCTCGTCGTCGGCTTGCCCGACGCCCGCCGGTTTGCCGGCCCACCATGCGTCTTCGTGTTCCCAGGCGTTCCGTGGACCGGAATGCTCTTCGTCCGATTCGTCATCGTCTTGCGGAAGCGGATCGGTGTCGAACCAGACCCAATTGAGATCGACAGGTTCGAGATCGTCTTCGATGACGGGAGTAGGACGCCGTCGATGACGCTCCACCTTGGTCACGATCACCGGCTCGGGTTCTTCGTAGAACTCTTCGACCTCTTCCTCGATCTCGTCGATGATTTCCGGCTCGGGCTCGGGCTCCGGTTCGGGCGTTTCCGAAATGATCTCTTCGATCACTTCTTCCACGATCTCCTCTTCGACCGGTTCTTCCTCGGCAACCTCTTCGACCTCGGGTTCCTCCCAAGTCTCCTCTTCGACAGTCTCTTCGACCACCTCAGCGACTTCGGCGACTGGTTCCTCTTCAGGAGTCTCTTCGACGACCTCTTCTACCACTTCTTCAACGATCTCTTCTGGCGGTTCGGGCAGCAGCACTGTGGCGACTCCCGGCGTACCTTGTGGCGGCAGCAGACGCACTTCGGCGGCAACTTCGTGGAAGATCTCGACGATGTGTTCGTGGCAGGTGAACATCATCACTTGGTGACCGAGTTCGGCGAAGTGCTGCAGGGTGCGGACTGCGTGCACGGCGCGGCGACGGTCGAAGTTCACCAGCACGTCGTCCAGGACCAGCGGCAGCATCACGCCACGGCGAGCGTAGGCGGCGGCTAGAGCCAATCGCAGCGCGATGAAGACAGCTTCGCGAGTACCGCGGCTGAGAACTTCGATCGGCAACGCTTTGCCGTCGCGATTGTCGACGTTCAAGCGATTGGTGCCAAGCGGAGTCCAGATCCGTAGGTATTTACCATCGGTCAGCTGCTTGAGGAACGACGACGCCTCGCGGAGCGTTTCTGGTTGGCGTTCCTTTTCAAACGTTGCACAGACTTCGTCCAACAGCTTGCTGGTCATGCCAAGCGTTTGCCATTGTTCGATGCACTTGCGGATTTGCAGCTCGATGCAACCGAGTTCCAGTTGGGCTTCGGTCAGACGGCGGTCTTCGGTCAATTGCTTCATCTCGGCGGTCAATTCGCCCTGCCGAGTTTGCAATCCGCCGATTCGTTCCTTCGTCTGTTCGATCTTCTGGTTCAACGATTCCCAGCGTCGATCGAGATCTTCCGCCTTGGTCTCTTCCAGCAAACGAATCACTTCGCCGGAATCGATCTTGGTGCCGATCAACGAATCGAGCTTGGTCTGCGTCGCTTCCAAGTTCTGCCGCATTTCCAGCAGCGAAGTCTTGCGATCGACCAACGCGTAGAACTGTTCCTGCGTTGCGACACCACATTGGGCCCACAGCGAGCGACGGTTCTGTTCGTAGCGTTCGATCGCTCGGGCGTGGCTGGCGCTCGCCTTGCGGAACTGTGCGTCGTGCTCTTTGAGCTCGCGGCGCTTCTTGATCCAGTGCTGTTGGCGTTCGAGTTCTTGAATCATCTGATTCAATTGCTCCAACGGATCGCTAGGAATGCGTCGCGAGACCCGCGGTTCGCTGGATCGTCCCGAATCGGATTGGCGACGCGAATCGTTGCCACGCCGCGAGGGGCGGTAATCTTCAGCCTCGTCTTCATCGTTGATGAAGTCTTTGACGGCTTGGATCGGATCTTTGAAGTCCTGCTGCGTCGCAGAGGCCAGCGCATTTTCAGGCTCTTCCTCGCCCAACGCTTCGCGATAAAGCGATTCGACGCGTTTGCCGAGCGCCGCGAGTTCTCGCTTCCGCTCCGCCTTCTCGTCTCGCAATTCGTCGACGCGACGACGCGAAGCTTGCAGCGTTTCGTAACCGTCGCTCATCTCGCGAATGCTCTTTGGCGAGAGCGATTCGGACAGCCCCAGTTTCAACAGCGTGCGCTTCCAATCGGCACGAGCTCGCTTCAGTCCTTCGACAGCTTCTTCGGCACGCTTACGGGCAGCCTTGTAGCGTTGCACCAACGCTTGGTTGGCGTGATACAGTGGCAGTGCATCCTCTTGAGCTTGCAGTTCCGCGAGCGCTTCACGCAATCGCGATTCCAGCGGACCGGATCCGGCGGGCAGATCCTTTTGAGTCTCTTCGTGCTCGCGTTCGGTTTCGCGGATCTGTTTGCGAACGACTTCGATCTGACGTTCGGTGTCGTGCAGGTCGCTGCTGGTACCGCGGTCGAACAGTTGCCGGCCCATGTACCACATCGCCAAGCAGGCCATGCCGATCAGCATCGAGAACATGCCGAAGGTTGGGTCGCGTTCGGCGACGTTCCAGATGCCTGTTGTCTTAACCAGGCCGTAGATCAATCCGACGCCACCAAACAGGAACGGTGCCGCCATGAAGATCGATCGATCGACCGGAAGCGCTTCGGCGGTGGTTAGGTTGATCGCTTCGTTTTCGAGTTCCTTGTAGTGTCGACGCAGCTTGTCGAGGTGTTCCTCGGTCTGGATCGCTTTGCGGAACCGCGCGATCACGGCGCCTTGCAGTTTGATCGATTCGTGCAGATCGTCGCTCTGCAGGTGGCCGATTTTCTCGCGCAGCTGTTTCTCCTGGACCTGGATCTCTTGGCGATCCTTCAAGCTCTCGTCGCGAGCTTGTTTGGCTTGGAACAGGAATTCTTTGACGGTTCGCGCCGGGCCGCCCAGCGTCGCCAACGTGGCTCGCGATAGATCGGGCATCTCCGATTTGGAGCCTTCGATCAACGATTTGCGTTCTTCGTCGGTCAGCCCCAAACGGTGCGCGTCGGCATCGAGTTGTTGCTCCGCCTTTTCAACCTGCTTGTCGAGCTTGGCGATCTGGTCGCGGAGGGCTTCGATCCAGGTCGCTTGCTGCGATGCAGCTTCGATCCGCGATTGAAGGGCCAACAAGCGTTGGCTCAGCGGCAGCGCGGCGGCTTTGTCGCGCAGCTCGCGACGCTGGCGTTTCACCTCTTCCAACTTCGCTTTTCGCTCTTCGACCTGGGCTTCGATATGCACCAATTGCATCGGAGCGTCTTCGGGGAGATCGAGGCCGCGTTCGGTCCGTTCGATCTGATCTCGCAGCTCCTGCCGTTTGACCCATGTCTCCCGCGCTGTCGAACCGACTTCGGTAACCCGAGCGTCGTGTTCCCATTGTCCCAGCTTGCTCCGCAGATGTTCGATCTCTTGGATCTGCGTGCGTCGTTGGGTAGCGAGTTCCGCCCAGCGTCGACCGCGGCGGGTGAGTTGATCGACCTCTTCGCGAAGTCGATCGCGACGGCTGATCAGATCGGCCAGCTGCTGGCCGCTGCGATTGGACGATTCGCTACCGAGGACTCGCGAGCGGGCATCGCGCAATTGTCGCGTGACGTCGACCAACGAAACGCGGTCCAGACCGCTGGACAGTTTATAGAGTTCGTCGGCCGCGGAGGTGTCGTCGAGCGTGCCGAGTTCCTGCAATTCGCGGAGCCCGATCGCAAAGACGTTTTTGAAGATCGGTTCGTCGATCTGTCCCAGCAGCATCTTCAAACGATGCTCTCCCTGGGCCAGCCCGTCGGTTCCGGTGACGGTCAAGCTGCCGTTGCCATCGGCATCGGTCAATTGGGCGCGACGCCGCAATTCGTAACCGCCGCCGGGACCGGTGACGCGCAGCGCCCCACCCGGCGAACCACCATAGACCGGTGGCAGGTAACGCTCGCGGCGTTCGCTGGTAAAGCCGTACAGCATCGCGCGCAGAAACTGCATCAGCGTTGTCTTGCCAGCCTCGTTGGGACCGTAGAACAACGTCATGCCATCGGGCAGACTGTCGACGCTTAAACCCGTCCAGACGCCAAAACCATCTATTTGTAAATCTTTTACCTTCACCGGTAGACCTCCCTGTGACCGGTGGCGCGATCATTTCGCCATGATGAAACTATCGATACTCTTTGCCGTCACCAACCATCGCGAGCCGTGGTTTGCCGCCGCGCAGCAATTCCACCCCCAACAGCGTTGCGTGGTCCAAAGTCGCTGCGCGGCTGGCAGGATCTGCCTCGACCAACGCGGCTTCCATGGCGGGTGCCAATCCCGGATGTTCTTCGGTCAATGACGCCAATTGTAGGTCGCGCCCGCCTGTTTTACGGTGTGTTCCCGCAGCACGCAGAAAGTCACCTAAGATCGTATCCTCTTCGAGCCACGATTGGGGAAACTGAGGTGGTGCAATCACATCCAGTTTCACCGACCAAGCTGCCGGGCTGCCGTGTCCGAATTCGCGACGCAACCACGACAGCAGTTCTGTCGGGTCGCCAGCGCCCATCGGCGAATCGGCTCCCAAGTGGATTTCCCAGCCGACCAGCAGATGCCGGTCGCCATGTTCGTGTTGCAAGCGAGCGATTCGCTGCGACAGCAGGCTGCGCAAATCGCTTGCGGTGCCCAAGTCGGCTCCGCCAAGTTCGACGTTGACGTAACGGAAGCTGTCCGATTCGATGAAGTGAACGCGGCTGCTGCCATCGGCGTCGATGTCGACCAAGTGGAACCCGTGGGCTCCGGTTTCGCTGAGGCTGCGCCCTTGTGGCGAACCACAATAGCTTGCACCGACGCCCGCGGCACCGTCCAAGGTGCGGCGTTGATGTTCGCCACCGAGTGCCCAATAATCGAAGCGGCCTTCCGCCAATGCGGTTGCGTCGCTGGTGCCGTAGCCCAACGCGATCGTGAACTCTTCGACGGGATCGTGCCGGAAACTAGGGACGTGCAGACCGCTGCGCCCATCGTTGCTGCGACCGACGACAACGGCGATCGTATCGCCGGCGCGACGGACGTAGGCTTGTTCGGATCGGTCTCTTGGGAAGACAGTCACGTTGGGAGGCAACGCGAGTCCATCGCCTAGCTTAGCGAGATCGTCGACTTGCCCTGTCGTCCAAAAGACCTGAATGTTCTGTTGATGCAGCTGTTCAAACTGTTCGACCAGCATCGCCATCCCACGTGGCCCGGCGGTGATCGGATGGAACAGATCGCCCGAGAGCAACACAAAGTCGACGTTTTCGAGAACCGCGGTTTCGAAGACCGTCGCTGCCGCCTTCCATGCCGCTCCCGCCATCGCTTCGCGCAAGTGCTGCGGGACTTCGTCTAGGTCGCCCAAAGGACGTTCCAGATGAAAGTCGCTGGCATGTATAAATCGAAAGGATTCGCCAGTCATCGTTCCCTCCTGGCCCGATCGGTTTTCAAATCTACCACGTCTGCCACAGCCGTGCGGCGCGCTCTGTCGGTATTATCAGTCGCAGAGTTTAACGAAAATATGGAATCTTTACCAATATCTGTTTTGGGACATAACGGAAATCGAGGGAAGAAAATTCCTGCTCGAAATGCTAGCTTATGCGGCGGTATCTCTGCTGGAGGGGGGATGCAAACTCTTCCCGACCGCGAGAACTGGATAAGTTTTTGGCGAATAAATGGCAAAACGGATCGGTCTGTGAGAGGCGTTTCTCGGGCGGCTGATTCTTGCGAAACCTTGCGAATCGTTGATGCGGTTCTTTCCGTGCGGACACGCTCAGGTGGTTAGGTACCCCGTCTTGGGTAATTGCTGGCTTTCGGAAAAGAACTAAACTCGGCCACCCAGCGGGAGGTTGAAGGCTCTCCGCCTCGCACCCCTGGTATCGCTATACCTCTTATATAGATGCGGGATCGCATGGACATTGCAGTACCGGAAGAAGCTGCCGAAGCGGCGTCGAATCAAAGCGTTTGGCGTCAGTGGCTGATGGTCGTTTGCCTTGTCTATCTATTGATCTGCGCTGTCGGCTTGATCGGCTCGGGGTTTAAGACCGCGACGGGCAGCCAGGCGAAGCAGATGTTCGAATTCGCCACGAACCCATTTGCGGGCTTGGTGGTCGGTACGGTCGCCACGGCGTTGATCCAATCCTCCTCGACGGTGACCTCGATCATCGTTGGTCTGGTTGCCGGAGGCCTGCCCGTATCGGTCGCTGTGCCGATGGTGATGGGAGCGAACATCGGAACATCGATCACCAACACGATCGTGTCGCTTGGGCATGTCCGCGAGAAGAAGGAGTTTGCCCGCGCCTTTTCAGCGGCGACGGTGCACGATTTTTTCAATCTATTGGCCGTGGTGATCTTCCTGCCGCTCGAGATGGCGACGGGGTTCCTGGAGAAAATCGGCAGCGGGCTGGCTGGCATCTTCGTCGTTGGCGACGCCTCGATGGGAGGCTTGAACTTCGTCAAAGCTGCGACCACGCCGGTCGTTGTGTTCTTTAAAGATGGCGTCGCTGGGATGGGGACGACGGCGGGCGGGATCGTCTTGATCCTATGTGGGATCGTGCTGATCTTTCTCTCGATTCACTTTGTCGGCACGCTTTTGAAGACGTTGATGGTTGGCAAGGCCAAGGAACTGTTGCATTCGGCGATCGGCAAGGGCCCGGTTTCGGGAATCTGTTCGGGGACGCTGGTGACCGTTCTGGTGCAGTCCTCCTCGACGACGACTTCGCTGATGGTGCCGCTGGCAGGATCGGGCGCCTTTGGGCTGAAGCAGATCTATCCGTTTACGCTGGGGGCCAACATTGGAACGTGCATCACTGCGCTGTTAGCCGCTACGGCGGTCGATGGGAACTCTGCGGCGGCGCTGCAGATCGCCTTCATTCACTTAACCTACAACGTCCTCGGGGTGTTGTTCATCTTTGGGGTGCCGATGCTGCGGTATCTACCGGTCAAGGCGGCGGAGTGGCTGGGCGAAACGGCGTCGGAGAACAAACTGGTCGCGTTGGCTTACATCTTAAGCGTCTTCTTTGTCATCCCAGGAATGTTCTTGGGCGTCACCAGCATGCTGTAGCCTTTTGCAATGGTCGGGAGCGGCCTGTTCTATCCGCGGTCGCCGGGGGCGCGGCGAACGATTTACCAACCCACATTTAGGAAGGGATTTATAAATGTCGGACCTGCCTCGGATGTCGATCAAGAGTCTCCGCGAACTGATTGCGAAAACCGAATTAACGCTCGATGAATTGAAAACCGAGCTGCACCATCGCGAGGAAGCTGCCCAGGACTCGGAGATCGATCATCTGGAAGACCACATGAAACATGCGGAGATTTCGCTGCAGTCGATTCGCGACTTCTTCGTGATCTTGATCAATGAGTGCCGCTCGCGACACTAGCGGTTTGTCAAACTTCGATCTTAGGACTGTTGGTGGTGGACGAGGTTACGAGTCCCAATAATCTTTGGCGCGAAAGGACTCGTGACCTCGTCCACCACGCTAAAGTCAAAAGTGGATGAAGCACTAGTGGTTGAGCGTTCCTGTGGTGTAGGGCGCCGTGCTTTAGAAAACGCCGGCGCCGAAGCTGTCGTCGTTGTCGTTCCCGCCTCGCTGCGAGCTGGCTTCCCCGCTGGGACGTTGATGGAAATGCGGCGCCGGAGGCGGAAGCTTGGCGGGCAATTCAGAGGCTTGCGGTGCGGCGGCCGCGGCGACATCTTCGCTGTCAAAATCGTCGTCGTAACGTGAACGGTAACCGGGCTGTTGCGCGCGTTGCAGTTCCAGTTCGAACTCTTCGATCACGTGTCGTTGGATCTGTTCGCGACATTCCGAATTGATCGGATGAGCGACGTCGGCGTACAGTTTCTGAGGCCCGTCGTTGTCGCCATTGCCACCACGCTGTTTGGTTCCGCATTGATTGCAGAACGGGGCGCGCAGATAATTCTTGTGGCCACATCGGTTGCAGTGACCTGTCAGTTTACGGCTGGGCATCGCGACAAATGGCCCGTTGGTGCCGTCGATGATTTTCAAGTCGCGGATGACGAAACAGGAATCAAAGGTGATCGAGCAAAACGCTCGCAATCGATCCTCTGAGTTTTCCATCAGCTTGACGCGTACTTCGGTGATATCCACTGTCCGACCCTCCCTAACCGAGTGCTGTTAAAATTATCCCATATCCCGCGTGGGGCTGGCAATGCAAACCGAATGCGCTGCAAATGCGCTGCCGATGCCGGCGGCTTGTAGATTGTGAGCGATTCTCGATGCGACCGCTGCGTTGGGGCAGACGCCAAAACATGCTGATCCGCTGCCGGTCACCTGATATCCCAATACGGGCGTTCGAGCGATCGCCGAAAGAACGCGGTCGATCCACTCGCTGGTCGCGCGAGCGGGCTCCGACAACCGATTCAATAACTGGGATGCGATCTGAGTGCCGCGGCCCCCGACAAGTGCGGCGAGCATCGCTGCGGCGGAGCTGGGCCGCGAGGGGACTTGGCAGCGGCGATAGACCTCCGCCGTCGAAACGCTTTCCGGCGGATGGACGACGACAAAGTGCAGCTTGCCGCCGATCGAAACCGGATCGATCCGTTCGCCACGTCCTGTCGCGATCGCCGCAGACATCGATCCCTGCGGCGAACCAAAGAAGAACGGAATGTCGCTCCCCAGTTCTCCCGCAAGCTGCAATAGGCGTTGGTCATGCTGGTCGATCTGGCACAACTTAGCGGCGGCTCGCAACGCGCCGGCTGCATCGCTGCTGGCACCGCCCATCCCCGCTCCCGCCGGGATCGTCTTGGCGATCGACGCGCGAAAACCGTCGGCGATGGAAAACCGCTGGCGGAATTGTTCCAGAGCTCGGGTCACGAGATTGTCTTGCGAGCGAGGTAGCGTGGCGACAGCCTGGGAACCTCGATAGCGCTCGACAACGGCGGCTTGATGTGGCAGCCAACCGCATTCGACGCGCACATCGTCGGAATCGGATAACGCTACGCGGATGCGATCGAAGCGATTGATCGCAACCATCACCGTTTCGAGTTCATGGAAACCGTCGGCGCGGCGATCCAGCAGCTCGAGAAACAGGTTCAGCTTGGCGGGGGTATTGATCTCAACCGCTTGGGGTTGGTTCGCATGCATGTCAAGTTGCTACCTAGCGTCAATGATGTTCATGCCACCGACATAACGATGGGGCTGCGGACAAGGTGTTCAGTTGCAAGCCCGAGATCTGTTACCAACGCGCGACCGATATAAGGAGAATACAAGCTGGAGTTATCCGCGCGTTGCCAGCAAACCTAAGAACGGATTGTACGCCGATCCAAGGGGGGGTCAAGAAAACAAATGGCAGCTTAAAGTGAGTTAATCGCACTTTATTGAGGGATGGTGCTGCCTAGTGCCCCTAAATTACCAGGGTTGTCGCGAGGGCATCCGGCTCGTGGCCAGCGACGATCAGCGTGAGCCGGCCCGGCGTTGGGGCCACAGCGCCAACGCGTTGGCGGCTAGGACCAGGGCCCCCCCGATTACCAGGGGCGTGCTGAACGTCTCGTTAGCGTAGGCGACGGTGCAGCAGAGGCTGAGCGCTGCGGGAAGCGTCATCGCCCACAACGAGGCGAAGACCGGCTCAAGGGTGTAGATCACGGCGGCCTGCCCCGCCGAGATCATCGGTTGGTACTTGTTCATCCAAGCGAAAGCGATCAGCGACGGGATCGAGCAGAGCAGGATCAGCATTAAATAGAAGGAGGGTTTGACGGCCAGCGACGTCCAACCGCCGACGGCTGATTCGGGAACATGGAATTGCAGCCACGCGAATGTGCAAAAGGCGAGCAGTGCCGTGGTGGCGAACATGCTGGGGGTAAAGGCGATCGAGTGGTAGCGTTTGCCCAGTTGATCCAACAGCAGGATCTGGCCGCTGAAAAAGAAGACTGAAAGCAGAGTCAGCCAGTCGCCGGTGGTCCAAGTCTGCCGCATGTCGGCAGCGAAACCGATTCGCCCATCGCGCAATTGGATCACTTCCGCCAGGACGGCGACCCCGAACAGAGCCAACATCGCTCCGGCGATCACTGTCGGCCGCGGCATCCGCCGCTGGGCGATCGCCGAAATGATCGGGGTCACCACGACCACCAGGCTGGTCAGGAAACCGCTGCGCGAGGCGGGGATCGTCCCGAGTCCGATGACTTGCAAGATCAGCCCCATCACAAACATCGCCCCGATCGCGGCGCCGGCCAGGACATGCGGCATCTGCACCTGGCGAAGCGTGCGGTGGAAGAAGAGCAAATAGAGAAGCATCGCGGCGGTAAACCGGATCCCGATCATCCAGGCGGCCGCAGAGGATCGCAGCATCGGCGACGCGGTCAGATGTGTTACCGAGAAGTGCTCATCGACCTGCATGTTCAAGCACTTCATCATCGGAAACGAAAGCCCCCACATGCTGTTGACCAGCACCAGTGCGACGATGGCACGTCGACGATCGCTCGGTTGGACGGGGGCTAGCATCGCGGGGACCCAAGAGGCCGGTAGGCAGGGGATGGCAAAAGTTCCGATCTTAACGATTGCCGAATTGTTTCCCAGCCGACTTGCCTGCAGAACCGACAGGTTCCTCACCTTGCGAGCCTCTCTGATTTGTTCCGACAAAACAATCCGATAATAGAGCGTACGGTAGCTGCACGAAATTTGAGGCGCAGCGGAGAGGTCGGTCGACCAGGCTCATCGCCGTCCAGACGCATCGGTTCACCGCCCGTGGGCAACGGATTGTTTCGAAGGGGAAGACGTTGGAAAAATCAAAGTTCGAAACCAGTTTGCGACGCTGTGCTGTGTTGTTGATGAGCCTGTCGACCAAGGCGGCTACGATCGTGATGTCGCGGTTGACGACCGCGCAGGTCGAAGCGATCAGCCTGGAGATCGCGCGGATGGAATCGGTCGGCGGGACCGAGCAAGAGGAGGTGATGCATGCCTTTATGGGAACCAAGACCAGCGCGCTGAACGTCAGCTGCGGCGGCTTGAATCTCGCCAAGGAACTGATTCGCCAATCGATGGGGACCGACGCCGATCCGGTAATCCAACGGATCGAACAATCGATCGAACAGAAACCGTTCGCCTTTGTCCGCCGGATCGAGCCGCGAAATCTGATCCAGTTTGTTCAAGACGAACATCCGCAGACGATCGCGCTGATCCTGAGCCATCTGCCCGAAGGCTATTGCGCCGAAGTCTTGTCGGGGTTGGATCCCGAGAAGCAGTTGGAGGTG
Organism: Rosistilla oblonga; assembly: GCF_007751715.1. Classification (NCBI taxonomy): domain Bacteria; kingdom Pseudomonadati; phylum Planctomycetota; class Planctomycetia; order Pirellulales; family Pirellulaceae; genus Rosistilla; species Rosistilla oblonga. Next base: position 5,275,658 of record NZ_CP036292.1, on the reverse strand, counting down.
ATCCAACGGATCGCTGTTGTTGGAAGCGCCGACACGTTGGCGATGGCCGATCTGGAACGCGGCTTGGAGATGCGGTTGGCTAGTTTGGTCAACGGAACCAACCTGCATGTCGGCGGCGTCGAACATGTGGCGGGAATCTTGAACGTCTCCGAACGCTCGGTCGAACGGACGATCATGGAAGCTCTGGCCGAAGAGGAACCCGAACTTGTCGACGAGATCCGGCACCTGATGTTCGTCTTCGAAGACATCGCCAAGATGGGCGACAAGGACATCCAGTCGCTGTTGAAGAATGTCGAAGCGAGCAAGTGGGCCTGTGCGTTGAAGGGTTGCAGCGAGCCGTTGGTCAACAAGGTGATGAAGAACATGAGTTCTCGCGCGGCCGACAACCTTCGCGAAGAGATGGGCTTTCTCGGCGCGGTTCGTTTGTCCGATGTCGAAGCGGCTCAGCAGGGGATCGTCGACATGGTCCGCACGCTCGAAGACGCCGGCGAGATCGCGCGTCCCACCGGCGAAGAGGAAGAGGAGTTCGTCAGTTAGGGTGTCAGTCCAGGAGATTTCATCTCCATCGCGATCACTTTTTCCTTAGCGCCAGCGGCGATCATGTCCAACAGTTGCTGCAGCTTTCGGTGAGTGAAATGCGTTGTTGTGACCACTAACCCACTCGACGAACCGCTTTCGGTTTCAATCCCCCGAATCACGCTGGGGCCGCCGAGTTCTTCCCATGTGTCGGGGGTGACGGTCGCGGTAATCAGATCGATCGCATTGCGATCCGCTTGCAGGCCGGTCTCCCCCGACCAATAGATCCGCGTAATCAACTGCGATTCGGCGGCCTCCACGCTGGTGATGACAAGATGCTCGTTTGCAATCGTATGCGTCAGGTCGAGCTCGCTCAAAATGATCGAGAGGGCCGCTTCTAAGCTGGCCCGCTTGATCGCCGTGGTTACCGGAATGTCGGTTGTTAATCCCAGATCGTCCAATCCTCGACGATCGATTCGAATCGGGATCCCTGCTTTATCGGCAAGTATCTCGATTATGTTTTCAAGCGGTTCGTCGCTAAACATTGCCTCGACAGGGCGTCGCAACGCTTCTTCGATCGCCTCACTCGAAAAGCGGTCCACGTCGCTTGCCGAGTTCTTTGGCTGGATCATCTTCGCCGATTTTTCAAGGTCACCCGGTGTTGGATCTTCTGTCGTGGATGGTCCCTGGAACAGGGGGCCTGATTCTGGGGCGGCCGTGCCGCAAACGGATTGGCGTTTAGGGTGGGAGATTCCGGTTGAGCTAGTCCCGTGATCGGCAGCGAAGCGATCAGGAAACCTGCGACAGCCAGGGGGGCGATCGTTGCTGAATTCATGGCCAAAGACTCCTGCGTGAGATGAAGAGGGGCGCGGCAGAAGAAGCTGTGACTTGTTGTGGCGTGGGAAGTCGCTTTCTGTTGCTCTCTGCTGCGCGTAGTGCTCCTTTAGGGACTTGTATTCATACCGGTTAGTCCGCCCCAATGCATGCGAAATACCGGAAAAATTGTGGAATGCAGAAACATTGGGAATCGGCTTTGCGTTACGCGTTTTGATGTCCAGGGAGATTTTCTTGGTACAGGCAATACAATCGTGATCGTTGGTACAACATTTGGTTGCACCTTCTCTTTTTGCTAAGGAATGCTATGTGTTCCATCGCATCGATCTTCGGTCGACTTAATTTAGATACTTCGAACGGGGGAAAGCTGTATCACCCCCGTTCATCCCTGTTTTTTCTGCGTCTTAAGGTTAGCTGGGCGGGCCGCGAACGGAAGATGATTCTGCGATGTCTCCGCCCCACGAATGCGAGGATTTCCAATGGTTCAAGCTTACAATCCCACTCGTTTTTCGATTCCCACCTGGCCCGCTTGGGCCCAAATGGTGGTCGCTTGTTTTGCGGGGGCGCTCGCGGGCGGTTACATATCTGCCAAAGTTGCCGTGTCGCGGAGTGATGAATCGATTCGTCAACAGATGGAGATGCGGGCGATCGATCGTTTTGTCTCTTTAGGAGGTGAAGTCCTACGCGACGGCGACAAATTGAGCCCCGTCGGGATGCCCGCTTTGCGAGGGCTGGGGTTCTACACGATTCGCTCTGCCAGCGATGTCCGTCAGGCGATTTTGTATGGCGGAACGCTGCCGGGAATTACGCAGTTACACTTTGCACCGTTTGGTGTGAACCGCGTCGGCGCCGGGGTTACCGATGGCGACGTCTTGCGTTTTGCCAACCGGAACTTCAAAAATGTCGAATACCTCGACCTCTCCAACTGCCGCATCCAGGACGCTTCGGTGATCCAACCGATGGTCGACCTGAAGCGGCTGCGTCTGGGGAACAACCCACTGACAAAAAACGGTGTCGAGTCGTTGAACTTGTTGGATTCGGTTGTTGAGTTGTGGATCGGTTGGCCCGACCGAACGATCAGCCCCGACAGCATGTACCGCAGCGCCGAGCTGCGAAAAACGCTCGTCAAAGCGTTGACCGAGATGGACAAGCTGCAGAAGGTGCATCTGTATGATGACATACAACTGACGCAGTCCGAAAAGGCTCAGTTAGGGGAATTGGAGTTGGTCAAAGCCTATATGAATTAGTAGACAAGTGGCGGGCAGATCGTAGACGTCGCCGACAAGTTTGTGGATAATAAGCCGCTCGCAAATGTGTGGATTCTGCCGGAATCCTCACCGCTGTGAGCTTTCCCCCACCTGTCTGTACTGTCGATCGAGAGGATCCCCCGCATGAGATTGTCGTTGTTAATAATCGTCTTGGTGTCCGCACTCTCCGCCTCTGCGGCGGAGGTCAAGCTGGAGAAGGGGGATCACATCTGCCTGATCGGTAACGAGTTGGGCGAGCGGATGCAGCACCATAATTATTGGGAATCGCTGCTACACCAAAGCTTTCCCGAGCACGAACTGACCGTTCGCAACCTCTGCTTCCCCGGCGATGAGCCGATGGATCGGATCCGTTCGAAGAACTTTGGCGATCCCGATTCGCATCTGACCCACAGCAAAGCGTCGGTCGTGATGATGTTCTTCGGTTTCAACGAATCGTTTGCCGGTGAAGAGGGACTGGCGGAGTTCACCGACCAGATGACTCAATTAGTGAACGAAACCAAGGCGAAGGACTATAGCGGCAACGGGGCGCCAAAGATCATCCTCGTTTCGCCGATCGCGTTCGAGAAGACCGGCGACAAGAACCTTCCCGACGGCAGCCAGCACAATCCGCGCTTGGAGATGTACACGGCGGCGCTTGCCGATGTTGCGAAGCAGACCGAGGTGGGATTTGTCGATCTGTTTCACCCGTCGCAAAAGCTGTTCGAATCGCACGACGAAAGGCTCACGCTCAACGGTTCGCATCTGAACGAAAAGGGCTACCAAGCGTTGGCTCCCGCGTTTGTCAGCGCGATGGGAGGCAGCGATGCCGCCGAGATCAAGCCCGAACTGAAGGCGGAAGTCGACGACAAGAACTTTCATTGGTGGCACCGCTATCGCGCCGTCAACGGCTTTTCGATCTACGGCGACCGCGGTTTGGCGGGCCAAGACGGCACGCGAACCTACAACAATCGCGACGTTATGGAACGCGAGCGGGCGATTCTGGATCAGATGACCGCCAACCGAGATGCTCGGATCTGGGCGATCGCTCAGGGCCGCAGCGTGCCTGCGGAAGTCGACGACAGCAACACGCTGCCGTTTATCAACGTGACGACCAATGTTGGTGGCGCCGACGATGTAAACAAGAAGCGGGGCAAGTTGGGATCGTTGGATTACCACACCGCCGCCGAACAGCAGAAGATGTTCGAATTGGCTGATGGGCTGCAGATCGAACTGTTCGCGTCCGAAGAACAGTTCCCCGAACTTGCTAATCCCGTCTCATTGCAGTTCGACAACAAGGGGCGATTGTGGGTCTCGACGATGGCTTCGTATCCGCACTGGCAACCCAAGAGCAAACTGGACGACAAGCTGCTGATCTTGGAAGACGTCGATAACGATGGCAAGGCGGACGAGTGCAAGGTCTTTGCCGGCGGCTTGCACCAACCGACCGGGTTCGAGTTGGGCAAGGGAGGCGCTTTCATCGCCCAACAGCCCGACATTCTGTTTGCTCAAGATCTCGATGGCGATGACGCCGCTGACACCGTGATCCGCAAGCTGGCTGGCTTCTGCTCCGCCGACTCGCACCACGGTATCTCCGCATTTGAATGGGGCCCCGGCGGGAACCTCTACTTCGAAGAGGGGACCTTTAAGTACTCGCAGGTCGAGAGTCCCTACGGCCTAAATCGCTTGCACGAAGCGGGCATCTGGCAGTATCACCCCGTGACCGAACGGTTTGGCGTGCACGTCAGCGTTGCCTTCTCGAACCCTTGGGGACACGTCTTCGATCGCTGGGGCCAGAACTTCATCGGCGATGCATCCCCCGGCTTCAGCTACTGGGCTGCACCGATTTCGGGCAAGATCCAATATCCGATGAAACACCCCGGCGGATCGCAGCATCGCCGCGTGGCGAATCTGGAAACCAGTGGCGGAACCGCCGGTGGCGATCCCAAGTTCGCGCTGCCGACGCTGTATCCAAAGCGAACGCGTCCGTTGGGCGGATGCGCGATGATCTCCAGCCGTCACTTCCCCGATGAATGGCAAGGGAACTTTCTGGTTACCAACTGCATCGGCGACCGGGCGGTTTTGAATCACAAGATCACCGAAGACGGTTCGGGCTTCGTTGGCGTGGAAGTCGAAAAAATCGTCGAAGGTAAAGACGGCAACTTCCGCCCCGTCGACTTGCAGATCGCCCCCGATGGCTCGCTTTACGTCGTCGATTGGCACAACGCGTTGATTGGACACCTGCAGCACAATCTGCGCGATCCGAGCCGCGATCACAGCCATGGCCGCATCTGGCGTATCACGCACAAGACGCGTCCGTTGGTCGAGCCTGCGAAGATCGCGGGTCAGCCGATTCCGGCGCTGTTGGATCTGCTGAAGCTGCCCGAAGATCGAACTCGCTACCGCGTGCGACGCGAGCTGGCCGAGCGCGATCCCGCGGAAGTTGTTGCGGCGGTGAACCAATGGACCGAAAACTTGGATCCATCGGATGCCGATTATGAGCACCATCTGACCGAAGCGTTGTGGGTTTGCCAAACGCATCACGCGATCCAGACCGAACTGTTGGACCAAGTCTTGAACGCCAAGGATCACCGGGCGCGAGCCGCGGCGACACGCGTCGTTTCGTTCTGGGCCGACGATCTGGACAGCCCGATCGAATTGTTGACCCCACGGATCAACGACGAACATCCACGCGTCCGCTTGGAAGCGGTCCGAGCGCTCAGCTTCCTCAGCGGCGATGAAGCTGCCGAACTGGCGTTGGAAGTACTGAACCACGACGTCGACGATGCGTTGCAGTACACGTTGGAAGAAACGCTGCGTCAGTTGGAACAATAACCGACGCAGTGGGAAAGGCGGCTGGAGTCGAGGCTTCAGCCGACTTGCTTTCGTTTAATAACGCGATCGGCTGGAGTTAAGGCTTCAGCCGATTTTTCGTTGAATCGGGGGACTCAATCGGCTAAAGACTCGACTCCAACATCAAACGTCAGCATGACGTTGCCGCACTTTTCGCCGGTCAGGACGTAACCGAAGGCGTCGCGGATTTCTTCCAGCGGATATTGGCGGTCGATCAGTGGGGCAAACTTTCCCTCGGTCAGCAATGCGCCCATCTGCTGCATGCTGGCAGCGATGTTGGTTGGCAATGGGAAGCGAACGACTTTGCCTCTCAGGCACGGAGTCACCAGAGCGAGCAGCGGGTTCTGGCAGCCCCAGCCGAGTTCCGAAGAGATGTAGACGCCGCGGGGCAGCAGTAGGTGTCGGCAGCGACCGAAGCTACTCTTGCCAACCGCATCGAGGACCGCGTGAAATCGGGTGCTGGTTTGACGGAAGTCTTCGCGCTCATAATCGATGATCTCGTCGGGATTGAGCGTCTCGACTCGCGGGATATTGGCGGTGCCGCAGACCGCGGTGACGATCACGCCTTTGTTCTTTAGCAGCTGGACGACCGCCGATCCGATCGCGCCGGAGGCTCCGTTGACCAGCACGCGGTCCCCTTGGTGCACCTGCAAGCGTTTGACGAAGTTGGCTGCGTAGTGAGCCGCTTCGAGACTCGCCGCCGCATCGACGAACGAAACTCCCGCTGGCATCTTCGCGACGTTCTCGCGTCGGCCGGCGACCAGATACTCCGCGTGCGAACTAAGTCCTTCGTCGTGAAAACCCCAGACGCGGTCGCCGATCTCAAATTCATCGACCTCCGCTCCGACGGCAACGACTTCGCCGGCAAAGTCGGTCCCGGTTGTCGCTCGCTTTGGATGGATCCATCCGGTCATCGGTCGCATGATAAACGGCTTTGCCATCAAGACGGCGCAATCGGTGCGATTAACCGTTGTCGCGTGGACGCGAACCAGCACTTGATCGGGCCCGCACTCGGGGCGATCGATCGCACAAATCTCCAAGACCTCCGGCGGTCCATAACGGTGGCGTACTGCCGCTCTCATCGGTTCTGGCATGGTTCTCGATCGACGTTATGGTCTCAAAATTGCGACTCAATTGACGGCCGCATTATGGCGATGGAGCCTCCATACTTCCACCGGCCTGTGTCGGCCTCCGGCCTTTTGGTGATGACGCTGCATTCGGCCCGGAGGCGTACGCTTCCGGCAGGTTGTATGCCGGCCTCCGACCTGAAAAAAAACGTAGGTAGGCGTGAGGGGAATCTTGATCCCAATGCCGTCCTGAGCCCAGCCGATTCAGTCACGCAGTGCGGTCGATGTCAGACGCTGGTGGGCTGCCAAGACGCAAATCGCCCCAGGCCGAAGGCCGACACACGAATTGCCGGCGGTGTAAACCGCCGGGGCCAGTAAGGCGCACTGGAACCCAGGCCGAAGGCCGACACACGAACTGCCGGCGGTGTAAGCCGCCGGGGCCAGTAAGGCACCCTGGAACCCAGGCCGGAGGTCGACACATGGATGAATTGCTGTGTCAGCCGCGTTTCCATCCGCTACCGCGTGCAGCGATAGACAAACGCAGGAGGCAGGTTGCGCCAGACCGTGGGGCTGTATTCGACTGTCGAGAAATAATCGCCCAGGCGGCGTTTGAAGCGTTGGCCGGCGGGCAACAGCAGACCTTGCCAGTAGGCGAACGTAGCGAATTGGCCACCCGGTCGCAGCACCTGCATCATCGCGTCGATGCATTCCCGCTGCAGCGTATCGGGGAACGAAGCCCAAGGCAGTCCGCAGACGATCGCATCGACTTGTTCGATGCCGCGAGCTTGGCACAGCGCGACGACGTTGGCCACGCTCTCTTCGACAACGTCCACGTCGGGCAACTTCTGCTGGACGATCGCGACCAATTCGGGATCGCGTTCGATCGCGAAGAACTTGGCGTCGGGATGCAGTTTCTGGACGACATGTTTCGTGAAGACGCCGGTTCCCGGTCCGTATTCGACGACGCCGCGAGCCGATTCCCAATCGAACCAGCCGACCATGGTTTGGGCGAGTTGTTCGGAACTGGGGGCGATCGCGCCAACCGCTCCCGGCTGACGCAGGAACGATTTTACGAATTGCAGCGAATTGTTTCCCAACAGATCGGTCCGTTGCTTGAAGAATGGAGGTGAGTCGTCGAGCGGCCGCGCTTCGCAGCTGCTGCCGAAATGATAACTCCCCATCGCCTCCTCGGCGACCGCACTGGACTCCCCACTCTCGTTGTCCGTGACTACCGAAGCCGTCACCCTTCGCGACCTCAATGTGTTTACGCCGTTGCGGTGCGGCGATTCAAGCTATCGAGGATGCTGTCGAGATCCAATGGCTTGCTGTGCAGCGATTCAAAGCCGGCCGCTTGTAGCGCATGCCACGTCTCGACGCGCGGGCTGCTGACCAGCCAGTGATGTCGAGCGGTTCCAGCGTGAGCGGCAACGGCGGCGGCTTGAGCTTGCCAGTCGTCGAGCGTCGCGATCACCGAATCGTCCCACAACAGATCGCTGTACGGACCTGCGACCGCTAATTGCTGCGGTGCGACGGCGACGCAGGGGATGTTGGCGTGACGCAGCGAATCGACAACTCCCGACCCAATCCAACGGCTGCGGCTGACGATCCCGATGCAACCCGATGTTGCCGGTGCTGATGTAGATGCTTGGGGATTCAGGCCGCTCCACGCGACCAATTGGAAACTCCAGCGGTGCCAGTAGATGCGTTGGCAATGGGGCCAGGGAGTTCCGGTCCGTTGCTCCCCTTCGCACAAACTGCCCAGAAGCGTGGCGTAGCTGGCCAGCGGGTATTGTTGTTGCAGGGCGTTAAACGCCGCGGCGGGAGGCGGTTGTCGGTCGGGTCGCGCGATCACGATCCGCGGTGTCGATCGCGCAACAGGTTGTTCTACCGCAGCATCGATCGAATCGCGATGTTGACATTGGCCCGACTGGCTGGCCCAGGTCCACGCATCTCGGAATTCGGGATGTTGGTTGTCGCCGATCCACAGCATCATACTTCGTCGATCCGTTCTTCGACGTCGAGGATCGCTTGCCGCGCCGAAGCAGCATCGGGAGCTTCTCGCAATTGCCCGAGGAAGATCTCGTCGGTGATCATCCGACTGATCCGAGACAGGATTCGCAGGTGGACGCGATCGTCGTAGGAGGCCAGCAGGAAGAAGACGTCGGTCAGTTGGCCGGTATCGGAGAAGGGAAGCGGTTGCGACGTGCGGCCCAAGGCGACGACGGAATCGGCTAGGATCGAGGTTTGCGGACGCCGCGGGTGCAACAACGCGACGCCGCAGTCGAGCGCCGTCGGATGCAACTCTTCACGCGCTTTGACAGCCTCGGCCATCGCGGCGGGATCCCAAAGCATTCCGCCGCGGGCTGCAAGGGCGGACATCGAACGGATTACCGAGCCTTTGGTGCGAGCCTGCAAGGGAACTTCGATCACATCCAGCGAACAGAAGCTCGCGATCGTGATCTCCTCATCGATACTGTCGGCCCGCGATAACACCGCGTCGACCTTGTCCAATTGTTCCAGATCGCTGGCCCCGATCTGTTGTTCGAGCCAATGATGGACCTCGGCTTCGGAGAAGATCCAGCCTCCGCTCACACGTCGTCCCGGTAGACGGCCTCGTTGTGCCATCTTGTTAACTTGATCGGGCGTCAGGTGCAGGTAAGCGGCCAGTCCAGCTACATCAAAATTTTCTTCAGACATCTGCTAGCATTTCGCTGTAAGTCGTTACGCGGTCGAGGGATTGGGGTTGCATTGTCGTGTGATCGACAATTATTGTCCAGTGAACCGTCTCGATTCGGGTTGACGAACCGGTGCGGATGTAAAGAATCAATTCGACCCAGGACTTTGGATCGGGACATCGGAAGCCCCGCAAACGACGGATCGTTTGACTTCCGGTAACGCGATCTTCACAAAACGTCCAACTTATCTAGGCAAGGAGGCCGACGATGGATGTGGCGAAGCGAATCGGTTCCCAAGATGTCAGTTTGCGTCAGCTGTTCCCCGCAGCACGCATGATCTCGACCCCAGACATTACCGTGCGACGGTGTTCGGCCGACGCATCGGACTGCTCTCCCGGCGACGTGTTTGTCGTCGGTATCGACGATATCCCCGCCGACGAAGCTGCGGCTGAAGCGGTTGCCGGCGGTGCGATCGGAATCATCACCGAACAATTGTTGCCCGTGTCGGTCCCGCAGTGCATCGTCGCCGACGCACGGGAGGCTTACGCTCATTTAGTTTCCGAACTAGCCGGCAAACCCTCCCAGCAAATGCTCTCGATCGGCGTCGCCGGAATCGATGGCAAGACCAGCACGACGTTGATGGTCGCCGCGGCGCTGCGGAAGTCGGGGCTGCGAGTTGCTTACAACTGCGACTTGGGACGCAGCGACGGGATCGTTCAAGACGTTCCCCGCCGCCCCCTGTCCGACGCCCAAGATCTGACTGACTGGTACGCCGACGCGTCCGATTCGGGATGCCAAGTTGCCGTTGTCGAATTGTCCGAAGCGATGCTTCGCAGCCATGCGGCCGATGGCACTTCGTTCGACATCATGATCTTGTCGGGCGATTCGGATCATGCCTACCTGAAGAGTGCTCAAGGCGGTTCGCTGTTCAACGAAGCGATCAGCCACGTCCGCTCCAAGGGATTGGTGATCCTTAATGAAAGCAACGCCGTCGCAGCTCAGGCGGCTGAATCTTCCGACCTTTCGATCCTGACCTACGGCACGTCGCAAGAAGCCGATGTGGTCGGACGGATCATGGAACGACACGCTGGCGAAACGACTTTTTTGATCACCGCCGGAGATACCACCGCTGCGGTTCGATCGCGGATGACGGGCGATTGGATGTTCCATCATCAATTGGCTGCCGCCGCAACGGCACTGGTGATGGATTTCCCGCTGGAGACCGTTGCCGCCGGACTGTCGGCGATGGAAAAAATTCCTGGCCGGATGCAACGCGTTGCTTCGTACACCGGTCCGCAAATCGTGTTGGACGATGCCGATTGTCCCGAACGCGTGATGGCGACGATCAACACACTTCGCAAAGAGCTGCCGCGTCGCGGAAAGATCTGGTGCATCGCCGCTTGCGATCATCGTCGGACCGCAACCCATGCGGCCAACTTGGGGTACATCACCGAGCGATGCAGCGATCATTTGGTGCTGACCTCCGGCGTGTCGGGCACCGACGAATTTCTGTCGCTCGTGCACGAGATGCTCGACGGCGTCGTCGACCCCGCGAAGCCTCAGTTGATCGCCAATCGTGAAGCTGCCATTCAGTGGACGATCAACAAGGCGACACCAAACGATCTGGTCGTGATCCTTGGCGGATGGTGTCCCGATTCGCCGCGAACGATCCGAGCTGCGATCGATGCCGACACGAAACTGGCTGAGCAGGCGTTGGAACGCGTCGAAGCGAGCGACGATTCGGAGCCAGTCATCCTGCCGCACCCCGCCCTCTTGGCATCGATGTAAATCGGCAGTCTTTTATTTGGTCCGCGTTGCACTGACTCGCGGACGGCCCTCCCCGAAAAACATCGCTAAACGCTCGTTTTTCGACCCTCCCGGCGTTGCCAGGCGGGTGAAGTTGGGCATTCTTCACCCTCCACCAAACGCAGTTTGGAATGGAGGGTCGAACGAGCGCAGCTACGTTCGGGGAGGCTTTGCGTGAGGTAGGTTTTACGAGTTTGACTCACGGATGGCCCTCTCCGCAAAACTCGCTCGACGCTTGTTTTCCGACCTTCCCGGCGCTGCCGGGCGGGTGAAGTTGGAATCATTGGCTCCGTTGACGCGGGTGGCTTTGGGGCGTGTGTCGACGTGCGCGGGCGTAAGTCGGTTTCCACGCATGCATCGTGTTTTGCTCGGTAACCGCGGCTAGAAACCAACGATTCAGCGATGGAATTGCACGACCCCCGCGATTTTCATCCTGCTCGTTGAACGCTACAGTGGAAGGTTCATCTCTCTCTAATTGACAAGCCTCTTCGAATCTTGAACCACTGGACGCGGAATTGAATCAACGGAGTATTCGGCTGCGCGGAGTCCGCGTTCACAACTTGCGCGATGTCGACGTCGACGTGCCTCATCATCAGCTGGTCGTGTTTTGTGGCGTCAGCGGCAGCGGCAAGACCAGCTTGGCCCTCGATACGCTTTATGCCGAGGGGCAGCGCCGTTACATCGAGAGCTTCTCGGCGTATACGCGTCAGTTCCTGCAGCGGTTGGATCGACCCGATTGCGAATCGATCGAAGGCATTCCTCCCGCGATCGCCGTCACTCGCGGTGGGGCTTCGCGTTCCAACCGCAGCACGATCGGAACGGCTACTGAAACTGCCGACTACCTGCGGTTGCTGTTCGCTAAGGTAGCCGATCTGACGTGTCTGAACTGTGGCCAACCGGTTCGCAGCGACGATCCGCAATCGGCGGCGAACCAGTTGGCAGCGACCGAGCCGGCGGCCCGTGCGATGCTCGGTTTTCCATTGCTGTTGGAGTCGAAGCTGCATGCTGTCGATGAGCTCTCCTATCTGCAGCAGCAGGGCTTCCTGCGACTGATCGTCGGCGATCGGACGTTCAATCTAGGCGATGAATCGCGCGGCGAACTGGCCGAAGCGATCGGCGATGGAGCCGAAGCGATCGTGATCGTCGATCGCTTGAAAACGGCGGACGCCGCCGGGCGTTTGACCGAATCGATGGAGACGGCGTTTGCCGAAGGGGCGGGCCAAGCGGTGGCGCTGATCGAATCCGCTGAGGGCGAGACAGTTGTCGACGGCAAGTCGTGGCGGGCGATGAAGTGGAGTCGCCAGCGGAAGTGCGAAACGTGCCAGATCATCTATCCCGATCCCGAGCCGCGGTTGTTCAATTTCAATAACCCTTTGGGAGCGTGTCCGGCGTGCGAAGGGTTCGGCGATATCGTCGATGTCGATATGGATTTGGTCGTTCCCGATCGGTCCAAGACGCTCCGCGAAGGGGCGATCCAACCGTGGAACACGCCTTCGTATCAGCATGAGTTGGAAGAGTTGTTGGCGTTGGCCGATGATTACGATCTGCCAGTGGACGTTCCCTTTTCGCGGCTGACCAAAAAACAGCGGCGGCTGATCGACGAAGGAGTTCCCGAACGGGAGTTCGGTGGGCTGAACGGCTTCTTCGCCTGGTTGGAACGCAAAAAGTACAAGATGCATATCCGCGTCTTCTTGAGCCGCTGGCGAAGCTATCGCCGGTGCACGACTTGCAACGGTCAGCGGCTCAAGGATGAAGTGCTCGCCTATCGCGTCGGCGGCAAGAATATCGCCGAGGTCTGCGCGATGGAAGTCGATGCGATCGCGCAGTTCTTCGCCGACGTGAAGCTTGCCGATCGGGAGGCGGAGATCGCGGACGATGTCTTGCACCAGGTCCGCAATCGGCTGGGCTATCTGCAATCGGTCGGGCTGGGCTATCTGCAGCTGGATCGCACGCTGCGAACGCTCTCCGGCGGCGAAGCCCAACGCGTCGCGTTGACCAGCGCACTCGGATCCAGCTTGGTCAACATGCTGTATGTTCTGGATGAACCGACAGCGGGCCTGCATCCGGCCGACGTTCCCAGCCTAATCGAATCGATCCTACGGCTGCGCGATCGAGGCAACACGGTGGCGGTCGTCGAACATAATGAAGCGGTCTTTACGGCGGCGGATCGGTTGATCGAAGTCGGCCCAGGGGCGGGAGCTTCCGGTGGCGAGATCGTCTTCGAGGGGACCGCCGACGAGATGGTCGAGACGCAGGGAAGCCTGACGGGCGATTATATGTCGGGACGCCGAGGGATGTTGTCGCTGCAACGCGATCGGCTGCAGCCGCGCGGGTGGCTGAAACTGACGGGGGCCAGCGGAAACAATCTGCAATCGATCGACGTCGATTTCCCGCTGGGCGTGCTGTGCGTGGTGACGGGCGTGTCGGGGAGCGGCAAGAGTAGTCTGGTTCACGATACGTTGTACGGAGCGATCTGCCGACGCAAGAAGAAGTCGGGCGCAACCAGTCTGCCTTACACGGATCTTGTGGGCGATGGGCAGCTGGAAGACGTGTTGTTAGTCGATCAATCGCCGATCAGCCGCAGCCCACGCAGCAATCCGGTGACGTACGTCAAAGCGTTCGATTCGATTCGCAAAGTGTTCGCCGATACGTTGGAGGCGCGGACTCGCAATTTTGGCGCCGGCCACTTCAGTTTTAATTCCGCCGCCGGCCGCTGCGAGGCGTGCGAAGGGGACGGGATGCTGCAGATCGACATGCAGTTCCTGGCCGACATCTATATGCAGTGTCCCGAGTGCAAAGGGACGCGTTATCGCGACGAGATCTTGAAGATTCGCTACCGCGATCGAAACATCGCCGACGTGTTGAAGATGACGGTTCGCCAAGCGGTCTCGTTCTTCCGCGGCTACGACAAGGTGCAGGAGAAGTTGAAGCGGTTGACCGATGTGGGGCTCGATTATCTGCAGTTGGGCCAGCCGGCCAATACGCTCAGCAGCGGCGAGGCGCAGCGGCTGAAACTGGCGGCCTTCTTGAGTACTGCTCAGCGCCGCCGGACGCTGTTCCTGATGGACGAACCGACCACGGGGCTGCATGTGGCTGACATCGTCAAGCTGTTGGGCTGCTTCGACGCGCTGCTTGCCGACGGGCATTCGTTGATCGTCGTCGAACACAATCTGCGATTGATCAAGGCGTCGGACTATATCATCGATATGGGCCCCGGAGCGGCGGGCAATGGCGGTCGCGTGGTCGCGGCGGGCGAACCCGAGGTGGTCAAAGAGGTTGCGGAATCGGCGACCGGCCAGATTTTGAAGCGAGCGATCGAAGCGGATCTCGCCGCGAATGAGCAAGTGTGAGGCAATTAACTTTGCGGGCTCTGGCGGATCGGCTAACATAAATGCATCGAGATATTAGGGCTGATTTGCCAGTCCAGCGAGGCTGTGCGCGACCGTATGCCTTAGGCTAGTTTTTGCAGCAGCCGACCGCAGGCAGCGAGCTTACGAGGAATCATCGACGATGTTAGACCTGATCGGACGGGGCAAAGCCCAGACTTGCAACGGAACAACACGGCGAGATTTTCTGCAGGTCGGCACCCTCGGGATGTTGGGCTTGGGCTTGCCCAGCTATGTCGCGGCTCGCGAGGCGGGAAAAGTCGACCCCGCCAAAGATGATCACAGTTGCATCATGATCTTCAACCTCGGAGCGCCCAGCCAATTGGACACCTTCGATATGAAGCCCGATGCGCCGGCGGAGGTTCGCGGTCCGTTTAAGCCGATCTCGACGGCGAGCGGCGAGTTTCAGATCTCCGAGATCCTTCCGCAGCACGCCAAGATCGCCGACAAGTTTTCGCTGGTGCGTTCCTGTTTCCACCGCGGCGCAGCGGTGCACGATGCCGGTTGGCAGATGATGCAGACCGGGCGATTGTTCACCGGCGGGGTGAACTACCCGCACGCCGGCGCCGTCGTCGATTATCTACGCGGCCGTCGCAGCGATCTGCCGGCTCACGTCGTGCTGCCCGAAACGATGGGCCGCGGCGGTGGGAATCTGCCCAACGGCCAAGCGGGCGGCTTTCTCGGCAAACGCTACGATCCGTTTGCGTTGATGGCCGATCCGTCTCAGCCGAACTTCCAGGTTCCCGACCTGTTGCCTCCCGATTCGATCGGCCAAGCTCGGATCGATCGCCGTCGCAAGATGCGCGAGATCGTCGAACAGACGATGACGAATTTCGAATCGAGCGAGACGGCTCAGCTGTTGGACGGCAGCTTTGAATCGGCGTACCGGATGATGACCAGTCCCGAAGCTCGCAACGCATTCGATCTGGCGAAAGAGCCGATGAAGGTTCGCGAGCGGTACGGCATGAATCGCTTTGGCCAGTGCTGTCTGCTGGCGCGGCGATTGATCGAAGGGGGCGTGCGGTTTGTCACGATCAACACCTTCCTGACCGTCTTCAACGAGATCACTTGGGATACCCACGGCAGCAAGCCGTTCACGAGCATCGAAGGGATGCGCGACATCGTCGCCCCGATGTACGATCAAGGTTATTCGGCGTTGATCGAAGATCTGGCCGACCGCGGGATGATCGATTCGACCCTTGTCGCGTGCCTTGCCGAATTTGGACGGACACCGAAAGTGAATCCGGCCGGCGGCCGCGATCACTGGCCGCAGTGCTTCACTACCTATTTCGCCGGCGGCGGCGTGCAAGGGGGCCGCGCGATCGGGGCCAGCGATCCCAATGGGGCGGTGCCGGCGGAGCGTCCCGCGGGGGCTGACGAAGTGGTGGCGACGATCTTCCACAGCCTGGGGTTGGACTTGGATACCGAACTGCCCGGTCCGGCGGGACGGCCTTTCCCGCTGGTGAATTTTGGGGCCCGAGAAATTCACGAACTGTTTTCATGATCTCCCGTCCTTCCAACGTTGCGTCCCCACGCCCACAGCGCCTCTCCGTTTCCCACCTTCGGCTCCGCTTCACCATCATGCAACGTATCGCTCTTCTGCTGACCGCCGCACTTGCGTTCGCGCCGGCTGCTCTCGCTCAAACCACGCTTCGCATTCTGCCCGAAAAGATTGAACTGACCGGGCAGGAGGCATCGCAGCGTTTCCTGGTCCAACAGGTTGTCGACGGCCGCGTCGCGGGGCAGATCACTGGCGGAGTCGACCTGAAACCGAAGACCGATGGGCTCGTCCGCGTCGCCGATGGGCGAGTCATCGCGGTGGGGGAAGGGCAGACCGAATTGATCGCGACCGATGCGGCGGGCAACACGGCAACGGCGATGGTGATCGTTCGCTTGGCCGACGTTCCGCAAACGATTCGGTTCGCCAGCGATGTGCAAGCCGTGTTGGCCAAAGCGTCTTGCAACAGCGGCGCGTGCCATGGCGCATTGGCGGGCAAAGGTGGCTTTCGGTTGTCGTTGTTGGGGTATGACAGCCAAGGCGACTACTTCAATATCTCGCAGCAGTTGCGCGGTCGCCGGGTCGAACTAGCCGATCCCGCGCGCAGCCTAATCGTTGCCAAGCCGAGCGGGATGATCCCGCACAAGGGAGGCGTCCGGTTGCCGAAGGAGTCCGCCGATTACAAGCTGCTGCTCGATTGGATCTCTGCCGGAGCTCCGGGGCCAGCCGACGAGGATCCCACGCTTGCGAAGATCGAAGTCCTGCCCAAAGCGGTCCGGTTGGCAAAAGGAGACACACAGCAATTGGTTGTCCGTGCGCACTACAGCAACGGTCGAATCAAAGACGTCACGCAGTGGGTTCGTTGGTCGAGCACCAACGACGCGGCGGCACGCGTCGACGACCAAGGCATGGTCACGGTCACGGGGCCGGGCGTGGGAGCGATCACCGCTTGGTTTGCCAGTCAGATCGTGATCGCCAACGTGACCGTTCCGTATGCTCAAGAGGTGAGCGACGCGCAGTTTGCAAAGCTGCAGCCGCGGAACTTCATTGATCGCGAGGTGCTGAAACAACTGAAACAGTTGAACATTCCGCCCAGCGATCGGGCGGGGGAGAGCGAATTTCTGCGTCGCGCTTATTTGGACACGATCGGACGGCTGCCGTCGATCGACGAGACCCTGTCGTATCTGGCGGATGATTCGCCCGACAAGCGAGATCAATTGATCGAGCAGTTGTTGGTGCAGCCCGAATTCGTCGATTACTGGAGCTACCGTTGGTCGGACATCCTGTTGGTCAACGGATCGAAATTGCGACCCAAGGCTGTCGAATCGTTTTACAAATGGATCCGCAGCCATGTCGAAGCGGGAACGCCTTGGGATGTGTTTGTCCGCGAGATCTTGACCTCCCGCGGGTCGTCGTTTGAAAACGGAGCGACCAACTTTTTTGCGAATCATCAGACGCCTGAAGAGATGACCGAAAACGCCAGTCAGGCGTTCCTCGGTTTGTCGATCGCGTGCGCCAAGTGCCACAATCACCCGTTGGAAAAGTGGACCAACGATCAATATTATGCGATGGCGAACCTGTTCGCTCGCGTGCGTGCCAAAGGCTGGGGCGGAGACAGCCGCAACGGCGACGGCAATCGAACGCTGGTCGTGCTGGATCGGGGCGATCTGATCCAACCATTAATCGGCAAACCGCAACCTCCGGCGCCGCTGGACGCACCGCCGATGGAGATCGACGATCCGGCCGACCGCCGCGAATACCTAGCCGATTGGCTGACCTCGCCCGAAAACCCCTACTTCGCCCGCTCGATCACCAATCGCGTCTGGGCCAACTTCTTCGGTGTTGGGCTGGTGGAATCGGTCGACGACATGCGTGTCAGCAACCCCGCGTCGAACGAAGCTTTGTTGGCCGCAGCGTCGAAGCATTTGATCGACAGCGGATTCGATTTGAAGTCGCTGATGCGAACGATTCTGCAATCGGAGACCTATCAGCGGAGCAGTCAATCGCTGCCGGAAAACGCTGCGGAAAAGCGGTTCTACTCGCACTATTACCCGCGTCGTTTGATGGCGGAGGTGTTGTTGGATGCGATCTCCGACGTGACCGATGCGCCGACGGAATTTACGCAGATCTCGTTCCCCGGTGCCGACATGCAGCAGACCGATCTGTATCCCAAGGGGACGCGGGCGTTGCAGTTATATGATTCCGCGGTCGCCAGTTATTTCCTGCAAACGTTTGGTCGCAACACCCGCGACATTACGTGTGAATGCGAGCGCAGCGACGAACCGAGCGTGGTCCAAGTGTTGCATCTGAGCAACGGAGACACGATCAATCAGAAACTGGCCGCGAAAGAAAATCGCCTGTCGCGTTGGATCGCCGACGGGCTGGACGATGGCACGATCATCGATCAAGTCTTTCTAGCCGCCTTGTCGCGTCAACCGACCGCCCAAGAGCGGGAAGCGCTGCTCGCGTCGCTGCAGGGAGAAGAGGACCGACGCCAAGCGTTGGAGGATCTCGTCTGGAGTGTTCTAAGCAGCAGCGAATTTCTGCTGGCGCATTAGTCGGTGCAGCGAGCGTGGATCGATTGTTTTCCCAGGGCATCGCCCTGGGGTTGTTGGCGGCGCAAACGACGGCGGCGCCCCAATGGGACGGCGTGGCGATGCGTTTGGACGCGAGGGGCGTTGCCGCCGCGGTTAAACGATTGCGCTCAAGCATGTTCTTGTTCGGCAGGCCCAACGGGGCCGCGCCAGCCCAGGGCATCGCCCTGGGGTTTGGTGGCGGCGCAAACGACGGCGGCGCTCCAACGGGACGGCGTCGCGATGCGTGTGGACGCGCGGGGCGTTGCCGCCGCGGTTAAACGATTGCGCTCAACATGTTCTCGTTCGGCAGGCCCAACGGGGCCGGCGCTATGTCAGCCCAGGGCATCGCCCTGGGTTTGGTGGCGGCGCAAACGACGGCAGCGCCCCAATGGGACGGCGTGGCGATGTGTTTGGACGCGCGGGGCGTTGCCGCCGCGGTTAAACGATTGTGCTCAAAATGTTCTTGTGCGGCAGGCCCAACGGGGCCGGCGCTATGTCAGCCCAGGGCATCGCCCTGGGGTTGTTGGCGGCGCAAACGACGGCGGCGCCCCAATGGGACGGCGTGGCGATGTGTTTGGACGCGCGGGGCGTTGCCGCCGCGGTTAAACGATTGCGCTCAAGCATGTTCTTGTTCGGCAGGCCCAACGGGGCCGCGCCAGCCCAGGGCATCGCCCTGGGGTTTGGTGGCGGCGCAAACGACGGCGGCGCTCCAACGGGACGGCGTCGCGATGCGTGTGGACGCGCGGGGCGTTGCCGCCGCGGTTAAACGATAGCGCTCAACATATTCTCGTTCGACAGGCCCAACGTGGCCGGTGCTGCGCCAGCCCAGGGCAACGCCCTGGGTTTTGGGGGCGATAAAAACGGCGGCGGAGCCCCAACGGGGCGATCCTACGACGCGGTACATAACAGGACTCGTCGCGAATTTCGGGCGGGCCTTTGGACCGAATGTCGCGACGATTACCGCCACTGCTGGGGCCCCGAGAATCGTTGCAGTCGTTAGGGTCGTGCGCAAGGTACGCAAACGTGGCGAATTATCAACGCCAAATGTTGCATCCAGGCATCATTGCGCCATGTGAATGCTAGGTTTCTGCGGGCAAGGTCTGCCTGAACGGATTCGTTTGTGGAACCCGCAAAAACTGCAAGAGCGATGTTTGCTACAAGGACCCACCACCACTTCACCGCTGCGCTTTTGGCGTGCTTTCTGTTGATGCCATGCGTCACCGGTTGCACTCAATTGCAATTGCCGGCGATCGATCCGACGGGCGAGTGCTTTTTCCTGCCATGCCCGAATACTACGACACTCACGCTGCCTTGCACCGATAAATTGCAAAATGGCTGTGGGCCGTTTGGGTGCCTGCCCGAACCGGCATTCACCGATCCCGCGCCGCCGCCCCCCTGCCTGCAAGGTGCGGGCGTTCCGCAGACCGCTCCCCCCCCGCCACCAGCCAAAGTGGTCGACGAGTGCGCCGACGGTCCCAAAGCGGTTCTGTTCGACAAACATTGCGACCTGCGCAAGTTGTTGCATCTGCCCGATCGAGGCAAACGCGGCCGGATCCTATTGAACCATCGCAAGATCATCGCGCCGGTCGGCGGCGAAGTTGTCTTGCTTTCCGGTGTTTGTGGAACCGACGGTTACCTGATGACCGGAGAACCGTTGGAATGGATGTTGACGCCCGATAGCGTCGGCACCTTCATCGACGTCGGCGACGATAAACAAGGAGCGTTGCATCGCTTGGTCGCTCGCAACCCAGTCGAAAAGAAAACCGGCAGCTATGCGCTTGGGCGGACCAGCACCGTCGCATCGTTGATCACGCGTGGGAACCTCCGCCGCGGCGACGATGTGCCCGTGAAAAAGGGAGAGACTTGGTTGTCGATCAGCTCGCCCAGCGAAGGGATCAGCCGCGTCACGGTGATGGCCCCCGAAAGCGATTGCTGGGATCAACGCAAAGCGACCGCCACGATCTACTGGGTCGATGCGCATTGGCAATTCCCTGCGCCGCTGAATCTGCGGGCTGGCGAACAAGCTCAACTGACCACACATGTGACTCGCAAAGAGGGTGAACTGCCAGCATCGGGCTGGAAGGTTCGCTATCAGGTGATGAATCCTGAAGTCGCACTGTTCGACAATGGGCAATCGCAACCGCAAGCGGTGATCGAAGCGGTCGTCAACGAAAATGGTGATGCCACCGCGATCCTGCGTCCGATCGCACCGGTTGCCGGAACCGCGTTCATTCAAACCACAGTGATCCGTCCCGCGGGACTCGACGAAGCGTTGCCGCGGATGACGTTGGGAGCTGGTCAGACGATGGTCACTTGGTCGGCACCACGGTTGGTCGTTCGAACCGGTGCCCCGCCGTTTGTCGCTCGCGACGAAGAGTTTGCGATCGGCATCAACGTCTCCAACTCGGGCGATTTGACTGCGGAAAACGTTCGCGTTTTGACCGAACTGCCGCCTGGCGTCGAACTGGTCAGCACCTCGTTGATCCAAGCTGATGGCAGCCGAGTGCCCGCGCAACATACGTTGGTCGGAGCTCAGATTTTGTGGGACATCGACAACCTGCCCGCTCAGACGCAACTTGACATCGAATTGAACGTTCGCGCCAAAGCGAGCTTCCAGATTCCGGTGCAGGCTCGTGGAGCGGAGAACACGTTTGCCGAGGATACCGTTAACGTGACCGTCGTCCAACGGAACCTGGTCGTGACGATTACGCCAGCCGATCCGAACGCTCGTGCCGAGGTAGGGCAAGAGACGACGTTCAATATTGAAGTACGCAACAACGGCGATCAACCGATCTCGGGCGTCCAAGTGCACGCTCAAGGGGATCAAGGGCTGTTGGCCTTTGCCGCCGACACCGGTCAGTGGCAACAGCATGTGGTGAAAGTCTTGGAAGAGCCTTTGCTGCCTAATAAGCCTTGGACGATTCAAGCGACCTACCAGGTGCGTGAACCGGGGCAGCGGTGTGTCCAAGTGACCGCAACCGGCGGAAACGCTCAGAGAGCGACGGAAACGGCCTGCGTCAACGCGGTCAATCCGCCACCCGCGAACCCGATGGTTTCGGCTCGCATCGTGACCGGCAGCCAGTCGGTGCAACAGGGTGAGGAAGTGTTGGTGAAGTACTTCGTCTACAACAACGGGACCGTACCGCTGACCGACGTTCGCGTCGTGGCCACCTACGATCCCGCGTTGACTGCGTTGCAATTCACCAACGGTTACGAGTCGTCCCAGCTTGGGATCTTCACCGTCAGCTGGATCCTGCCAAGCATTCAGCCTGGAGAAGAACAGTTGGTCGAAGGACAGTTCCGCGTCGACGGTCGCCCCGGCGTGGCTCGATTGGATGTAGCGGTCTCGTCGGAACAAGGTGCCAACGCATCGGCCGATACGACGTTGCAGGTGTTAGCAAGGACTGTGGCTCCGCCCCCTGCGACGGGACCGGCAGTCACGCCGCAGCCAGCTCAGCCGCCGCAACAACCGACGCCCCAGCCGCCACCGATTGGTGCACCGCCAATCAACGGCAGCACGACTCCGATTCCGGGTCCATCGACGCCACCGGCACAAACGCCCGGTGCGGTCGGCAGCGGAATCGGCGGCTTGCAGGTCGACATCGAATCTCGCGACAACCCGGTTGTCGTCGGCGATCGAATCTCGCTCGACTTGGTCGTGACGAACAATCGGAACGTTCCCGAGGACGATGTCATCCTGAGCATCCTGTTGCCAGCCGGAACGCGGCTGGAGGCGGTGCAATCGACGATGTTCCAAGGGGATCCCGTCGAAAACATCTCCGCCGATGGGATCGTCCGGCTGCAACCGATCAGCCAGTTGAGGGCGGGTGAGGCGATTCGCTACACGGTGTTAATCACGGGAAATCAGCCGCAATTGATGACCGTGCGGGCCGAAGCGACCAGCCGCCAGTCGCCCGATGGCGTCGGCGACGAGACGCGGTTGCAGGTTCAGGCCCGCTAAAAAGGGGCTGTGCGAACGATTCCGACGGTCGAGTCGATCGTTGGGCGATTCGCAGCCCTTGGGCGGCGAAAAAGGGAGTAATCGCCGTCCCCTCGCGGAAATCATTCGTATATAATGCGAAGACGACACTGATCGCTGTGAGTTGGTCGCCGTCCCCTATTTTGCCAGAATAGGGTCGGGATCGGGCAACGCGTGCAGCTTTAATTTCGCCTAATAAATGAACCAAGGATCCCAATGATGCAGAACGACTCCACACGTCGAGGCTTTTTGAAAACGTCGACGATTGCCGCCACGGGAGCGGCTTTGACCAGTTCGATCGCCCGTACCGCGCATGCTGCTGGCAGCGACGAAATCCGATTTGTTGTCGTCGGTTGTGGTGGTCGTGGTACCGGTGCCGCGATGCAGATCATGAACACCAAGGGGAACACCAAGCTGGTTGCCGTCGCTGACGCTTTTGGCGACAAGGCCGAACGTTCGATCAAGAGCTTGGCCAACAAGCACAAAGACAAGGTCGACGTTCCTAAGGAACGGATCTTCACCGGTCTGGACGCTTACAAGCAAGCGATCGACGTCGATTGCGATCTGGTTGTGATCGCGACTCCTCCTGGTTTCAAGCCGCAACAGTTCGAATATGCGGTTAACAAGGGACGCCACATCTTCATGGAGAAGCCGGTTGCCGTCGACGCACCAGGCGTTCGCCGCGTGCTGAAGTCGGTCGAAGAATCGAAGAAGAAGAACCTGATGGTCGGTATCGGTCTGCAACGCCGCCACGAACCACAATACATCGAAACGATCGACCGCATCCACAACGGCGCTATCGGCGACGTGATCGCACAACGCGTCTACTGGAACGGCGGCGGAATCTGGTACCGCCCAAAGACTGAAGGCCAGTCGGAAATGGCGTTCCAGTGCAACAACTGGTACCACTTCAACTGGGTTTGCGGCGATCAGATTTGCGAACAACACATCCACAACCTCGACGTCGGTTGCTGGGTTAAGGGATCGTACCCTGTCGAATGCAACGGCATGGGCGGTCGCGAGATGCGAATGGGAGGCGATGCCACCAAGAGCCAGATCTTCGATCACACGTTCTGCGAATACACCTTCGCCGACGGCACGAAGATGTTCAGCCAAGGACGCCATTTGGCCGGATCGTGGACTCACGTCGGCGAAGCGGTTCACGGTTCCAAGGGTACCGCCGATCCATCGGGATCGATCACCGGTCCGAACGCGTGGAAGTTCGAAGGACAACGCCTGAACGGTCATCAACAAGAGCAACACGATTTGATCGAAGCTCTGATGGCGGGCGAGATCTACAACGAAGGTGAATATGGTGCGAAGAGCACCTTCACCGCGATCCTGGGCCGCGAAGCTTGCTACTCGGGCAAGGTGATCAAGTGGGATCAACTGCTGGCCGAAGGCAAGGACATCTGCCCAGGCATCGATGAATACACGATCGATTCGGTTCCACCAACCGTGCCCGGCGAAGATGGCAAATACCCACATCCGGTTCCCGGCAAGTACAACCCATTCGCCTAATCGGCAACTGTTTGAAAGCGGTTAGTAAAAACTCCAAACGCCCTGTCATCGCGACAGGGCGTTTTTTTGTTTGCACAGTGAGGCTTCCACAGGTCAAATCAGCGTTTCTGTTAGAGGTATCAGCCGCCACGCGTTAGCGTCTTGTCGGTTTAATCAGCCGATTGGGCGTTAGCCCCGGTTCCGCTGCCACTAAACCGGGGCTAACGCCCAAACGGCTAATGCAAGGAAGCTGGTTGTGACTAAACCGCCACGCGTTAGCGTCTGGTTCTACTGGCAACCGGACGCTAACGCATGGCGGCTGATTCACTTAGATCGCGGTAACTTACTCGTCTTCGCGTCGCTCGCGGCAAACTTGCAATCGGCTCTCGATTGAGCCACCATGGGGCCTGCTCGTCCCACCACTTTCCTACCTGCAAGGCTTCCCACCGATGATGCTTCCCATCGACCGTCGTGGTTTCAGTCGCTCGTTTGCCGCGATCGCTCTGTTCACCGCGTTTCTGATCAACCCGTTCCCATCCAACCAAGCCGTCGCCGAACACGAAGGTCGCGTGCAGATCTTATTGCTCGGCGACAGCACGACCGAAGGGAGCGTGCCGCGACGGATCCGTCCCGAAGGACCGCATCTGGAGACGGTCTTGGAACAGTTGTTGGCGGCGGAAGGGGATCTGCCGGCTTGCGATGTGATCAATTCGAGTCTCAGTGGCGAATACATCCGCCGGCTGTTCGATTCGAATCGCTACGACCGCGACGTCGCCAAGCTGCCGGGGCTCGATTACATTTTCATCCGCTATGGCATCAACGATCGGGCGCGGCTCGACAATTTTGTCGACGACTTTCCCGCCGACTTTAAGAAACTGATCGCTCGACTTCGCGTCGACCATCCCGACGCGGTGTTGATTCCGATGACAGTGATCCCGTTTTCGGGAGAAGAGGCAAGCGTGCAGATCAACGATCTGATTCGCGGCGTTGCCAAGGAGGAACAGTTGGAAGTGTTCGACATCTATCCGCGTTACGCTGCGGAGTTGGAGAAGGGCTACAACATGCTCAACTATCGCCGCTATGCACTCGCCAAGATTCCGGCCAAGTACCACGAACTGGTCAAGCCGTTTGTGAACGGCCCCAGCGTCGAAGTGATGGGGAACGAATTGGATGCGATTCTGGGGCATCTGCCGGGCTGGACGCGAGATCGGCATCCGAATCTTGCCGGGTACAACGTGATCGCTGATGAGACGGCCAAATATTTGGCCCCGCAACTGCGGAAGCGATCGGAGAAATAAGGGCAGTCGGCCTGCAGAGAACTGTTCGAGCGGGCGGGCAAAATCGGCCCGCTCGCTCGAAATTTTAGGGCCGCGATTATTCTGCGTGGACGCGTGTTCCAAACTCTTTCAGCTTGGCCAGTTGTTGCTTCTTCGCGTCGTCCGAAAGCGGATTCCCTTTCACGTACAGCTTCAGGAAGGGGGCGAATCGCTTCGACCCTTCGAAGTCCTTCTTGCACATCTCGACCAAGACGCTCAGGTCGGTGATCTTGTTGTCCTGAAGCAGCATGAAGTCGAGATCGTCCAGCGACTTCAGCGGGCTGAGGTCGGCAACCGCGTTGCGTTGGATGTCCAACGTCGTCAGCCAACCGAGGTTCGACAGCGGGCTGAGGTCGCTGATCTGATTCCCCGCGGCGTCAAGCGACCAAATTTTGGTCAGTTCGGCGATCGGTGCCAGCGTCGCCAGTTTGTTGTCGGCGACGTACAAGGTTCGCAGGTTCGACATCGCTTTCAGCGGTGCCAGGTCGCTGACTTGGTTCCGCGACAGATCCAACAGCTGCATCTTGACCAATCCAGCCAGCGGTTTGATGTCGCTGATCTTGTTCCCTGCCAAGGTGACCGATTGCAGGCGGGTGAGGTCCTTGATCGGCCCGAGGTCGGAGATCTCGTTGTCTTCCAAATCGATCAGCATGATCGCTTTGCAGTGTTGCAGGCCTTCGAGACTCTTGATCCCTTTTCCCTTGCCAACAACACGCGAGATGTTCTTTACGTCCTCGGCGGTGATCGGTTCGTTGTTGTATCGCTTCGCGAAAACCTCGGCTCGCACAGCCGCTTCGAGCGCCTTGTCGGGGAAGGTCGGCGCTGGCTTGGCTTCCGGCTTTTTCTCTTCCGGCTTTGCTTCAGCCTTCATTTCCTTGGGCTTCGCCGCTGGCTTCGCTTCCTTTTTCGGCGCCGGCTTCGCTTCTTTTTTGGGCTCGGGCTTGGCTTCCTTCTTTGGTTCCGGTTTATCTTCTTTCTTAGGCTCGGCCTTCGCCTCAGGCTTCGCTTCTTTCTTCGCCTCCGGCTTTACGTCTTTCTTCTCTTCAGGCTTTTTCGCCTCGGGTTTCGCTTCTGCCGCGGCAGCGGGCTTCGCCGGTTCGGCGGCCTTGTCGTCGGCGAATGTTGTACCAAGCATCAAGCAAGTGATCGCAAGCCAGCCAGTGATTCGAGTGTTAACCATCAGATATTGTCGTGGGTTTTGAGGAAGGCAGAGATGTCGGTTTCCGTAGACGATCATTGAGACAACCGAAGCATGGTTGCACAGGGTGGGCGATCGCCCGTAGAGGTATATCTACGGGCGTTCGGGTAAGCTGTAGGTTAATCGCTGGCGAGGGCGATTTCCAGTCGTCCAGAGGTCCGGCGCTGCAGAGGGTTCTAAACCATCGAAGCGGTCCAGGCGGGGGGATCGCTCGCTGGAAACGACTCGTCCAACGCCTCGTCGATCGAATTTTCGCTCAACCGGCCGCAAGATGGCAGCGGCGCCTGCCAAGCCTTAGCTAGCTCGGCCGCTTCCCGAACCCGTAGCAGTAGTTCGGGATAGCTCTCTGGCGGGGCGAGAGCACAGAAATCGTGAGCTTCCTGCCCGAAATGGTCGCTTCGGTCGAACCGCCGTCCAAGTCGACTGGCGGTACGCGTTACGCGGTGGCAGAGATCGTTCCACTCTCGAGCTACAAATTTGTCGTTCATCACACTCCTCCTGACACAAAAAAGAATCAGGAGTTTTAGCGTGCAAACGATATGCCGAGCGATCAGTCGATGTGCCGCAAAAGCGGGAACAAAATCACGTCGCGGATGCTCTTCGAATCGGTCAACAGCATCACCAATCGATCGATTCCGACGCCCAAACCACCTGCTGGAGGCATGCCGTGACGGAGGGCTTTGATGAAGTCGTTGTCCATCTTGGCCATCGAATCCTCTTCCTCTTGACCGTCCAATTGAGTCTTGAACAGTTGTTCCTGAAGATCGGGGTCGTTTAGTTCGGTGTAGGCGTTGGCCAGTTCCATCCCGCAGATGAACATTTCAAAGCGTTCAGCGATCGCGGGATTGTCGGTCTTGCGTTTGGTCAGCGGGCAGATGCTGGCGGGGTAATCGATCACAAAAACGGGACCGACCAACGTGTCTTCGACCTTCTCTTCGAAGATTTCGTTTTTGATCACGTCGGGGTGTTTGCCGGTCGGATCGAGGCCGACGCTTTTCGCATACGCGGTCAATTGTTCGGCGTCGTGGGGATCGATCCCGGTATGCTGGGCGACGAGGTCGTCGTATTTATGGCGTGCAAACGGCGGAGTGAAATCGATTTCGACGTCGCCGAATTTTCGCTTGTAACCACCGCCGATCGCGTCGATCGCGTTGACGACAAGCTTTTCGGTCAGGTCCATCATCGATTCGTAATCGCCGTACGCTTGGTAGCATTCCAGCATCGTGAACTCGGGATTGTGCCGTGGGCTGATCCCTTCGTTACGGTAGACGCGGCCCAGTTCGTAGACGCGTTCGATGCCGCCGACCAACAGTCGCTTCAGATGCAATTCCAACGCGATCCGCATCGTCAGGTCCATGTTCAACGCATTGTGGTGCGTCGTGAAAGGGCGAGCTGCGGCGCCACCGGCGATCGTGTGCAGCGTCGGCCCTTCGACTTCCCAGAAGCTCTCTTGGTCCAACGTCTCGCGAATGCTTTTCACGATTCGAGTGCGGTTCAGGAACGTGTCGCGGACTCCATCGGTGTAAACCAAGTCGAGGTAACGCATCCGTTGACGCAGTTCCACGTCGGCCAGGCCGGCATGTTTCTCGGGTGGTGGCTCGAGCATCTTGCAATGGAAGTGCAAGCGTTCGGCAAAGACAGTCAGTTCGCCGGTATTGGTTCGCCCCAGACGCCCGTCGACGCCAACCAGATCGCCCAGATCGAACAGCTTGGAGAGCGCAAAGTTCTCTTCGCCGACCTGGTTCTTGCCGATGAAGATCTGGATATCGCCGGTCATGTCGCGGAGGTTCAGGAAGACCAGCTTGCCCGTCGGTCGCATCAGGATGATCCGGCCGGCGACGCGAACCTGAGGTCCGATCTCCGCCCCCGGTCCCTGGTCCGATTTCCATTGACGGTATTCAAGGTCGGGTTGATCGAAATCGGGCAGTTCGACCAGCGTCCCATCTTCCAGCTTGAATTTGACCTCTTCGGCCCGTTGCCGCACCTCGTGGATCATCGACCGGTCGTCGAATCGCTGGCCCCACGGATCGACTCCGGCGGCGTTCAGTTTCGCCAGTTTTTCGCGTCGCGCGCGTTGGTGATCGCCATCGTCGTTCAGAGCGTCGTCGGGAGAATTATTCATCGTGGAATCAAGCGTTAACGGAAAGAGGGAAGAAAACGAGGGCGGCTGCAGACTTTTGACACCGGAGGGGGGCGGAATCCGCAGCCCCAGGTCGTCCGCAGTCGATCGGCTCGCTGGGGCGATTGTAGACTTGCGGTTATTTGCTGCAACCGCACCAAACCGAGCCATTGCCTGACAAATCGTCAAGAATTACCCAATCGGATTACAAGCGGATC
Organism: Rosistilla oblonga; assembly: GCF_007751715.1. Taxonomy (NCBI): domain Bacteria; kingdom Pseudomonadati; phylum Planctomycetota; class Planctomycetia; order Pirellulales; family Pirellulaceae; genus Rosistilla; species Rosistilla oblonga. The sequence continues at coordinate 5,246,873 of NZ_CP036292.1, read as the reverse complement.
GATTTTAGTGCCGATTTTGTTCCAGATGGGCCCGCGAAGGCAAGCGTCGGGATGCCCCTGCCGTTGCCAACGTGGTTCGCCCGGTCTTTGAAATGACGAGGAACGAAGCCATGTCTCACATTACCCACCGGCACCGCAGCGGCGCGACCCTGTTGGTCGTCGACCCCCGCCCCGTGAGCCTGACCGCGCTTGCGGCGGTGATCGATTCGCAAGGTTACGAATGTTATTGCGCTCGCAACGCCAAAGCGGCTTGCAAGGCGGTCGAGCAACGGCCGATCGATATGATTGTGTGGGATGTCGCCGATGATGCGGCCGCTGCGATCGATCAAATCCACGCGCTTCGCGAGCTGCATCCCGAATCGTTGGCCGACGTCCCTGTGATCCTGATCGCGGAAAGCTGTTGGGCTGGGCTGGAGACGCGGCTCGACCCGATCTCGCCAGCTCGCTGCCTGTTCAAGCCGCTGGACCCCAACACGCTGATCGATCTGATTCAGCAATCGCTGTGGGTGCCCCATGTGATTCGCGGCCATCACTTGAATGTGCAAAAGCCCCAGCGGCCGGGTTGGGTTCAGCTGTAGCCGCGCCGCCCTATTGCTTGGCCGCGTTGGCGCCGACGGGAGCTTGCGGCCAGGGCGTTTCTCCCGGAGCCCATTGCTGCGGCTGTTTCGCGCGGACCGCATCGACAGCTTGTTTGAGCCAAGCCGGCGGCGCGAGACTCTCTTTCTGACCGTAGATGTAGGGCAGCGGCGGATCCATCAGCAGCGGCTTGTCCCCAAGCGGCGGACGCTGGCGGCCAACTTCCGCCAAACGATCGGCGAGTCGGCGGACGACCTGCGGATGCTGATCGGCCACATCGGTCGTCTCGTACGGATCGGTCTTGATGTTGTAAAGAACATCTCCCATCAGCTTCCAATCGCCGCTGCGAATGGTCGGCAGGCGAACGCTGCCGGTCACCTCGAAGATGATCTCATCGCGAGGACTTGGTTCACCGCCGAAGAGCATTCCGGTCATGTCGAGGCCATCGACTGGCAACGGTTGTTCGTGCGATCCACCGGCCAACGCGACACAGGTCGTGTACCAATCGGCGATGAACATCATGCCGTCGTTGGAGCTGCCGGCATCGCCATGCCCGGGCCAGCGGACCAAGCAGGGAACGCGTACGCCACCTTCAAATGTCGTGTTCTTCGTGCCCCGGTACGGCTTGCTCATCTCTTCCAGTACCGGCCCGTTGTCGTTCGCAAAAACGACAAGCGTGTTTTGGGCAAAGTCGCTTTGATCGACCGCTGCGACAATCTTGCCAACCGCGTCGTCGAGGCACTTGAGCATCGCTTGGCGGACGTCGAGTTTGTCGGTGTAACGCGGCGGATCGTTCAGCGGACCATGGACCGCGTTAAACGGAACGTACAAAAAGAAAGGCTTGTCGGCCGACTGGCTAGCGATCACCCGCTGTGCTTCGGCCGCGATCAAGTCGGTCGTATAACCCTCTTCTTGAATCGGTTGCTGATTGCGATGCCAATCGTAAACGGCAAACCGAGCCGGCGCGTTGTGCTCGATCGTCTTGGTGTAGTAATCGACGCCCCAGGCGTAGTGTCCGTATTGGTGGTTGAAACCTTGAGCCATCGGCAGGTGTTCGTCGAGCCATTCGCCGCAGTGCCACTTGCCGACGATCCCCGTGAAATAGCCAGCTTCTTGCAACGCTTCGGCCACCGTCCGCTCATTGGTATCCAACGCGTGGATCCGCCGTGTCGGCTCGCCGCGATCGTTGTGAGCCAACGTCAAACCAAGCTTTTTCAGATAGCTCGGTTTGCCAAAATCTTCCGATCGCCAGTCCATCCAGTTGCGAAACGCGTAGCGACCGGTCAGCAGTGCGCCGCGTGTTGGGGCGCAGACCGAATGGCTGTAGAACTGCGTCAGCCGAACGCTCTGGGATGCCAAGCTGTCCAGGTGAGGCGTCAGTTCGGAATCGCCGCCGTTAAAACCCGGTTGGTTCCAGCCCATATCATCGGCCAGGATAAAGACGATGTTGGGATGCTTGGCATCGTCGGCTCGCGCCGCTCCAACGACGAGCGTTGGCAAGATCGATAGGATCAGGGCGATGGCAAGAAACCGCGGCGCAGCCAATGGGGATCGATTCATGAGGTGCCTTTGCGAAAATAGAGGTCGTTGCCTGAAGAAGAGAGCCCAGGGCTTGCCGCTATTATGACGGAAGCTGATAGCCAAATGAATACTTGTCTCGCGATCGCCCGCAGAGAGTTATCCGCCGCTCGCGTAATCGGGGAAGCGTTTGATTGCTGTCGATGTGAAACGCATCAGTTTGCGGCCCTGAGACTTTTTTAATTCATCCCAAACGGCAAAGTGATATTGCGCAGGACAAGCGATGGGAGCGTCGTGTGGCCAGGGATATTCGGAGTTTGGGCCGTCGCGAATGACTGCTGGCGAAACCTGGTCAATCTGGCGAGCGAGTGGAATGGCCGACCGAATCCATGTTTGAAAGCCAGAGAATTGGCCGAAACCAAAAAGCAGAGCGATTCGATTTCGATGACGACGAGGCGTGTTGCCGAATCGCCGGAGAAACTGTGCGAAGCCAACGTGTCGCATTGCGGGGGGATCGTTGTTTGCCCAAAACGATGCCTTCGCCAATTTCTCTGTCGCCATTTGCAGATAGTGCAGGCTGTGGCAGGCAGGTACGCCTTCGCCGCGGAGAAGCTCGAAAACTTCATGGTCCGACTTGGCCTGCTGCCACCAAAGCGACTGCGCCTCATTCACATGGGAACTCTTCTTTCGAATCCAACGACCAGCCCTCGGGTAATGCTATTTCTTTCTTCAGCACTTGGTCCCATTGCTGAGGCGTGAGGTCGACGACGTAGAGTTTGTGAGCGCTCTGTTGTCCCGTGTCGACACCAAAGTCGATAGGCAACAGCGGGCGATTCGATGGGCCTTCATCGATGGAGGTGTTGATTTCGAGAAACCGGATCTCACGCGGCCCGGCACCTTGAGGAAGGTAGATGACTTTGGCGATGCCCGGATCGGTTTGCAGATGCTCCGCCGCGTACCAATGGGCAAGCGTTTCGCGGTCGAACGTGGCAGTTGACATCGACGTTGCCTCACGGCGAATAGGGATACAAACGAACCCCTTTGTCGTAGCAAGTGCCGCTACCGGATTCCAACGATGCGTGGGAATCTGCGGAGGGAGGAGCCGAAGGAGCTCGCAATGGAGAGGATTCGCAGTACGGTCGCTGCTCGGGAAACTCGCCGGAGGGCCGTTTCCCGGTTTTAGTTGCTTTTGATGAGGGGCGAAGCGACGGGGCGCAGTTGTGCTTCGCCGCTTCGATGATCGCTCGGTTTCGGTTGGTTCCGAATCAGCGTGGCGGTTCGCGTTAGGCGTACTTCTGGATCACTTCGGCGATCACCGCGGGATCGTCTTGTTCCTGCAGGTGCGTGATCTGAGCGGCGGGTAGACCGAGTTTCTCTAAGTGTCCCGCCAGGTTCTTCCAAACCTGTTCGCGTTTCTTTCCGGTCGTCAGATAGAGTTCGGTGACAAGTTCTTGAGACCGCTGCAGCGCGATTTGGTCGCGATTGCGGTAATAATTTTTGATGATCTTTTCTTGATGTCTGCTGTGTTGTTCAGCCATGCGAAGAACTCGTATGTAGGGCGTCGAGGGTGGTTTCGAAACGGCCTTGGGAATGTCCCAGCGGCGATAAAGTTAGTTGTCGTCCATTCGATCGGGTGAATGTAGCCAAGGGGAATGCTAGCCCCGCGATTTTGGCTGCAGCGGCGTTGAGTCGGGCCGCTGGTCGGATTCAATATCGAACAAAACGGCGGCTTCGGTAGACCGGAACCGGGTCGATGGTATATAAATGCTGAACAAACCAAATATTTGGCGTCGCGCTTATCATCAGCTCGACGCAGAAACCCATCCGATACCGCGGCGTCCGCCGCATTGTGAATCATCGAAATAGTACGAGCGAGCGGCTTGCAAGGCAAACGTTCTGCTTGGTTGTTGAGAGGTCTATGGCAAAGAACGAAGAAGCATTTGAGGTGGAAGGTACAGTAACTCAGGCCCTGGCAAACACGCGATTCCGCGTTCAGCTGGAAACTGGGAGCGAGGTTCTTGCGCACGTCGCCGGACGGATGCGAAAGCACTTTATCCGTATCGTGCCGGGCGACAAGGTCCGTGTGGAGCTGTCTCCTTACGATCTGACTAAGGGCAGAATCGTCTACCGCGAGCGTTAAACGCTGGCCCCCCTCCGCGGCGGCGCTGGAGGCGACGCCCGAACCCCTCCCCACCGCCCACCGCTTGGAAAATCCGCATCCGTCGTTTGTGATTGCGCCCACTTCCCCCAAACGCCAACTGGCAATCGGCCACGGTTTGCCGATCGTCTGGCGTTTGGGGGTGGTGTGACGATTTGCGTTGCTGGGGATATCACCCTAAGCGGCCACGGTTGGCCTGCGCAGGTTCCCCGAAGTCTTGCTTCGAAGTTTATTTTGTGAAGGACATAAGATTGATGTTCAGCCTCTTTAATCACGGGATCGGGTGCGCTCGCCGGACGATCCTGGTCGGTCTGTTGTCGGTAGTCGCCGTGGCGTCGGCTGACGCCGTTGCTCCGCAAACCGATCCGGGACAAGGCGGAGTCAGCGAGGAACCGGTTGTCGTCGTCTCGTTGGCCAGTCTCGATGGCTTGTTGCGCGACGTGAACCATCTCTCGACGATCTCGGGGATGCCACAAGCTGGCGCGATGCTGAACATCTACGTCGGCGCTTACAGCCAGGGGATCGATCGGTCCCAACCGCTGGGTGTGATCGTGCGAATGATCGATGGCGTTCCTGCACCGATGTTGTTCCTCGCGATCTCCGACGTCAAAGCCGTTCTGAAGCGGTTGGAGCCTCAGTTTGGCCCCGCCGATTCGTTGGACGATGGCACGATGGTCATGCAAGCCGGCCCGAACTTGATCTACATCCGCGATCAAGGTGACTGGGCGTACGTCGCTAACGACCGCGCCGCGCTCGCCGATTTGCCCGCTGATCCGAAGTCGCTGCTGCAGGATATGCACCTGGATCACGACATCGGAATCCGTGCCAACCTGCAACAAATTCCCGAACCGATGCGGATGGGCTTAGTCGCTCAAATGCGTCAAGCGTTCGATGACGCTGTCAAACGGATGCAGGAACGTGGAGAGGGGAACGCCCAACCCGCACCACCTAACGAAGCTGTCATCAAGCAGATGGAACTGTTGATGCGCGATTCGGAATACATCACGGTCGGAATCTCGATCGATGCCGAAAGCAATCAAATCTCCGTCGATGCCTCTGGAACCGCGCTCGAAGGTTCTTCGCTGGCACAGATGTACAACGATCGCAAGTCGGTTCCCACGGAGTTCGCCGGTTTGATTCGTCCGACCGCAACCGCTTACACGCACGCCGCGGCCACGATGGGATCTCAGGAACAAGAGGTCTCGCTGCAGTCGATCGATCAATCGCTGAAGCAGTTGCGGACCGTGATCGGCCAATACGTCGAGTTGTCCGATAGCGACAATGCTAAGATCGACGCCTACCTGCCGCGCGCCAAAGAATTGCTGACCGCAAACGTAAAGATGGGCAAGCTGAATGGCGGTGCCGTCGTGATGACCGACCAGAACGAACTGCGCGTGCTCGTCGGCGGCGCGGTGACTGAAGGCAAGAAGATCGAACAACTGGCCAAGGACATCCTGGCTGAATTCGATGGAAACCCCGACGCGCCGCAGTTTAAATTCAACGACGGCAGTTACGCCGGCCTGACATTGCATCACGGCACGGTCGATCTGCCGGCGGGAAACAATGAACTGAGCAAAATGTTCGGCTCTTCGATTCCGTTGTTGATCGCAACCAGCGAAGACCGGATCTACATCGGTGCTGGAAAAGATATCGATGGGTTGCTGAAAGAGACAATTGACGGATCGGCCAATGCCGATGCGAACCAATCGCAGGCTCTCTCGCAAGCAACGATCTCGCTGCTGCCCGCACTGCAATATGCTTATTGGGTCAGCGAAAATTCGATCACCGATATGCTGCTCAAGACGATGCAAAACAATCCCGAGCACGACAAGGTTCGGATCGTTCAGCCGATCGAACCCAACGGGCAACGCTTGCGATTTTCGATCGACGATGGCGTTTTGCAAGTCATCGGCGCGGCGGCGCAAGCGGGCAAAGGACGTCCCGAATTTTAATGTGCTAGCGAAGATGGTGTGTTAAGCTAGGGCGACTTTGATCTTTCCAAGTCGCCGGATTGTTAAAATCGCCACAGCCCGAGCTGCAACTTCTGACCAAGCGTGACCCGATTGCCGATGAAAATTGGTGTTATCGGTCACGCTTTTTGCATTTCAGAATCTTTCAGATCCTCGCCTACTCGAGAGCTACAGAAAATGTTGACTCTTCGTCCCCGTCATTGCCGGCTGTTGATGGTGCTCCCGTTTTTAGCCGTTGGTTGCGGTGGGCCGAGTCGATCGGCGTTGGAGAAGGCGAGCTATGAGACCGACGGTTTGGCGTCGTCGAGCAAGTTGGCGGAGATCGCTGTTCCCGATGTCGCTGTCGGAGAGATGACTCCGGGGCAGATCGATTCCTACGACGTGCAGCTAGCACCGCGCGAATCGCAGCGTCCCGCATCGGGCCCCAAGTCGCCCGCTCCCGCAGCATCGGTCCGCCCGGCTTCCAGCCCCGCCCCGGCAGCTCTGAGTCCGGCGGCTCCAGCAGCTACCGTCGCGCTCAAGCCAGCTGCACTGAACGTTCCGCCTGCCGAGACGCAGGCTCCCGCGACCATTGAGCCGCCGCTTGCGATCAAGCCTCCGGCGGCGACGAAGCCCGCGCCGGCTGCCAAGCCAGCACCTGTCGCGAAGCCGACGGTGGCTGTTAAACCGCCTGCTGCTGAGCCGCCGTCGTTTGCGGCTCCCGCCAATACAGGTTCGTTAACGATCGGCGACCGCGCGCCGGAATTGGAGATCGATACCTGGTTCAAGGGCCCGGAAGTTGGCAGCTTTGAGGATTCCAAAGTCTACGTCGTCGAGTTTTGGGCGACATGGTGTGGTCCCTGCAAGGTGAACATGCCGCACTTGAGCCAGTTGCAGCAGCAGTTGGGCGACCAGGTGCAGTTCATCGGCGTCAGCGACGAACCAGCAGCGAAGATCGCCAGCTTCTTCGAGGCCGAAGCTTCGCCGGGGAAAACTTGGGGCGACGTTCTGCAATACACAATCGCCGCGGACAGTAACAAAACGACTAAGCTGCGCTACATGCAAGCCGCGGGTGAGCGAGGGATTCCGTGTGCGTTTATCGTTGGCCGCGATGGAATCGTTCAGTGGATCGGGCATCCCGCTCAGATCGATCGCCCTCTGGCGGCGATCCTCGAAGGTGATTGGGATGTTGCTGCGGCGCGGACCGCGCGAGACAAGGCGAAACGCTACGAATTGGCTTTCGGGGCGCTGCGGTCTCGCATGGGCGGATGGATCAAGGACAAAGACTACGCCTCGGCGATCGCTGCTCTCGATGCGATGGCGACTGAGTTTCCCGAGCGAAACGAACCGTTGATGATCAAGCTGGAAGTACTCCGCGAAGCCAAGATGTTTTCGGAAACCTATCCGGTGATCGACAAATTGGTCCAGCGTCAGTGGGACGATCCAAACATGCTGGCTCAGCTGGCTTGGTTGATCGCTGCGGAAACCAAGGGGGATGACCGCGACCTCGATCTGGCGCTGAAAGCTGCTGTCCGATCGGTCGAACTGACAAATGAAAAGGCTCCGATCGCACTGGACACAGTCGCTCGGGTCCACTTCGAACGTGGAGATGTGGCCGAGGCGATCGAGTGGCAGGTCAAAGCGACTAAGATGCCCAGCAAGTTCAAAGAGGACATGCTCAAGACGCTGGAGATCTACCAGCAGGCGGCTCAATAAACTGTCCGGTCTCCGCTGCCCATCGCGGCAGCGTGGCGGTTAACCGATCAATTCGGGCATCGCCGGATGGTTGTCGACCAGGAAGTGCGGACGGCCCGCGAAATCGCGAACCATCGTGCTGTGTGGGTTGATCCCCATGTTCTGATACAGCGTCGCGTGAACCTCGCCGAAGTGGATCGGTCGCGAATCGATCTCGCCTCCCAAGCGGTCGGTCGATCCGATCACTTGCCCGGTCTTCATGCCGCCGCCAGCTAACAATCCACCGCCGACGCGCGGCCAGTGATCGCGCCCGCCATCTTTGTTGATCTTCGGCGTCCGGCCGAACTCGCCCCAAGCGACGACCGAGACATCGTCGGCCATGCCGCGATCGTGCAGGTCTTCGATCAGAGCGGAAAGTCCTTGGTCGAACCATGGCAGATGGGTGTCGCGCAGCTCGCTGAAGTTGCGGCTGTGAAAATCCCAGCGGCCGAAGTTCAGCGTGACCACGCGGGCTCCCGCTTCGACCAAACGGCGAGCCATCAAGAAATGTTCGAGGTTCCGCGGCGCACCGTCGCCATATTTGGCAGGGCTTCCCTTGCCGTACCGCTCGCGCGTCGCGGGATCTTCTTTCGAAAGATCCAACGCATCGGCTAATCGTCCCGAGGACAAGATGTCCATCGCTTGGCCGTACATTTGATCGATCCCTTCCATCGTCCGCGACGCATCGGCATCGCGGCGGAAGCGATCGAACGACTGCAGCAATTGCTTGCGGTCGTTCATCCGGTCCAACGTGATATCCGAAAGGACCATCGATTTCTCAGCTGGTCCGGAGGGGCGGAAGGCTGCGTTGCCGACGCCTAGGAATCCGGGCAGGCCGGGCGATCCGTAGGGAGGATGACCCGCGTCGGGGGAGAGGCCGACAAACGGCGGGACCGACGGATCTGCAGGGCCTTGCAGTTGAGAGATCGTCGATCCGATCGAGGGCCAGCCGCCGGGAGGTTGATTCTGAGTCGGTCGGCCGGTGTAGCAGATGAACGAATCGTGAGCTCCGTTGGGCGAACCGTAAACGCTTCGCAGCGGAACGCACTTGTCCATGATCTTGGCGATCCCCGGCATCAGTTCGCTGATCTGGATCCCCGGCACGTTAGTCGCCATCGGCCGCGATTCACCTCGGATTTCCGACGGCGCATCCATCTTCAGGTCGTACATATCTTGGTGCGGCGGCGCGCCGACCATGTAGATCATGATGATCGATTTTTGCGATCCGCGAATTCCCGCGGCAGCTTCGGCTTGCAGCAGTTGCGGCAATGTCAGCCCGCCCATCCCGAGGGCTCCGATTTTCAAGACCTCTCGCCGCGAGATGCCGTCGCACAATTGAGTCGCTTTCTTGGCCGCAGAGTGGATCGACAACATGGCTATTCGTTCCGTGGGGCAGGTAGGTGGTTGGCAGTGCCAAAACGACCCGGATGGGGTAGCTGATGTTACCAAATTCGAGCTGCTCGTTCCAACAAACGGTTCTTTATTTAAAAGGTTTCCACTTTTTGCGACGCCAGCGGCTCGAGGGTCTCGGATTGTAGGGAGGAATCGCTACCTCTATGAACCGACTTTCCCTTGAACAGATGGCTGCGGGGCTTCGGAATTCCAGCGATAGACGCTAAGATTGCTAGCCCAACCGAATCAAAACTCCCCGCCCCCTTCAAACCGAAAGCGAATTGTCTTGAAAGCCAACATTGTTCTGTTGCCAGGTGACGGCATTGGTCCCGAAATCGTTCTGCAAGGCCAACGCGTTCTCGATGCGATCGCGACAAAATTCAATCACCAGTTCACCTATCAATCCTGCCTGATCGGCGGAATCGCTATCGATCAGACCGGCGACCCGCTGCCCCAGCCGACGATCGACGCCTGCCTCGCGTCGGACGCGGTTTTGTTGGGAGCCGTCGGCGGACCGAAGTGGGACGATCCATCGGCTAAGACGCGGCCCGAGGTTGGGTTGTTGAAGATCCGCAAAGAATTGGGGTTGTTCGCGAACCTGCGTCCGATCCAAACGTTTCCCGAATTGGTTGGCGCTTCGCCGCTGCGTCGCGAGATCGTCGAAGGGACCGACATCCTGTTCTTCCGCGAACTGACCGGCGGAATCTACTTTGGCCCCTCCGGCCGCGAAACGATCGATGGCGTCGAACATGCGATGGCGACGATGGTCTACAGCGTCCCTGAAGTCGAACGCGTCGTCCGCCTCGCTGCGGAAGCCGCTCGCGGTCGCGATGGTCGTTTGACAAGCGTCGACAAAGCCAACGTGTTGGAGCCGAGTCGTCTGTGGCGTCAAGTTGCCGAGCGCGTTGTCCGCGAAGAGTTCCCCGACGTGAAGTACGATGTCGTTTTGGTCGATGCGATGGCGATGCATTTGATCAGCCGTCCGAAGGACTTCGACGTTGTCGTCACCAGCAACATGTTTGGTGATATCTTGACCGACGAAGCTTCGATGCTGCCAGGATCGCTGGGCATGTTGCCATCGGCATCGATCGGTGCGGATGGACCTGGCCTGTACGAACCGATCCACGGATCGGCTCCCGACATCGCCGGCAAGGGAATCGCAAATCCATTGGCCACGATCCTCGCCTGTGCGATGTTGCTGCGTTACTCGCTGAAACTGGAAGACGAAGCCGCGGCGATCGAAGCTGCGGTTCGCAAGGTTTTGGCTGCGGGGCATCGGACTCCTGATATCGCCGCGGGCGAAGCTTCGATCGGCACCGAAGCGATGGGCGACGAAGTCCTCAAAGTTCTGGCGTAAGCCGCCGGATCGACGCGATTTTTATGGTGTCAGCACGGCGAGTGCTGGCACCGAGGATGCGGTGCACAGTGCGCCTGGCCAGCCACGGCATCGACTGCGACAATGGATACGTGTCGCAAGCAAATCACAACACCCTCGGATAGCGAATCGTCACTCATGGAACTCCACGCAACCACGATCCTATCGGTCCGTCGAGGCAACAAAGTCGCGATGGGGGGCGATGGGCAAGTAACTTTAGGCACGACGGTGATGAAGTCGGATGCCTGTAAGGTGCGGCGGTTGAACGAAGGCCGCGTCTTATGTGGCTTCGCCGGCGGTGCGGCGGATGCCTTTGCTCTGTTGGAACGCTTTGAAGAGAAGATGCGGGACTATCCCGCCAACGTGCCACGCGCGGCGACCGAACTGGCCAAGGACTGGCGGATGGATCGGGCGCTGCGTCGGTTAGAGGCTTTGTTGGCGGTCGCCGACGGAAAACATTCGCTGTTGATCAGCGGCACCGGCGACGTGATCCAACCGACCGACGGCGTGATCGGGATCGGTTCGGGAGGGCACTACGCAATCGCAGCCGCTCGCGCATTGTTGGCTCATTCGGATCTGTCGGCGGCAGAGATCGTTCGCCGATCGATGGAGATCGCCGCGGATATCGATATCTATACCAATCGCAACATCGTTGTCGAAGAACTGGAGGCCGTATCGTGAGTGATTCGCACAACGTAGTCGATGCTTTGGGCAAGCTGACGCCAGCGGAGACCGTCAAGCAATTGGATCGCTATATCGTCGGCCAGCGGCAGGCCAAGCGAGCTGTCGCGGTGGCGCTGCGGAATCGCTGGCGACGACAGCAATTGAGCGAGGAGATGCAGGGCGAGATCGCTCCCAAGAACATCTTGATGATCGGCCCGACCGGAGTCGGGAAGACCGAGATCGCTCGCCGCTTGGCGCGGATGACCGGCGCTCCGTTTATCAAAGTCGAAGCGACGAAATATACCGAGGTCGGATATTACGGTCGCGATGTCGAGAGCATGGTTCGCGAGCTTGTCGAAAACGGCCTCGGCTTGGTCCGCGAAAAGTTCCAGGATCAGGTCCGCGAAGAGGCGGAGCAGCGGGTCGAGAACCGGTTGGTCGATCTGTTGGTGCCGGGGTCGACTGAACTGCCAAGCCTGTCGCAGGCGTTAGAGGAGTCCGCAACCGAAACCGCCGACGATGCCGAGCAACGCCTGCAGCGAACTCGCGACAAGATGCGGAAGATGCTGCAAGCGGGAAAGCTGGAAGAACGCTTGGTCGAAGTAACGACTCAGTCCAAGTCGGCGCCGATGGTTGTCGGCGGGATGGGCATGGAGAACATGGACATCGACCTGCAGGGGATGTTCGAAAAGATCATGCCACGCGGCTCGCAGAGTCGCGAGATGAAGGTCAACGAAGCCCGTCAGGTGTTGATGGAGCAAGAGACCGAAGCGCTGTTGGACCCCGAGGCGATGAATGCCGAAGCGATTCGGTTGGCCGAAGAACTGGGGATCATCTTTGTCGACGAGATCGACAAAGTGATCGCGACCGACGGCAAAAACGCTGACGTCTCGCGGCAGGGTGTGCAGCGCGATCTGTTGCCGATCGTCGAAGGGACCAGCGTGCAGACCCGATACGGTTACGTTCGCACCGATCACATCCTGTTCATCGCCGCCGGAGCGTTCCATCGCGGCAAGCCGAGCGAATTGATGCCCGAACTGCAGGGCCGGTTTCCGATCCGTGTCGAACTGGATGAATTGACCGAACACGATTTCCTGCAGATCTTGACCGAGCCGAAGAATTCGCTGACGCGGCAATACGAAGCGCTCCTGGCGACCGAACAGGTAACGATCGAATTCCAGCAGGACGCTCTGGCTCAACTGGCTCGTTACGCGTTTAAGGTCAACCAATCGACGCAGAACATCGGGGCTCGCCGGCTGTACACGATCATGGAACGCTTGCTGGAAGAACTCAGCTTCGAAGCGCCCGAGTTGGGGAAGAGCTCCGTCAAGATCGACGCTGCTTATGTTGAACAGCGACTCAACGAGATCGCCGAAGACGAAGACCTCAGCAAATTCATCCTCTAGCCGACGCGTCTCGGCCGACTGGCGACCGCAGCGACCGATTGGATGAACTCGTGCGCACACGTCCCCGTGCGCCCAGATTTCGGCTTCCGCAATCGGAGGCGATTCGGGGGGGGCTGCCTCGCCAACGCTTGGGGGCTGACCCACCAGTTTGGGTAAGAAGAGCCGGTAGCGAGCTTCTTGGCGGTTAGAGGGCGTCCCATGGGGGGCAGATGCTGGAATTGGCGTTCGCCACGACGCAGCCCGTTGTGATTGCGTCGGTCTGGCAATACACTAGTGGGCTTTGGCAATTTTGACGTCGCCCGCCGGGGTGACTTGTATTTTGGAAAGGACCGATTCGGTGCCAGGAACTTGTGTAATAGGGCTGCAGTGGGGCGATGAAGCCAAGGGTAAGCTTGTCGATCTGCTGGCCAAAGATTACGAAATGGTCGTGCGGTACGCCGGCGGGGCCAATGCGGGCCACACCGTCGTTTGCGGCGATGAAACGTACAAACTGCATCATATTCCCAGCGGCATCCTGCATCCTGCGGTCCAGAACATGATCACGCCCGGGGTGGTGATCAATCCAACGACGCTGTTGGAAGAGATCGATGGACTGGCCGGTCGCGGCGTCCGTTGTGCCGACAATATGCGGATCAGCGAACGAGCCCACTTGGTCATGCCATGGCACATGATCGAAGACCGGATCATCAACGAACATCGCGGTGTCGGCAACGAATCGATCGGCACCACAAATCGTGGTATCGGGCCCTGTTATCGCGACAAGGTCGGCCGGACGCATGCGGTTCGGATGACCGATCTGATGCAAGCCGATCGCGACGAGCGAATCGCCGCGGTTGCCGCGCAGAAGTACCGTCTGTTGGAAGGCCTCGGCGCGTCGGCTGATGAACTGGCTAGCGTCGAACCAAGCAAAGTTGCCGCGATCGCTGGCGGTTGGGCCGACCGGCTCCGCGAGTTGACTGGCGACACGACCGAGCCTGTCTTGGCTGCCTGCGAAGCCAACCGCAAGGTCTTGTTCGAAGGAGCCCAGGGGGCGCTGTTGGACATCGACCACGGGACCTATCCGTTTGTTACCAGCAGCAACGCTTCGGGCGTTGGAGTCTGTGCCGGTGCGGGTGTTCCGCCGCGTTGGATTCACGAAGTTGTCGGCGTTTGCAAAGCCTACAGCACACGCGTCGGCGGCGGACCATTCCCGACCGAATTGCACGACGAGGTCGGTGAGAAAATTCGCAAGCTGGGGAACGAGTTCGGCACGACCACCGGGCGACCACGACGCTGCGGTTGGTTGGACGCTGTCGCGCTGCGTTACACGGCGCGGTTGAGCGGCGTGTCGCGATTGTCGTTGATGATGATGGACGTGTTGAGCCATCTGGACGAGATCAAGATCTGCGTCGCTTACGAGATCGATGGCAAGCAGACCAAACACTTCCCTTGCCACGCGGAAGAAGTTCGCCGCTGCAAGCCGGTTTACGAAACGATCCCCGGCTGGAAGATTCCTGTCGACGACGCGCGGTCGTTGGAAGATCTCCCCGAGGGAGCACATCGTTATATCCGTCGCGTCGAAGAGCTGATCGGATTCCCCGTCGGAATCATCTCGGTCGGTCCCGATCGTGCGCAAACGATCTTTACAGAGCAAACAAAGCTGGACTTGGCGATCGCCTAACCCGTGATGTCTCAGGCCGAACCCTCCTCATCGCCCGACGCCGATGCCGAAACCGGCAGCTCGCTTCCACGGCACGTCGCCATCATCATGGATGGCAATGGTCGTTGGGCGCAGCGGCGTGGGCTGCCACGGATCGAAGGGCATCGGCATGGGGTCGACACGGTTCGGCGTACGACTGAAAAATGTGCGGCGCTTGGAATCGAAGCGCTCACGCTGTATTGCTTCAGCAGCGAAAATTGGAAACGGCCGCCGGTCGAGCTCGATTTTTTAATGCATCTGTTGGAGCAATATCTGGTCGAGGAGCGGCGGACGCTGATCGATAACGGGCTGCGATTGAAAATGATCGGCCGCCGCGATCGTCTGCCCGCCGGAGTGCTACGCGAACTGGAAATCACGCAACAATTGTGTGCCGAGCATACGGGGATGCAGTTGGTGCTGGCCGTCGATTACGGCGGGCGAGCTGAAATCGTTGAAGCCGTGCGCCAGCTGGCCGCCAAGGCGCGGCAGGGTGAATTGCAGCCCGATGCGATCGACGAAGCGATGGTTTCCGAACATCTCTATACAGCTGGTTTGCCCGACCCCGATCTGTTGATTCGCACCGGCGGCGACATGCGGATCAGCAACTATCTGTTGTGGCAGATCAGTTACGCCGAACTCTGGGTGACCGATCGCTCTTGGCCCGACTTCCGCGAAGAGGATCTGATGCAAGCGTTGCACGATTTCTCGGGCCGCCAGCGTCGCTTTGGCGGCTTGCTGTCCAGCTAGCCCGCCGCACCGAGCGGTGCGTTCTTTAAACGCTCGAGAAGATTCGATTGGGCAACGTCGCGATCGTCGGGCACTGAGTTTCTCGAGGACCGCGCGTTCTCGAGAACCGCGCGGCCTAGATCCGGCAGCTGTTATTCGGTTTCCCAGCGGACTTTGTCGGCGATCGGATTGCGAGTTCCCGCCGGCCAATCCGCGGCGGGATAACCGAGATAAAACAGACCGAGCATGCGATCCTCGTCGCCCAAGCCGACAAAATCGCGGAGCGCATCGCTGCATGCGGCGGCGTTGGATGACCAGAAGCCGCCCAGCCCAAACGCCGTCGCCGAAAGATGGATGTTCTGGACCGCACAGGCGACAGCGGCGATCTCATCGATCTCGGAGATCTTCTTGCTCGGTTGCCGCTTCATACCGATCGCAACGACCAGCGGCGCGAGCGTCGGGTTGATGGCAAATTTATCGAATTTGTTCTGCTTGAACTCCGCCGGCGGTGTGATCTCGCGATAGGTTTCCGACAGCAGTTTCGCCAATCGCTGGCGTGAATCTCCCGTAAAGAGAGTGAATCGCCACGGTTCGGTCAGGCCGTGGGTCGGTGCCCAGTTGGCATCTTCCAACAGCGTCTGGATCACGTCGCGTTGGATCGGTCGCGAGTCCATCTGAGCGGGCTTGATGGTTCGCCGCTGACGGATCAATTGATGGATAGACGCGTGCTGCATGTTCGGGGCCTGCTGCGGAAAGTTGGGGCTGTACGATTCTGTGAAGGATCGTACCTCAGCCTCCGCTTCGCCAGCAACCTCCGAACGCATTCCGCGTCACCAACATCGTCGCCAACGCCGCCGTCTTCGTGCGGCTCAGGGCTGCGTTGGTCGCTCTTCGGCGATTGCAATCTCCGTCGGTGCAGGCCGTTTAATCGGCTCGCCGATCACCGGTTTCAGCAGACCAATTCGCTGATCCTGCGGCAGCAGTTGTCGGTTGGTCCGCTCGGGGTCGACCTGCGACCAGGTCTCGCGATAGGCGGGGGAGCGAACCTTTCGCAGCACGCCATCGTCGTGCCAGACGCATCGGTAACCGATCGGCTTCCACGATTTCTGGGGCAGTTGTTGCGGGTCTTTGACCAGACGCCAAGCCTTGACGTGAAAGCGATGGTGCGTCTGCGACCACTCGTAGAAGATCACCTGGTCGAACACGTGCCGACCGTGCTCGTCAAAAAAGTGATTCAGTTCGATCAGATCGACTTGTTCGTCCGCCGACTGAGTGCCGGGGATGCCTGCGACAACGACGCCGGCGAACAATAGTAGAGCCATGCCACTCATGAATTTCCTCCGTGAGCAAGTTGCGGTTGCAACAAACCTTCGTGGTGCTCAGATATTCGGTGGCAGGGCGGTCTCTCAATGTTGTAATAACATCTGAGCAATTCAACCTCTATCGTTCGTCTATCGGTCGGTCAAGGTCATGTTAAATACGAAAGCTGCCTGTTTTGCATCAGCTCCCCTCTCGCAAGCCGGCTGTTTTTTCCAGTCTCCCGCGAGGATCAAATCGACTTCGATCTGGTATCCGACCAGCGTTCCTGCTAGCCTCCGCTAGCCTACACGCTCCGCAGCCGATGTTGCTTCGATCCATCGGGGGAGTGGCGCGGAGTGGCAAAACTGGGACTTTTTTCAAAGGGATTGCAATGTTTGCCATAAAACCCATGCATCGCAACGCCGCGATGGTGTTGATGTTCGCCTGTTTGAGCGGCCTGCTTTTGGCTGGTCCACTAGCTGCCCAATCGAGCGAACATCCGACCCTGCGTGCGGAAACCCAAATATATTCGGATGGCCGCAAGCCGTCGTTGGTTGGCGAAACGTTGACCCTGTTTGACGCTGGGGTCGCTTACGACGTTCAATTGCCAGCAAAATCGCAGATCACCGTCTTCGATATCCCCCGATCGAAGATCGTGCTGATCGATACGACGACCCAGCGGCGGACCACGATCAACTGCGACGAACTGGTTCGTTATATGACGGCGCTCCGCCAGCAGGCGCAGGAGACGGGGAAAGCCGCAGCGATTGGAGTCAGCACGCAGCCGATCGGCGATCCCCAGTCGGGGGTCTTTCAGGCCGGATTCCCAGGATTTTTGTACACCGCGGAAACGCAACCCGCCGTCCAGCCGCAGCTTTCGCAGATCTACAACGAGTTCACCGGCTGGGCGACGCGGCTGAATATGTACCAAAATCCCCGCGGGGCCCCCTTCGCTCGACTGGCTCTGAACGAGCAGATGTCGGAGAGCAACGTTTTGCCTAGCAAAATTACGGTTCGCGCGACCGTCGGCGATCAGACGGAGACGCTGCGGTCGGAACATCAATTTAGTCCGATGTTGTCGGTGCAAGACCGGGCGCTGATATCGCAAATCGGTGGTATGCTTGTAAGTTTCCAAGATGTACCCGCCGAACAATTCCGCACCCCTCGGGTTGCGCAAAATGAATGACCAATCAGCCTCCCGCCCCCAATTCGTTCTGTTTTCTCTGTTGCCAACAAGGTTCCGAACCGGCTCTCAAAGCGGAACTCGATGATCGAAAGTGGCGGCTGGCGTTTTCGCGTCCCGGTTTTGTAACGCTCAAAAAGGTCCCCGCCGCCAACTCGGCGGCCGCGTCCGACGATGCCCTTCCCGAGGGGATCTTCATCCGCACCGCGTCGTGGTCGATCGGTAAGATCGCCGGCGAGGAATCCGATCAGTTGGCCAGCCAGTTATCCGAACTGCTGCGTTCGTCGAATCTCCCCAAACCCGATCTGTTGCATCTGTGGGGCCGCGACCGCTTGCCCGTTGGCGAGCGTGGTTTTATGCCGGGCAACGAACCGTTGACCGAAGCTGTCGCCGATTTTCTGGCGGCCAATCTGCACCAACAGGAACTGATCGCTTCGCCAATGGCGAATCAAATCGCTCGTCCCGGCGATCGCGTGTTGGACGTGGTGATGGTCGAATCGAACCAGTGGTGGATCGGTTGGCACGAGGTCGTCAGCGCCGTCGACCGCTGGCCCGGCGGAACGTTCCCGATGAATCGCGACCGCGAAGTCATCTCGCGTGCCTACTACAAGACCTCCGAAGCAATCGCCTGGAGCGGATTTCAGTTGCATGAGGGCGACCAGGTGATCGAGATCGGTAGTGCTCCCGGCGGATCGGTCCAACGACTGTTGGAACTTGGTATGCAGGTGTCCGGAATCGATCCCGCCGAGATGGACGAATCGATCATGGAACACAAAAACTACCGCCACTTCCGCGCCCGTGGCGGCGACATCAAGCGTCATCATTATTCCAAGGCGCGGTGGTTGTTGGTCGATTCGAACGTCAAGCCGGAAAAGACGCTGACGACGGTCGAGAACATCGTGCAGCATCGGGATACTTCGATCGTCGGCATGCTGCTGACGCTTAAGCTGAGTTCGTACGAACGGGCTGCCGATATCCCGATTTGGTTGGATCAGATCCGGTCTTGGGGATACAGCAACGTTCGGGCACGTCAATTGGCGACCGGTCGGACCGAAATCTGTGTCGCCGCGACTGTTTGATAGGGCAACTGGAACAACACCTCTGATTTATGCAGGGCGGCAGATGTCCTGCGAGAGACGATCGAGAATCTATGCACGATAATCTTCAGTCATCGCTAGTAGAACTTCAGTCGCAGATGGACGGAGAGCTGCGGATCGACGCGGTCGCGCGGACTGTCTATTCGACCGACGCGTCGCTGTATCAGGAAACGCCGCTGGCCGTTGCGATCCCAACGACCGAAGCCGACATCCGTCGCTTGATCCTGTTCGCCGGAAAACACAAGATCGGGCTGATCCCT
This sequence comes from Rosistilla oblonga, assembly GCF_007751715.1. Lineage (NCBI taxonomy): Bacteria > Pseudomonadati > Planctomycetota > Planctomycetia > Pirellulales > Pirellulaceae > Rosistilla > Rosistilla oblonga. The sequence goes on along the minus strand of NZ_CP036292.1, from coordinate 5,227,859 downwards.
CGCGCCGCCGGGACCTCGCTGGCTGGCCAGGTTGTCGGGGCGGGAATCGTCGTCGACATCTCCCGCCACTTCACGAAGATCCTGGAGATCGATGCGGATGCGGGCTGGGCTCGCGTGCAACCGGGAGTGATTCGCAACGAATTGAACATGGCGCTGCGACCGCACGGCGTGCTGTTTGGTCCCGAGACATCGACGCAGAATCGAGCGATGTTGGGCGGGATGTTTGGCAACAATTCGTGTGGATCGAATTCGATCGTCTACGGCAGCACCCGCGAACATGTGTTGGAAGTCCGTGGCTTCTTGAGCGATGGCAGCGAAGCGACCTTTACCGCGCTCAGCGACGAAGAGTTCCAGGCGAAGTGCGCCCCCGAAAACGATTCGTTGGAATCGCAGATCTATCGCGGGATTCGCGATCTGTTGAGCCAAGCGGAGGTGCGCGAAGAGATCCAACGCGAATTTCCCAAGCCGCAGATTCCGCGACGCAACACGGGATACGCTGTCGATCTGTTGATGGATGCTGCCCCGTTGGCCCCTGCCGATGCGGCGTCCGACAAACAGTTCGACTTCTGCAAACTGTTGGCCGGTTCCGAGGGGACGCTCTTCTTCGCTACCGAGATCAAGGTTCGCTGCACGCCGTTGCCGCCACCGGCATCGGCGCTGTTGTGCCCCCATTTCGAAACGGTCGACGAATCGCTGCGGGCGACGTTGCTGGCCGTCAAACATTCGATCTTCGCGTGCGAACTCGTCGATCACTTTGTGTTGAGCGGTGCGGCGCGGAATATAGAACAACGCGCCAACATGAGTTTTGTCGACGGAACACCGGGAGCGATTCTAGCGATCGAGTTCCGCGCCGAGACCGACGAACAAGCCGTCGCGGCGGCTGATAAATTGGTGGCTGAAATGAAAGCTGCCGGTTTGGGATACCACTTTCCCATCTTGACCGGCGACGACACAAACAAGGTCTGGGATCTGCGGAAAGCGGGATTGGGAATCCTTAGCAACGTCGTCGGCGATGCCAAACCGCTGGCCGTGATCGAAGATACCGCGGTTGCGATCGAGGATCTGCCAGAGTTTATCGCCGAGTTCAATCGACGATTGAAAACCAAACATGGTCTGGAGTGTGTGCATTATGCGCACGCCGGATCGGGCGAGATCCATCTGCGACCGATCATCAACTTGAAGACCGACGCCGGCAACCAACAGTTCCGCGACGTCGCGCAAGAGATCGCCGATTTGGTGAAAGAGTACCGCGGTTCGCTCAGTGGAGAGCATGGCGATGGCCGGCTCCGCGGCGAGTTTCTGCAGCAGATGATCGGGCCGAAGAACTACGAAGTGATCCGGCAGGTCAAACGGTTGTGGGATCCGCAGAACATCTTCAACCCGAACAAGATCGTCGACACGCCGCCGATGAATTCGAGCCTGCGATACAAGCCGGGCCAAGCGACTCCCGACGTTCCAACCGTGTTGGACTTCAGCGGTGTCGAGGGTGTCTTGCGAGCGGCGGAGCTGTGCAATGGTGCGGGAGACTGCCGCAAGACACAGCTGTCCGGCGGAACGATGTGCCCCAGCTACATGGCGACTCGCAACGAACAGGATACGACGCGGGCGCGGGCGAACATGCTGCGGCACGTCCTGACGGCAGCCGATGGCAAGCGGTTCCCGTTCGACAGCGAAGAGGTCCGCGAGGTGATGGATCTTTGTCTGTCGTGCAAGGGCTGCAAGCGAGAGTGTCCGTCGAACGTCGACGTGGCGAAGCTGAAGGCGGAGTTCCAGCAAGGCTATTACGATGCTCACGGGGTTCCGCGACGGGCGAAACTGATCGCCAACTTCGCTCGCAACAGCCAACTGGCAGCCTACGCCCCGTGGATGTTCAACTTCATCGTTCGCAACCGCGTGACCTCTCGGATCTTCAAACGCTTCGCCGGTTTTGCTCCCAAGCGTTCGCTGCCGACGATGCATCGCACGACCCTGAGTCGCTGGTTTGCCACGCACACGCCGCACCCATCCGCCGGACAAAACGGTCGCGTGCTGTTTTTCTGCGACGAATTCACCAACTACAACGATACGCCTGTCGGAATCGCGGCGATCGAACTGCTGGAGCGTCTCGGTTTTGCTGTCGAGATCCCCGAGCATCGCGAGAGCGGACGCGCGGCGTTGTCGAAGGGACTGTTGCGGCAGGCTCGCGACGTCGCCGAAGAGAACGTTCGCCTGCTGAAAGATCGCGTCAGCGCAGACCTTCCGCTGGTCGGGGTCGAACCGTCGGCGCTGCTCAGCTTCCGCGACGAATATCCCGAATTGGTTCGCGGCGAATTGCGGGATGCCGCCGCAAAGATGAGCGAACACTGTCTGATGATCGATGAGTTTTTGGCTCAGCAGATGGATGCCGGGCGGATCAAATCGGATGCTTTCCGCGACGACAAGCGGACGATTCGTCTGCACGGTCACTGTCATCAAAAGGCGTTGACATCCCTGGCACCGACGGTGCGGATGCTTCAATTGCCGCGGAACTACACCGTGCGATTGATCCCATCGGGGTGCTGCGGGATGGCGGGCTCGTTTGGTTACGAGACCGAGCACTACGATCTATCGATGCAGATCGGGGAACTGGTGCTGTTTCCGACGGTCCGCAAGGAGCCCGAGGAGAACCTGATCGCCGCGCCGGGGACCAGTTGTCGTCATCAGATCGCCGACGGCACCGGTCGCAAGGCGGAACATCCGGTGCAGATTTTGCGCGACGCGTTGCTATCGAATTAAGCGGCGTGCCGAATCGTGTGTTCCATCCAAGTGACCACCTTGCTTTGCGTCGCGACTCGCGTCGCTAACAACAGGATCATGAAGACGGCGATCCCCAAGCAGATCGCGTTGGATGTTATGAAAAAGACCACAGCGGCCAGCATGGCGGGGCCTTCCAGCAACGCCGCACCAACGATGTGCGCGGTTTGATAACGGGTCAACATCAACGCTTCGGGTTCGGTTAACGGAGCCAAGGGATCGATCGTCGGATGGTTCGCGTCGTCGCGTAATTTGCGGGCCTCCGACGCGTGTTGTTCCGCCGACCTTCGCAACATCGACGGTAGGACGACCGAGACGACGGTACTCATCACCGCTACGCCCAGGACGACGATCACCAGCGGATCGAGATTGGTTTTGAGGACCGCGTCGTCGCGCATCATCGTCATGACGACAAGGATCACCGCGATGTTGATCGCGCCAAACAACAACGCGATCGAGATGATCTGCATCGTAAGGACGGCTTTGCTGAGCGTCGACGGAAGCGTGTTGTGGCGGTTTCCAAGTTGGGAATTCATGAGATCGACCGTCTAGCGATTGGAGAAAGCGTTATTCGGGAACCGAATCGGCGGTCATGTAAAGAATCGCACCGCAGGTCGGGCAACAGATGAAGTGCGACAGCATCAGTCGATTGAGAACCTGTGGGGCAAACGTAGCGCCACAGTTGCCGCACGATTGTCCCTCGACCGGCGCCAGGCCATCTTCGCCTTGGCTGCGGATCAAACGCTGGTAGATATCGACAGCATCTTCGGGCAACTGCTCTTCGGCGGTCGCCAGTTCCTCCAGTACCCGGTCGCGTTCGCTGCTTGCGGTGGCGACGCGGGCGTCGACTTCGCTCTGCAGCTTGGCGTGATCGTCGGACCGCTGTTTTAGTTCGGCGGTTCGCTGGCGAAGTTCTTCGCCCAGACGATCGATCTTTTCCATCGCTTCGAGAATCTCGTCGGCCAGTACGCCGTTGGCCTGTTGGTCGGCGGCGATCTGTTCTTTGAAGGTCTGGAATTCGCGATTGCTGGCCGCGGTGTTCAGTTTATTTTGTATATCGACAACGCGCTGCTCGCGTTCTTTCAACTGCAACTGCTTGCTGTCGCACGCCAGTTTGGCTTGTTTCAGCGTCTCTTGCGCCTGCAGTTCCGCCTGCTTTAAAGATTCGATTGCGGCGATGCCAGCTTTCAATTGTCGCGGCCCGCGGCCGATCTGGCTGTTGAGTTCGGTCAACTTCTTATGGATATGATGCAGCGTGCTGATCGTCGAGTGCGAGATTTTATGCGGGGCATCAGACATTAGAAATTAACCGTCGATCGAAGGGAAAGGCTTTATAAACAGGATCGGTTGCCGGGATGCGTTCGTCAAGACGGCTGGCCAACGCGGTGACCGGCCCGCCGCGACAGTTGGTGTCGGCAGCCACGTACCACTAATCCGCCGCCGTCAGTTGAATGACTTCGGAGTCGCTGGCATCAAGTGTTGTTGCGATCGTCTCGGCAACGTTGCAACAAGGTTCAAAATATTTCAGTTCATCGTGCAGCAGTCCCACCGCCCCGCCGCAATCTCGAGCGCGGATCTGGATCGGCAAGTGATCCGATCTCGCCGCTAATTGTCCTAATCCGGCAAATCCTAACGCCACCGGATTGTAATATTTGCTGACCATGGAATACAGTTTCAGGACGCGATCCCGGCTGTTGTAGAATAGATTCATGCTGCCGATATTCTCCGCAGCCAATCCATGGCGGGAACCGCTTGCCAGCCAATGCCGATCCAACGCCGGGGCGACCAGATGGATACCGATTCGCGAGCCGCGGAGGGGAGGACCCGATAACGTCCGTCCCTTCATCTCGCCACCGGCGGCGGTGTGGAGTGCGCCGGTGACGATCCGGCCTCCAAAACTGTAGCCGATCATTTCCAAGCGGTCGGGGGCGGGGAAGTGCTGCAGCAGCCAGCCGACATATAATGCTTGGGTATCGGCTCGCTGCGCTTTGGTCCGCACATCGGTCAACGGATTAAAGATCGGATCGCTCGGCCAGCTCCACAAAATCCAACGGATTCTCGTCTGATCGTGGCACCGCCGGTTAACGCTGCGGTAGATCTTCAACGATCGATCGATCGCCTCTTGCGATGTGAAGCGATTTCCATGAACGTAGATCACGTTTAAGAAGGAGTGATCTTCGTCGACGCGGGTATACAGTCCATTCACACTGTCGTGTTGCAGCCCTTGACCTTGGTGATACCTATAGACTTTGAGGTTAGGATTTTCGAGGTTCGCGCGGCAGGCAACGCTGCTGATACATCGCGAATTGAGGACCCAATATTCGTCCCCCTCGCGGAGCAGCGCGGCGTGGCTGACCGATGAACTTAGCACGGTCAATAGTAGTACGACCCCAAGGGTCGCGATCGATCGGGAACTCATCGAATGCATTGCATCGACAACGTTCGATGATCGCGGGATGTTTACAAAACGCACCGCACCTTTCTCCGTTGCATCAAACCTAACAATGATGTTGCAAAAAAACCTCATTCTTGCTTGCACGCTCAATCCCACAACCTAGAGTTGTGCGGCTTAAAGAAGCTGCACGGTTTTTGACTCAAAATATGGGATTAGGTGAGAACAATGAATGCACGATTTGTAACGCTTGTAGCCGCTGTATCGTTGGCCGCTTTGACTGGCTGCACCGGTATTGGTAATGGTTTCTGTGGTGGTAATCTCGGTGCTCCTTGTGGTGCGGGATGCGCTGCTGCCGTCAATCCCGCATACGACTACGCTCCGACACCAGAGCCGGGCTGCGGATGCGGAACCGACGCCTATTCGGGGTACAGCACAGGTGGGTACTACGAGGGAATGGGATCGTATTCCGAGCCGAGCTACCAAGGTGGATGGCAATCGTCTCAAGGGGTTCCACAACCCGGTCAGTATTCCGATGGTGGTTACGTCGTTCCCAACGGTCCCGGGACCAACATGGCTCCTGCACCAACATTGCCACAGCCAAACAATCAATAAAGCTTGCTCGGACCGCAATCGCGATCCACGCGACGCTTCTGCAATGCAGTACGGTTGTCATCGGACTCGACAACCGCCTCTCTTCAAATCACTATAGAGAAAGCCGGTCAGCTTGGCCGTGCCACCAAAATGGATTGTGCTGCGTGTTCGGAGCGTAGCGGTCGTCGACCAACCGCTGCCGCCGAGATACGTTTTGTTCCTACCCGAATCAGGCCACGCCCGATGAAATCTTCTATCGATCCTCGTCGCCAATCCGACGCGCGTCGCTCGATGGCGCGCGACGATCGGCGCTCGTTTCCAATCGCTCCGCTCTCGATCACGCGGCGGACGATGCTGTTGAGCGGTGCCGCATGTTGCGCTTCGCCTCTTCTCGCTCAAGACTCTTCAAGTCCCGTTGCCGACACGCGACTGGAATATGTCGGCCCCGAAAAACAATTGTGGCAAGTGGGCGTCAAAGTCATGACCGCCGGATCGTCGTGCGAAGAGATCTTCGCGACGTTTCCGGTGCCAACCGATTGGCCCGAACAAACCGTTCAACTTGTCGACCAGCAGATCAGCCGCTACGTCGACCGATGGGATACGCGCGATCTGTTTGGCGGCGCCAAACAAGTGCGGGTGCGGATGGTCAACGTTCCGGCCAATACCGCATCGGACGCGCTGTTCACCTTTGAGGTCACCAAGACGCGAATTCAAGGTGTCGGAGAGACTAGCGATCTAGTGGTCCCGCAAAAGGTCGAACGCGAGGAACGCGTCTTCCTAGGCAGCAGCCCTTATATCGATCCGCGGCATGGGAAGATCCGCAAGATCGCTGCCGAATTCGAATCGACTCCCGACCAGACGCCCTGGCAGCAGGTCGAACAGATCTATGATTGGGTCCGCGAGCACGTCGAATATCGCGAAGGGGATATCAAATCGGCTGTCGAAGCGCTCGACGACGGGCACGGCGACTGCGAGGAACTCACCAGTCTGTTTGTCGCGTTGTGCCGCGCTAAAAAGATCCCGGCGCGGATGGTCTGGATTCCCGGTCACTGTTACCCGGAATTTATGCTGCACGATCCCGAAGGCGTTCCGCATTGGTTTCCCTGCCAAGCAGCGGGAACGCGGCAATTTGGCGAGATGGACGAATACAAGCCGATCCTGCAGAAAGGGGATCGCTTCAAAGTCCCCGAACAAAAAGCGTTGCAGCGGTACGTCGCGGAGTTCTGCAAAGTCAAAGCGCGGTCCAAACCCGATGTCACGTTTGTCCGTGAATTGACCGACAGCGAATAGCGGCTTGGGCGAAAGGGGATGAACAGCGGTTCATCCCGTTGCGATAGCGTGGTCCGTTACCAGAACGATCTCACGAAACCCAACGCCAACACGGCAAGATTCCCGATCGTCGCAGCCATCGCCAGCATCGGACGCCGCGTCACTAAGGCCATCGCTCCCAACAAGCACCCGCCGCCGGCGATCAACATCGATCCGACGGGGAAGATCGGCAGCGATCCGATTCCGAAGGCGATCATGATGAGCGAGGCGAGCAGCCCGCCTAACATCGTCTCGCGCCATACGCCCGCTTCGAAGCTGATCGGTTGTCCAACCAGATCCAACGGCAACGCGGTCCCGGGGGCGAAGGGAGATCCCGTCGGAATCTCCGCAGCCAGTTCCGCAGCTTCGCTATCGGAAACGATCCGCAATTGCGGCGTCGGTTCCACCAGTTCGATGTCGCTGGATCGAAGCGATGCGGAATCGGTGTTCATAAAAGAAGATCTGCACAAGCGAAAACCGGCGCAGTGGCGACGGTGAGGATTACGCCGATTGCTTTTCGGCAGCAACCGTGTTCAGCTTGTTATACAGGGTTTTAAGGCTAATGCCCAGTTCCGCCGCGACAGCTGATTTGTTGCCGTCGTGCCGTTCCAACGCCTGTTCGATCGCCACGTGCTCCATCTCTCGCAGACTCATCGGGCCGCTGCTGCGTAACTCTTTTCGCAGCTGACGATCGCCAAAGTGACGCGGCAGGTGTTCGGGGCGAATCGGCAACGCGTCGCACAAAATGACTGCGTGTTCGATCACGTTAGCCAGTTCGCGAACGTTGCCCGGCCAGACGTGGGCCGTCAGAGCGCTCATCGTTTCGGGCGTGAACAGCTCCGCATCGCTCAGTTGTTCGTTGTTGAAGCGACGCAGTAGATGCGCGGCCAGTTCCGGAATGTCGCTCGCCCTCTCGCGGAGCGACGGAACTTCGATCTCAAAGGTGTTGATGCGGAACATCAAGTCCTCGCGGAATTCACCCTGTTCGACCATCTGTTCGAGATTTCGGTGCGTCGCACAGACGACGCGAACATCGATCTTTTCGACTTGGTTGTCGCCGACGCGGCGGATCTCGCGCGATTCGAGCACGCGCAACAACTTGGCTTGCATCGACAGCGGCAGCTCGCCGATCTCGTCCAGGAAAATCGTTCCGCCATCGGCAACTTGGAACATGCCGGTGCGAGCCGCATCGGCGCCGGTGAAGGCGCCGCGGCAGTGACCGAACAGTTCGCTTTCGATCAGGTTTTCGGGAAGTGCGCCACAGTTGATCGCGACAAACGATTCTGCCGCCCGTCGGCTCTGGTCGTGGACCGCGCGAGCGACTAGCTCTTTACCGCATCCGGTTTCGCCGCGGATCAAGACGGTGCTTTCGGTCGGCGCGACCTTGGCGATCAATTTCGCAACCCGCTCCATCGACGGATGCTTGCCGATCAATTGAGGGTCTCCCTCGGCGCGGCGCAGCCGCAACTGAAGCGCCGACATCTGCTTGCTGATCTGGCGGCGCTCGGCAACGCGTCCCAAGAGCGTGGCGAGATCGGCCAGCCGCGACGGTTTAGTCAGATAGTCGAAGGCGCCGCACTTCACAGCGATGATCGCCGATTCGGTAGTCGATTTACCGGTCAGCACGATCGCTTCGCACAGCGGTTGCAGTTCTTTGGTTCGCTGCAAGACTTCGATCCCGTTCATGCCAGGCATGTCGAGATCGACGATGATGCAATCGTAAGCCTGCTTTTCGACAGCCGCCAACGCGGTCAGCCCATCGGGGCAGACGGTGACGGTGTGTCCCAAGCGGGGCAATTCGGCTGCCATCAACTCCTGCAGGCCGGGCTCATCGTCGGCGAACATGATCGACAAACCGGCGTTAGGCTGCGTTTTTTTGGACATCGGCTTCCATGGTGTGTTCAAGAGGTAGTGTGACATCTAAACGGGCGCCCCGGCCCCGTCCTTCGCTCTGCGCCGACATCCGGCCGCCATGCTGTTGGACGATACGATAGGAAATGCTCAGCCCCAAACCGGTTCCCTGCCCTTCTTTACCGCTGGTGAAAAAGGGTTCGAACAGATGGTTCTGAACGTGTTCATCCATCCCGCAGCCGTCGTCTTCGACAGTCAGCACGGCGACATCGCCGCGTTGCCGCAGCCGGACGTCGATCGCTCCGTCGGTGTCGACGCTCTCCAACGCGTTGGTCAGCAGGTTCAGGACAACTTGTTTGATCTCCTGGCCGTTGATCGCCGCATTGACTTCATCGGGACAGTCCAAACGGATCGTCTTGCAGCGGTATTGGCCCAGCGTGCCAACCATCGCAACAACGTCTTCGACCAAGTGCTTCAGGTCGGTCGGTTCGCGTTTGACGTTCCCCAAGCGGCTGAAGTCCAGCAGGTGTTCGGTGATTCCTTTGCAACGGAACGCCTCGTCTTGAATTCGACGCAGGTTGGTTCGCAGCGTCGACAATTGGTCGTTGTTCAGCGGTTGCGATGGTCCGTCGGAATCGGTGTCGTAGAGTTGATCGTGCAGTCGCGATTCGAGCGCTTCGGCACTCCACGCGATCGACGCCAACGGATTGTTGATCTCGTGAGCGACCCCCGCGGCGAGGAACCCGACGCTGGCCAGTTGTTCGTTGCGGATCGCTTCGTTGGTTCGATTGCGGATCTCTTCCTCTTTGCCCGCGATCACATCCTTCAATTCCGATTCGGTGCTCAAGAACCGAGCGGTCATGTCGTTCATCGAATTTGCCAGTTCCGCCAGTTCGTCGCCGGTCCCCAGTTCGATCCGATGGGCGAAGACTCCTTCGCTGATCGTGCGGCTGCCCTGCAGCAGCGACCCAAACGGTTTAACGACGACGAGATGGAACAGGAAGATCAAGGCGGCGAACATTCCCAACGCCAGCAGCGAACTGCCCCACATCACGGCGATCGCCGTGCGGTAAAAGCCGCGAACGTCGTCGCGTAGGCTGAGCATGTGTTGCTGCAAAAACGTTGGCAGCTGTTGCGCCGAATCGGCCAAGCTATCCAGCTCGATCTCCAAGCGGGCGTAATCGATCTCTTTGAGCGCCCAGTTTTCGGCGCGGACGATGTCGTCGATGCGTTCGAGCCCACGCAACATCGCATCGATGGTGTGTCGTTCGCGCGACCGATCCGAAAGGACTGTCGCTTCATCGTCTCCAGCGTCCAGTTCGCCACGGTAGGCGTTGGCTGAAGAGCGAACGTCGGCAACGCAGGTCCGAAATTGATCGCGTTCGTTGGTCAACGAGATTCGAGCCAGCGGATTTTCGCTGCTCGAATGGTCGTGGATGCGGTGGTAGGTGTTCCGCAGCAGCTCGACGTCGCGAGTCAGCGAACTGGTCAGCGGCAGCTCCGCCGCCCGATCGCTGATGCTGCTGGCGAGTTGCCGATAGGCATAGATCGACTGAAAACCGCCGAGCGAAATTGTCAACACAATCGCGCATAGCAATCCGAGGGCGATCAGCAGTTTGGTTCGGATTTTGTAGTTTCGGAGCACGCGCGACCCTCCGCATAGACGAGACAATTGGGGGGCGGAGTGTAGCAGGAACGGGAATCGCGAGGCAATAACAATCAGGCCCCCTCGGCGACGGGGGCTGGTATGGTAAATAGGGCGAGAAGCCTTTTTGAGTGAACGATTCGCCCGAAGCGGAGTCAAATAGAAGGGCACCTGAGCTGGGCGACTTCCGCGGGCGAGAGATCGCGGCGGCGCAAACCGATCGCCGATGGTTTTGCTGTCACCTGCGAGACTCTGTCCTATATTTGAAATGCAGGGCAATTTAGTGTTTCAGCTCGGGCGAATTCGCCAGCCCGCGGCAGCGCGGCGTTGGCCAGAGAACCGGACGCTATCGCGTGCCAGCTGATAGCTCAAATTGAAACACTGCTCCGCCCCGATTTGTAATACAGATGATGAGTACAAGCGGCACCGCAGATGGTACACTGCGGCAAAGATTCCAAGCGAAGTATCCTGCCAGCGCGATAGATCTTCCATGACCGATCCCACCGGCCCTTTCGATCTGCAATCCGCACTGCAAAAGGTGCGCTCTCGACTCGTCGCACAAACCGACGGTTTTGCCGATGAAGAAGAATTGCTGGCAGCCTGGGATCAGATTGCTCGCCGCGCCGAAGCGGCTGAATCGACGTTTTCTCAGCTGCCGCCGCAGCAACCGAGCGAAATTTTTATCGACTCCCAAGATCCGAGTTCGGCGCTGGGAGAGACGCGGATTCTGTACCACACGCTGGTCGACAACTTGCCGATCAATTTGGTCTTAAAGGATTTGCACGGCCGCCGAGTGTTCGCCAACGAACGCTACCTTCAACTGCATCAGATGACGTTGCAGGAACTCCGCGGCAAGACCGACTTTGATATCTTCCCGGAACATCTCGCCAAGGCGTACCAGCTGGACGATCAACAGGTGATCCGCGAAGGGATCGTTCTGCACGACACCGAACCCTATCTGGCGAAAGATGGGAACGAGTGTTGGATCGAACGGGTCAAAGCTCCCGTCCGCGACGCACAGGGAAAAATTACCGGCGTGCAGTTGCTGTTCTGGGACGTCACCGAGCGGAAGCATTTGGACCAAGACCTGGAGAAAGCTCGCTATCTGCTGAATACACTGCTGAACAATATCCCCGACAGCATCTATTTCAAAGATCGTGACAGTCGGTTCATCCGGATCAGCCGCAGCATGGCGAAGAAGTTTCAGTGGAAAAACGCGGAGATCGCCGTCGGCAAGACCGATGCCGATATCTTCACCAGCGAACACGCGGCCAACGCCCGGGCCAGCGAGCTGGAGATCATGGAGACCGGCGTGCCGATGGTCGCCGAGATCGAACGCGAAACCTGGGCCGATCGCCCCGACAGTTGGTGCTCGTCGACCAAGATGCCGCTCCGCGACGATGCCGGCCGAATCGTCGGGACCTTCGGGATCACTCGCGATGTCACCGATCTGAAACGGACCGAACAGGAGTTGAAAACAGCCAAGGAGGCGGCCGACGCGGCGAACCAGGCGAAGAGTGATTTCCTGGCGAACATGAGCCACGAAATTCGCACGCCGATGAATGGGATCATCGGGATGGCCGACCTGATGGCTCACACCAACCTTTCGATCGAGCAGCGCGATTACTTGCGGACGATCAAGGATTCCGCCGATTCGCTGCTGCGGATCATCAACGACATCCTCGACTTCTCCAAAATCGAAGCGGGCAAACTCGAACTCGAAGAGACCTCGTTCAACCTTCGCGATTGCGTCGGCCGCACGGTGCAAACGCTTGCCGTCAAAGCTGCCGAAAAAGGCTTGGAACTCGCCTGCCGAATCGATCCCCATCTCCCCAACCAAGTCGCCGGCGATCCGGTCCGCTTGCGACAGATCGTCGTGAATCTGGTCGGCAACGCGATCAAGTTTACGCAGCAGGGCGAGGTGGTTGTCGAAGTCACCAACGCCGACGATCCCAAAGTGATCGCGATCACCAATCCGCTGGCGAACGGTCAATCGCATCTGCCGCTCGAAGCCCTCGACGCCGGTGCGATTCGGTTGCAGTTTGCCGTTCGCGATACCGGGATCGGGATTCCCAGCGAAAAGGTGCAGACGGTTTTCGAAGAGTTTGCCCAGGCCGACGTCTCGACCACGCGGCAGTTCGGCGGCACCGGTTTGGGATTGGCGATCTCCGCTCGCCTTGTCGATCTGATGCACGGCAACATCTGGCTCGACAGTCAGGTGGGCGTCGGCACGACCTTCTATTTTACGGCGGAGTTCCTGTTGGCCGATGCGGCCGTGGCTCCGACCGAAAATCTCGACAGCCTACGTGGCCTCCCGACGATCGTCGTCGACGACAACAACACGAATCGTCAGATCTTCGGCGAGATGCTGGATGCTTGGCAGTTGAACCCCACGCTGGTCGCCAGCGCTCCGGCGGCATTGGCCGAACTGCAACGGGCCGCGTCGACCGAGGATCCCTATCGATTGGTGCTGCTCGACTGCATGATGCCGCACATGGATGGATTTGCGTTAGCCGAGTGTATTCGTCAGTCGCCGCTGTTGAAGGGGCTGCCGATTATCATGATCTCCTCGGCCGCGCGAGCCGACGATTCGCAGCGGTGCCGCGAAATGGGAATTCAGCGTTATCTTACCAAGCCGGTGCTGCAGTCGGATCTGTTCGATTCGATTCTCGACGCGATGGACATTCGCAGCCACCACGCCGCGTCGACTCCTTCGCTAGAACCCGGCGGCAATCAGCGTCCATTGAACATTCTGTTGGCGGAAGATGGATTGGTGAACCAACGCGTGGCGATCGGGTTCTTGAGCCGCGAGGGGCACAATGTCACGTTGGCCCGGAACGGGATCGAAGCCGTCATGGAGGTCGCTCGCCAACCCTTTGACCTTGTCCTGATGGACCTGCAGATGCCGGAGATGGATGGCGTCGAAGCGACGCTGGAGATCCGAGTCCGCGATCGCCATCTGGGAATTCATACACCGATCATCGCCATGACCGCCGCGGCGATGGATGGTGATCGCGAGCGTTGTCTCAACGCCGGCATGGACGATTACATTTCCAAACCGATCAATCCATCGCAATTGCAAGCTGTGATCGCTGGGGTTTTCGACCGCGAACCTCCCACTGCCGCCGCGGCTCCCGAACGCTTTCTGCCGCCATTGGAGCTGGCAAATCCGACTCAGATCGTCGACCTGCGGCATGCGATCGAACGAATCGACGGCGGCTGGGAACTGTTGGAACCGCTGACCAGCGCGATGCGTCAGGAAGGCCCGATCCTGATCGATCAGATCCATCACGCCTTGCAGATGGGAGACTGCAAATCGTTGGCGCGTGCAGCCCATACCTTAAAAGGATCCGCCGACGTCTTTGCCGCCAGTCGCGTGGTGGCGGTTTCGATTCGACTCGAAGAACTCGCGCGTGCCAACAAATTGGCTGAGTGCCGAGCGCTGTTGGACGAATTGCAGGACGAGGTCGAAGCGATGTTGGAGCATCTCAACCGCGGAGCCTAAGTCGCTGCCAACCGCTGCGATGATCCGACGCTCCCCTGCGCTACTCGCCGCGAGAGGAATATGCTACGGTCAGGTAGACCGCTTCGCAAACCATGCTCCTCCCTACTCGCATTTGATTTTTCCCACCTATGCCCATTCGCCCCCGCTCGATCCTCGCGACCGATCTGGACGGTACGCTGCTGCCGCTGCAAGACGATCCGACTCACATCGCCGACCTGCAAACCTTGCTCGAAAATCTGCGAGACAACGACGTGCAAGTGATTCCCGTCACGGGGCGCGATCGAGCGGCGATGATCGAAGCGTTGCAGGCGTTTCAGATTCCGGCACCCGAAGTCGCGATCTGCGATGGCGGCACGACGATCGTTGTCCGCAACGACGACGGTGGCTTCGACTACCTGCCCGACTTCCAAACGCATCTGGAAGCGAACTTCGCCAGCTTTGCGACCGACGACGTCTCCTACCTGTTGCGAGATCTCGTCGACCTGCGGTTCCGCGCCACCGAAAAACAGAACCAGTTCAAGATCAGCTACTTCGCCGAAGCAAAGACGCTGCAAGCGACGGTTGCCACGATTCAAAGCCGTCTGCGCGACTCGGGGATCGATTGCGATGTGATCTCGGGTTTCAATCTCCATTGGGGCGAAGGGCTGGTCGACATCCTGCCGGCAGGACTTTCCAAAGCCTACGCCTTGCAGTGGTGGTTGGATCGCAGCGGCAATGATCGCGATCAAGTTGTCTTCGCTGGCGACGGTGGCAACGATTTGGAGGTCTTCCTCGCGGGATATCGCACGATCGTCGTTGGCAATGCCGAACCGGAGATCGCGTCGACAGTTTATGCAGCGCACCGCACCGGCAATACGTTGGATCGATTCTATCTGTCGGAGGCTCGAGCGACGTCGGGTGTCTTGGAAGGATGTCGTTGGTTCGAACTCGTGCCGCCCGAAAAACAAGAGTCTCGTTCCAGCGATCCGCTGGGCGCAGTCCCGGTCTCCTGCAACGCGACCCACTTCAATATCTGGGCTCCCTACGCGGGGCGACTGGCGATCGAAAAGCAGAACGGCGACGAAGTCCAACGCTTCCGCATCCAGCCCGACGAGGATGGATACTTCCATCGCACGGTCCGCGGAATCGGTGGCGGCGATCGGTATCAGATCTCGTTGGACGATCGTGTCAGCCGGCCCGATCCCGCTTCGCGATTCCAGCCGCAAGGCGTTCACGGCCCTTCGATGGTCGTCGATCATCGCAAATATCCGTGGCACGATGCGGACTATCGCGGCGTCGCGAAAAGCGACCTGGTGATCTACGAAATGCACTTCGGAACCTTTACAAGCGAGGGATCTTATCTGGCGGCGATCGATCGGATCGAAGAGCTTGTCTCGCTAGGGATTACCGCTGTCGAAGTGTTACCGTTGGCCCAGTGTGCGGGCTCGCGCAACTGGGGTTACGACGGAGTCCAACTGTACGCAGCCACTGAAAATTACGGGACGCCCGACGATTTCAAACGCTTCGTCGACGCCTGTCACGCCGCCGGAATCGCGGTGATCTTGGACGTCGTCTACAACCATCTGGGGCCCGAGGGGAACTACCTGCACGACTTCGGTCCCTATTTCTCCAAGCGACACCACACGCCTTGGGGCGACGCGTTTAACTACGACGGCGAGAATAGCGAAGCGGCGCGGCGGTTTGTGATCGAGAACGCCATCTATTGGCTGCGCGAATACCATCTGGACGGTTTGCGTTTGGATGCGGTCCATTTCATGTTCGACGACAGCGACCAGCCGATCCTCCGCAGCATCCGTCACGCGGTCACCGATTTTGCTGGCACCGTCGATCGCCCGATTCATTTGATCGGTGAAGCGAACATCTACGATCACGCGCTCGTCTCGCCGACCGACGGGACCGCCTACGATGCGATCTGGGCCGACGATATCATGCACGCGATTTATTCCCACACCGTTCCGGAGATCAATCTCGCGCATCGCCATTACGCTGGAGCGAGCGACATCGAAGAAGCGTTGCAGCACGGCTACCTGCACACCGGGCCCAAGGTCACGCGGATCGATAGCGAAGTCCGCCGTCAGATGCACGCCGAGGGAGACTTCTCGTTTTTGCCATCGCTGATCTGCGGTTTGCAGACGCACGATTGTGTTGGCAACCATCCGCATGGCTCCCGCTTCCATCAACTCACCTCGACCGAAACCCAACGCGCCGCGATCCCGTTGCTGATGCTCTATCCATCGATCCCGATGATCTTCATGGGAGAGGAGTACGCGTGCGACGCACCCTTCATGTTTTTTGTCGACTTCGGCGATCCGCGATTGCGACGCGCCGTCGACCGCGGTCGTCGCAACGAATACCCGCATCACCAATGGAAAGGTGCGATCGCGCCGAGCCACGGCGATGCGTTTGCGAAATCCAAGTCGATTCAGATCAAAGACGCCGCGATCTGGCAGTGGTATCGCGACTTGATCGCGCTGCGGAAAACATGGCAGCGGGAGTCGTTGTTGGATTGGAAAAATCTGTCGGTCCTCTGCGATCCCACGCGGTCGTTGTTCGCGCTACAATATCAAGCTCCCACCGGCCGACCGAAGTTTGTCGTTTCGCGATTTTCCGCTCCCGCGGATGATTTGCCTCCGCTGTCGCTGCAAATCGACGGCGACGTGTTGATGCAGTCGTCCGTTCATCGCGATTCGCCGACCCAGCTGACCCTACAAAATCAAGCGGTTCTGATCGGCGAGGGGACATGGAATCTCGCCGCTGGCCAATAGTTCACATCTTGGAATCTTGAGTATGAATCGAACGTTGTCGCCAATAACCGCTGCGCGATTGAAATCCGTGTCGCTGATGATTTGCATCGCGTTGCTGTTGTCGGGCTGTTCGTCCAGCAGCGATTCTTCGGCCGGCGGATCGACCTCCGAAGCGTCCGGATTGCAGCAGGTGTCGCTGCAATTGAACTGGTTCCCCGAAGCCGAACATGGCGGCTATTACGCGGCCGACGTGCATGGCTTCTTCGCCGACGAAGGGCTCGAGGTGACGTTGTTGCCCGGCGGGCCAAACGTCCCGGTCGTCCAGTCGGTTGCGGCGGGGCGAGCCGCATTTGCTGTGACCAATGCCGATCGCGTCCTGTTTGGCCATCAAGCCGGTGCGGAGGTTGTCGCGCTGTTCGCACCGATCCAGAACACGCCGCGATGCATCATGGTCCATCGCGAATCGGGGATTTCGAAGCTGGCCGATTTGCGAGACGTCACGTTGGCGATCGGAACTGGCCCGGCGTTCTTTCAATACATGCAGAAGCATCTGCCGCTGACCGGCGTCGAAACGATCGCCTATCCCGGCAGCATCGGCCCCTTCTTGGCGAACAAACGGTTCGCCCAACAGGCTTACATCTTCAGCGAGCCCTATGTCGCCAAACAGCAGGGAGCCGATCCGGTCACGCTGATGGTCTCCGAGATCGGATACAACCCGTACGCCAGCGTGCTGGTTGCGAGCCGCAAGACGTTGGATACGCAGAGCGACCTGGCCCAGCGAATCGTGCGGGCGAGCGCTCGCGGTTGGCAGAAGTATCTCGACGACCCGGCGGAAACCAACGCTGTGATCGATTCGATCAATCCCGACATGGATGCCGGCGCGCTCGCTTTTGGGGCAGAGCAGATTCGCCCGTTATGCGATCGCGAAGATCCCGCCGCGCCGCTGGGCCAGATGACCGCCGCGCGATGGCAGACGTTGATCGATCAAATGGTCGAAATCGAACTTGTCGATGCCGACAAGGTCTCGGCCGCCCGCGTCTTCGACGATCGATTCATCACGCCAACTGCATCGCAGGAATGATCTTGTTAGCCGAAGAATCTTGGGCGGCAGACGGCAGCGAGACTTGGCTGTGTGCTAACGGGTCCGTGGTCCCCGAATGGAAAGTGGCAGAATGATGGTGGCAGAATGATGCAGGCAGAATAATTTTGGTGTGATGTGCCGGCGGAAGATGAGGTTGGTTGTTCGCTATTCCCTCTTATCATTCTGCCCCCATTATTCTGCCAAGTGAGCTGCATCGATCGATCTGTAGTCCGGCATGGGAAGTGGCAGAATGATGGAGGCAGAATGATTTTTGTGTGTGCCGGCGGGAGTTGACGTTGGTTGTTTGCTATTCCCTCTTGTCATTCTGACCCGATTGTTCTGCCAAACGAGTCGCCTCGATCGATCCGTAGTCCAGCATGGGAAGTGGCAGAATGATGGAGGCAGAATAATTTTGGTGTGATGTGCCGGCGGAAGATGAGGTTGGTTGTTCGCTATTCCCTCTTATCATTCTGCCCCCATTATTCTGCCAAACGATCCGCATCGATCGATCCGTGGTTCGACATGGGACATGGCAGAATAATTCAAGGTGTCGTGCGAGGCGGGCAATTGCAGCGGCTTCGGTTTTGCGGGGACGACTTCCGCTACTGCTCGCATGGTCGTACGGCCGGCCCGTTGGGCCTGAAACGGTTTTGTGGGCATCGGTTTTCCCAGGGCGTTGCCCTGGGCTGGCATACGGCCGGCCCCGTTGGGCCTGATTTTGCTTGGATGGCGGACTCGTAGAGCGTGACGCATGTTGATTGCATGTCGGCCCGGTTGGGCGTGTGGGACGTTGTCTGAACGTCCGGTCCGTTGGTCCCGTGGGAGGTTGGCTGAATGTCCGCGGCGATGAACCGACGCATACGCCAAACGCTTTGCCATCCGATTCGGTGCGTTGTAACCGTTCGTGCACCGCCCCAACGGGGTAGCTCTACGCCAGCCCAGGGCAACGCCCTGGGTTTGGGGAGCGACACAAACGACGGCGGCCCTACGCCACGGTCCCGTCACGTCACGGCGACGCGGCGGTACGTGTGGGCGGCGGTACGTGTGGGCGGCGGTACGCCAGCGCGGCGGTGCGTGTGGACGCGCGGGGCGTTGCCGCCGCGGTTAAACGATCGCGCCCAACATCGTTCTCGTTCGACAGGCCCAACGTGGCCGGCGGTACGTCAGCCCAGGGCAACGCCCTGGGTTTGGGAGCGGCACAAACGACGGCGGCCCTGCGCCGCGGTTCCGTCACGTCACGGCGACGCGACGGTACGTGTGGGCGACGGTGCGTGTGGGCGGCGGTGCGCCAGCGCGGCGGTGGGTGTGGACGCGCGGGGCGTTGCCGCCGCGTTTAAACGATCGCGCCCAACATCGTTCTTGTTCGACAGGCCCAACGTGGCCGGCGGTATGCCAGCCCAGGGCAACGCCCTGGGGTTGGGGAGCGACACAAACGACGACGTAGCCCCAACGGGGCGGTCCTGCTGCGGGGATGAACGTAAATCGTTGGAGTGGAGGCCGAATAGATTTCAAAATTCGTCGACTTTCTCGGGTGCGCATTGGTCGGATTTGGCGTCCATGCCTATGATTTCACGTTCCGTGCTCTGCACCGAAGCTATTCAACACGTAGGAAGGATCAGACTCTTGACTCATTTACGGCTAATCGCCCCCTGCCTTTCCATGCTGATCGCATTTGCGGTCGCCTCGGCGGTGGGACCTCGAGACACTCAATGGAAGGCTGTCGAAGACGCGATGAACAAAGGTTTGCCCAAGACCGCGATCGAGGCGTTGCAGCCGATTATCGATGGCGCGTTGCAAGACAAGGCGTACGCCGAAGCTGTCAAAGCGATAAGCCAACGGATCGCTTTGGAAGGGGCGATCCAAGGGGATAAGCCCGAGGAAAAAGTCACTCGGATGACCGCCGAGATCGAGAAGGCTCCCGAGCCGATGCGGCCTGTGATGCAGGCGATCCTGGCGAATTGGTACTGGCAATATTTCCAGCAGAATCGCTGGCGGTTCATGCAGCGCACCGAAACCGCCACCTCCCCCAGCGACGACTTTACCACCTGGGCGTTGCCGCAGATCCTGGCTGAAATCGACAAGCATTTCCGGCTGGCCCTCGCCGCTCCCGAAGCGCTGCAAAAGACGCCGATCGATCAATACGATGCGCTATTAAACAAGGGGACCGCACCGGACGCCTACCGCCCGACGCTTTACGATTTCCTGGTTTTCGACGCGATCGATTTCTATGCCGCGGGCGAGCAAGCCGGTGCCCGTTCGCAGGATGCTTTTGATCTGCAAGCCGACAGCCCGATCTTCGCATCGGCTGCCGACTTCATCGCTTGGGAACCTCCGACCGACGACGCGAAATCGCCAACGCTGCGAGCGATCACGCTGTACCAAGATCTGCTGGTCTTCCATCAAGACGATGATGACAAGTCGGCGTTCTACGATGCCGATCTGTCCCGTTTGGTGTTTGGCAACAACAAGGCGTTTGGCGAAGAGAAGAGTTCGCGATTTAAGGCGTCGCTGAAACGATTCATCGAAGCGACCGCCGGGCACGAGATCTCTGCTCGAGGCAACGCGCAACTGGCGCAAACGATTCGCGACGAAGGGGACTTGGTCGAGGCGCATAAGATCGCCAGCGAAGGGCTTGAGAATTTTCCCAAGAGCGTTGGCGGAGCTCTCTGTTTCAACTTGATCCAGCAGATCGAAGCCCGTTCGGCGCAGGTTTCGACCGAACGAGTCTGGAACGAACCACTGTCGACGATCGACGTTCAATACCGCAACGTCACCAAGATCTACTTCCGCTTGGTCCCGTTTGATTTCGAAGCCTTTGTCCAATCCGAACGCTGGAATTCAGAGCAATTGGATCAGCGTCAGCAACAGGAACTACTGGCTCGCACGCCGGTTACCGCTTGGAATGCCGATCTGCCAGCGACAACCGATTACCAAGAACGCGTCGAAGAATTGCCGACGCCCGACGATTTGAAACCGGGAGCTTATTATCTGATCGCCAGCCACCATCCCGAATTTGTCCGCGCCGACAACCAAGTGTCGTTCACGGAGATTTGGGTTAGCGATCTGGCTCTCGTATTGCGAAATCACAACGGCGATGGATTCGTCGACGGCTTTGTCTTGGATGCCCGCAGCGGCGATCCGCTGGCCAATGCCAACGTGCGAGCGTGGCAGCGAACGAACCACGGCAACCGCCGCCAACCGCTTCCGTCGACGAAGACCGACGAAAACGGGCGGTTTGAATTCCGTGGCCAACGACTGCGAGGAATGGTCTTTCACGTCGTCGATGGCGACAACGCACTCTCTTCGATACACAACGTCGACAGTTACCAGAACAACCGACAACCTCGACCCGATGAACAGACACGGTTCTTCACCGACCGATCGATCTACCGCCCGGGGCAGACGATCCAATACAAGGGGATCTGTTTGCGAGTCGACCAGCAGAAGGACGATTACGCGACGATCGCCGGTCGCGAATTGACAGTGGTCTTCAACGACGTCAATGGAAAAGAGATCCAGCGGCAGAAACATCGCACCAACGATTACGGAAGTTTCAGCGGCAGCTTCAACGCGCCGCGCGATCGTTTGATGGGGCGAATGTCGATCCATGTCGCTGGCGAACCGAATGGAGCAACGCAAGTCACTGTCGAAGAGTACAAGCGACCCAAGTTTCTGGTTTCGCTGGACGCACCTAAGGAAGCCGCTCGGCTTGGCGGTGAAGTCAATCTGCAGGGATCGGCTAAGGCGTATACCGGCGCGGCGATCGATGCTGCCGAGGTTCGCTGGCGCGTCGTCCGTGAAGTCCGCTATCCGATCTGGTGGTCGTGGCGTTGTTGGTGGATCCCGCAAGTTCCCGATGCCGGGCAGGAGATCGCTCACGGAACGACGACAACCGCCGCCGACGGCAGCTTCGACATCCGCTTCGACGCCCGTCCCGATCCGTCGGTATCGCCCGAAAGCGAAGCCTCATTCCAGTTCACGATCTACGCCGATGTCGTCGACACGACGGGCGAAACGCGTTCGGGCAGCCGCCAAGTCAACGTCGGCTTTGTCGCTTTGCGAGCGTCGGTTTCCAGCGACGATTGGCAGACGACCGACGCACCGACGAAAATCCAACTAAGCACTACCACTCTGGATGGCGAAGCGATCGCGGCCGACGGCGTGCTGAAGGTCTATGCGCTGCAGCAGCCCGAACGGCCAGCTCGCGGCAGATTGTCGAACCAACCGCGGCCGATGTACGGCCGAGCGGGAAGCCCAATCGATTTGGCAGACGCTCCGAAACCCGATCCCGCCAATCCCAATTCGTGGGCGCTAGGGGAGGTCGCGTTTGAGAAAGCGATTCAGATCGACGCCAGCGGGCAAGCGGAAGCTGAGGTTCAATTGAAAGCTGGCATCTATCGAGCGGTCTTCGAAACGAAGGATCGATTCAGCAAGTCGGTGACCGCGTTGTTGCCAATCCAAGTGCTCGATCCCAATGCAAAGCAATTGTCGATCAAGATCCCCAACCTGTTGGCTTCCGCCGCTTGGTCGGTCCAACCGGGCAGCGAATTCGAGGGCGTCTGGGGAAGCGGATACGACACCGCTCGCGCGTTCGTCGAGATCGAACATCGGGGCGGGGTGTTGCAGAGTTTCTGGACCGCCCCCGGAGTGACTCAGGTTCAGATCAAACAACCGATCGAAGAAGGGATGCGCGGCGGGCTGACGCTGCGGACGACGATGGTTCGCGAAAACCGAGCCTATCTGGAATCGTGGCAGATCAGAGTCCCTTGGACCAACAAGCAACTGACGGTTCGCTGGGAGCACTTTGTCTCCAAACTGGAACCGGCGGAAAAGCAAACCTGGACCGCGGTGATCGACGCTCCCGATGCAAAGCGAGCCGCCGCCGAGATGGTCGCGGGGATGTACGACGCGTCGCTGGATGCTTATCTGCCGCACCATTGGGCCGATGGATTCCATGTCTTCCGGCACAACCGCAGCAACGTTTATTCGCAATTTGAAAACCAACAAAAGCAGCTGCAAGGTCTGCTCTTCAATTGGAACGTCGATGCCCGCGATGCGTCGCTCATCTACCGATCGTTCCCCGGCGAGATCATCAACGCGATCTACGGCATGCGGGGCAATGTTCAGTTCCGTAGTCGAAGAGGCGGAGGCATTGCTGGTGGCCTCGGGATGATGGAAGCCGATTCGTTTGCCGGTGCCGCTCCAGCGCCGATGGCGATGGCCAAGGGAATGGCAAAGGATTCCAACGCGCAGGTCGCGAGTGCTCCCGCTGCCGAAGGGGCACCCGCCGACGACCAGCCGCCAGCGGCTGAGGTCGATCTGGAAAACGTTTCGGCACGGAAGAACCTCAACGAAACCGCCTTCTTCTTTCCGCATTTGATCGCCGGCGACGACGGCACGGTGCGGATGGAGTTCACGATGCCCGAGGCATTAACGAAGTGGCGGTTCATGGGCTTCGCTCACGACAACGAACTGCGATCCGGACTGTTGACCGATACCGTGGTGACGGCAAAAGACTTGATGGTTCAACCCAATCCGCCGCGATTCGTTCGCGAGGGGGACGTGTTGGAATTCACTGTCAAAGTCAGCAACCAATCGCCGACGCGTCAGACCGGTACGGTGCGCTTGAGCTTTGCCGAAGCGCGAACCGGCGACAGCGTCGACGCGGCGATCGGCAACGACCAACGCGATCAAGCGTTCGAGATCGCTGCGGGGCAATCGAAGTCGTTGGCTTGGCGGATTCAGATTCCCGACGGAATCGGGTTCTTGACCTACAAAGCGGTCGGTTCGACGGGACGATTGTCCGACGGAGAAGAAGGGTATCTGCCCGTCTTGTCGCAACGTGTGCTGGTGACCGAATCGCAAACGCTGCCGATTCGCGGTCCACAAACAGTGGAGTTCGATTTTGAAAAGCTGCTGAAATCGGGCGACTCCGATTCGCTGCGTCATCAATCGTTGGACGTTCAAATGGTTTCCAACCCGTCGTGGTACGCTGTGATGGCGTTGCCCTATCTGATGGAATACCCGCACCAGTGCAGCGAGCAGACGTTCAGTCGACTATATGCCAACGCATTGGCGCGGCACATCGCCGGCAGCGATCCGAAGATCCATCGCGTCTTTGAACAATGGCGTGGGACTCCGGCGCTGGAGAGTCCGCTGATGAAGAACCAGGACCTCAAAGCGGTGATGATCGAAGAGACGCCTTGGCTGCGACAAGCGGAATCCGAATCGGAAGCTCGACGCAACGTGGGGATCTTGTTCGACGATAACCGCTTGAACGACGAGACCGCTCGGCTGCTGAAGAAGCTGGCCGATCAACAGCTCGACGACGGCGCGTGGCCTTGGTTCCCCGGCGGTCCTGCAAACGATTACATCACGCTTTACATCACCACTGGTTTTGGTCGAATGCGTCACTTGGGCGTCGACGTTGATACCTCGGCGGCGGTGAAGTCGCTGACCCGATTGGATGCGTGGGTTACCAAGCAGTACACCAATATCGCGGAAAGCAACCGTGACGATAATCATCTGACCGCGACGATCGCGTTGTATCTGTATGGCCGCAGCTTCTTCCTGGAAGATCAACCTGTCGCCGCGGAACATCGAACCGCTGTCCTGTATTGGTTGCAACAAGCCAAGCAGTATTGGTTGAAATTGAACAACCGCCAGTCGCAAGCCCATCTTGCCGTGGCCTTGAAACGCTTCGGCGATTTGAAGACGCCGGTCGGCATCATGGCGTCGATCAAAGAGCGATCGGTAAGTGACGAAGAAATGGGAATGTTCTGGCGCGATACCGAAGAATCGTGGTGGTGGTACCGAGCTCCGATCGAAACGCAAGCGATGATGATCGAAGCGTTTGACGAAGTGATGGACGATGCGGCGGCTGTCGAAGACTGCAAAGTTTGGCTGCTGAAACAAAAACAAACGCAGGACTGGAAGACGAGTAAAGCGACAGCCGACGCGGTCTATGCGTTGTTGTTGCGAGGAACCGACCTGTTGGCGTCCAGCGAATTGGTCCGCGTCGATCTGGGCGGCCAGACGGTCGAGCCGAAAGATGTCGAAGCGGGAACCGGCTTTTATGAGCAGCGGTTTTCCGGTGCGGAGGTGACGCCGCAACAAGGAAAGATCACGGTCACTAAGGTCGACGAAGGCGTTGCGTGGGGAAGCGTGACGTGGCAATACATGGAGGAGATCGCCAAGATCACGCCTCACGATGGAACGCCGCTGACGCTAACCAAGCAGCTGTTCGTGAAAGAGACGACCAAAGATGGACCGGTTCTGAAACCTGTCGACGGGCCGATTGCGGTCGGCGATGAATTGGTCGTACGGATCGTTTTGAAGACCGACCGCGACATGGAGTATCTGCATCTGAAGGATCAGCGCGGCAGCGGCACCGAACCGGTGAATGTGCTATCGCGTTACAAGTACCAAGATGGACTGGCCTACTACGAATCGACTCGCGATACGGCCAGCCACTTCTTCATCGATTACCTGCCCAAGGGAACGTACGTCTTCGAATATTCGACGCGCGTTCAATTGCGAGGCAGGTATCAATCGGGATTCGCCAACATCCAGTGCATGTACGCACCGGAGTTCAACAGTCATTCGGAGAGTCTGCTGTTGGAGGTTCAATAACCACCGCGGCAACGCGATGATTATTGGCGTTGTTTTTTGATACAGCTTGCATCCGGCGGCGTGGATTCACCACCCACGTCGACCGGATGGTGGCCGATTGTTACGGAAACGAATCGATACACGTGTCGATACGCGTCGTCTATTCCGTTCCTGCTGCTGGTGGCTCTTTCGACGGCGGGTCAAATTCCTCTGAAAACGGATCGACTTCAACGACCTTGCCATCACGCCAAAGGACGATCGGGGTGTTGTGCTGGCGGGCGCGAACAAGAACGTCATCGGCTGCTTGCTGCATTGCGGCGTTCGCCTTACGTACTAGCTCGGGTGTGTTGTCTCGAATCATCGCATTAGCTCCGGGGACAATTGTTTGAGTTCAGCAAACCGCGCATCGTCATAGACTCGGCGAACGTTGTCCTGCTCTCCGACAATGATCTCACCGGGGCGGCTCGATCCGTCGTAGATAACCCATTCGTCGAGAACTGGCTTATATAGCGACGCAAAGTTGTTGATGCCAAGTTGGTAACGACGCCGGATATGCGGTTCTGGAATATTGTGCCCACCTTCTCTGACCCGCGTTGCAACTCGAGCTACGGCGAGATCGACGGAGGGAAGCCAGATAAAAAACAAGGACACTCGGTACCCAAGTTTTTTCATCATACGCAGCCGTTTAACATGTCCACGACCAGCAAGCGTTGTTTCAAATCCGAACGATGTTCCTTTTCTCGTCAAACTTTCGATACGGTTTAGCATCAAGCGACCGGCAGCAACCGATTGTGACTCGGGGTTGAACGGTGACAGCCCAGAGGCAATCAAATCAGCGTTTACAAATTCCTGGCAACCCGCGAAATTCGGCAAATAGCGACTTGCGAATGTCGTCTTACCGGCTCCGTTAGGCCCAGCAATAACGTAAACGGTCGGTTGCGGTGGTGAACTCATGCCAGCTTGGTTCCGTTTCACCGTATTCTACGGCGCCGAACGGATAAAACCAATTCAGCATGTCCTTGCTCCCCGCAATTGTTGGAGCAGATAAGCATTTCGTGCTTAGACCATCGGGCGCATGCACCCGATTTGTAAGCGGGCAAGATACTTTAGCGTTGGTTCTTGATACAGCTTGCATCCGGCGGCGTGGCTTCACCAACCACGTCGACCGGATGGGTATACAAATATTTCCAGACCGCTTCGTGGATGTATTTGCCATCGGCGTCTTTGCCCGCGCTGCCGCCTGGTTGAACGCTGCTGTGAGCTCGGCGAGCGTTGCCGTCGACATCAAAGTCGGTGATCAATCGACGGGTGTTTTGGTAGGGCGGTCCGATCTTGTCGACGTTCACGATCGGACCAAATTTGTTCATCCCCAGCATCTCCCAGCTGCGGCAATAGTGATCTGCCGTCCAACCGCCGTCGAGCACGTGAGAGAAGCCGAAGTATCGGTTCTCGGGAGTTGCAGACGGGAGCGATTGCCAGGTTTGATAGTTGTCGCGAGGTCCGCACAACGCGACGACTCGACTGACCTTCTGATGCTTGGCGAACCGCGCCGCCGTCGTCGAACCGTGCGAGCTGCCCGACATGATCACGTCCTCCCAGCGGAGGCCATTGCCATCTTCGGTTAAGAAGTAATCCCAGCCCCCTTGAGGATTCTCTTTCGCCAGCCACTGCACAAATTTGAGCGCCCGCTCCATCATGCCGTCCGGTTTGGGAATGTCGACATCGCTGCTGAAGTCTTCGCCGGTGGCCGCTTCCAAGCGGATGTTGCCGCGGCATTCCTCGCCGACCGGATTTTCGCGGCAGCAGATCGAAAACCATTTGTTGGCGTAGTGGACACGGATCGCGTGCAAGCCGTAGCTGTTCCAGCGATCGAACAGACCTTGGTTGTGCCCCATCAACCAAATCACCAGTTTTCCCTTGGGCGCGACGCGGGTGTCGACCGCTGCTTGTTGGAAATCAGCCGGTTTGCCATCCTTGTTGTCGATCAAGAAACCGATCTCCGGATGCGCTTGGACTCGCGGATCCAGCTCGCTGGCTCGCGCCTTGAATTGGTACCGCTGCGGGTTGGGATCGTTAAAAGTCAACGCGCTCGGCGACGACTGGCCCAGCGCTGCGGTGGTAGAGGCGGCCAGCAGGGCCAGCGAAAGAAGGGACGTATAGAACGACTTTGTCATTAGGTGGGTTTCCATGCGATTTGAACAGGCGATGAAATCAGTTGCGGTCGCATTTGCTGGGGCAGCGACAAAACTGCGGCAGCCAATGCGACGCTGTGCCATCTTAATCGAGAACGCAGGGCAAGCTGAGACGCTGCCGTTGGCTGGTCCCATTTTGTGGGCGAGTCGCGGGGAAACGAAGGCGAATTGCGGCAGAATCCGCATGATCGGACCATCCAAATCGCTTCCGATCGCCGCAGAATTGCCCTTGGCGATCGAAAGGAATGCACGCGCGTCGGCGTCGCTTATTTAGGACGCGTCGCTCTCAGCCGGCTCTGCCGCCGGCTCGCTTTCCAGTTGGTAGCAGCCAGCGATCGCTTGGCGGCTGTAATCGATCGATTCGGCGAGGATCCGAGCCGACTCTTGGCTGGCGTGGAAACCCTTGCTGTTTTCACTGGCGATGAAGTCGAGTCGCCACATCGCTTTGCGTTGCAGGTCGCGGATCGGTTTCAGTTGTTCGTCGCTGGCTCCCGCCTCGCGGGCTGCGATGATCGCGTCGAACATCTCCGTCACCGCCGCGGCCGCACGGTCGATCAGGTCGCTCGTGCGATGTTGGATCAGGTCGACGCGGTCTTTGATCTCCTGTTCGGAAACCTTGTGGCACGTCTGGCAGGCCTTGTTGATGTTCGCCATCGGGCTGCGAACCCAGTGGCTGCTGACCTTCGTCGCTCCTACTTTTTCGTAAGGCATGTGGCAATCGGCGCAGCTGACGCCGGCACGAGCGTGAATCCCTTGGCTCCACAATTCGAACTCCGGATGTTGGGCCTTGTAGACCTTGGTCCCCGTCTCTTTATGAACGTAGTCATAGAACGGCTCGCCCGTCTCATCCGCTTCCTCGCTCGGAAAGGTCGTGCTGTCCCATTCGGCTTCCAGGTCTTCGACTTTCAGCCCGTGGCTCCATGGGAAGGTCAACGTCATCTTGTTGGCACAGTAGTATTCGACGTGGCACTGGCCGCAGACAAACGACCGCAGTTCCTGCCGCGTCGCGTCGGTGTTCGGATCGTACGTCCCTTTGGAGCCCGCTTTGCGCCACTTGGCGATGCTGGGCAGATGCGGCACCGGATCGTCGCTCTTGGCGAGTTTGTCGATGCCGATCAAAAAGCCCGGACGTGTGACGCGGAGTGCCATCGTTTTGGGATCGTGGCAGTCGATGCAGGAGACGGGATGCGCGTTGCCGAGATGCGGATCGCCCGCGGCCGCTTCGACCACGCCGTCGGGAGTCTTTTCCAGTTCCGCGTGCACCTCTTCATACGTCCGCTGGCTGACCGCTTTAAAGCCGGCCATTACCGCCTCTTGGTTGAACGACTCGGCCAGCTTCGCCGCGGTGACTTCCTGCCCCAGTTCTTCCATGCCGATACGGCGATAGGTCGGGATGATCGATGCGTGGCAGTGCAAACAGGCTCCCGCTTGCTGGACCTCGGTCACGCGCCGGGTCACCTCTTGGTCGGCCAGCATGTGCGCGTGCCCGCGCGCTTCGCGGTACTCGATGCTGAACGCGTACCCCGCGAACAATCGTTTCAGCCACGGATACTCTTCCAGTTTGCTGGGGGGGAGCGCGTGGTTGCCGCCGTAGTCGGTGTATTCGTCGTCGACTGTCTTCAGATAGTCTTCGTATTGCTGCGGGAAATTCAGTCCCCACGGTTTGGGATCGGTGCTGACCTCATCGACCTCCACGACGCGGACAAACGGCGTCCGCGCTTCCTGCTTGCGTTCGAAGATGTTCACCAGAATCGCGACGACACCAAAAGTGGTTGCGGCGACGGTGCCGGTTAGCAATGCCAACCAGCCAAGGCTGCGTGATCGGTTGTCTGAAGTTGTCATGAGAGGCGATCGGTTGAAGGCGAATCGAAGTGGAAGTTTGTGTGGCGAGTAAAGTCGACGTGTCGGATCGGGCGTCGCGGCCTGGCGGGGAAATCGATCCCGCGTCGGGCGATCGATCTAACGACCGGCATGGCCGACATCGGCGTGGCAATGGACGCACGATAACATGTCGTGCCCGGCGGTCGCTGGCAGCAGAGGATGAACAAAATCCTTATGACACGATATGCAGGTGCTCTGCGTCACGCGTTGGTTTCGCGGCTTGATCTGGATCGGATCTTTGTAGCCTCCCATCGTGAAGGCGAGCGAATGGAAGAAGCCATTGTCGGCTTTGGTGACCCATTTGCCAACGAAGTCGTGGGGCAAGTGACAGTCGTTGCAGACGGCGACGTGATGATGGCTGCTCTGTTGCCAGGAATCCATGTGGTCCTGCATTACGTGACAATTGATGCAGGTTTCCGGATTGTTGCTCAGATAGCTGGCCCCTTTGCCGTATCCAAACGTAAACGTCCCGACACCCGCCAGCAGACCCAGGCAGACAAAAAACGTCATCGCTACCTTGCCGAAACGCATCGGCCGCTTGGCTTCATCGGGCGGCTGGCCTTCGTCGAGCGGTGCGTCGGTTTGCGAACTATCCGCGGACATCGCGACTTCCTTCCGTCTTGGAGAGCACTTTGCGTTGGAGCCATCGGTTGCATCGCATGGGAGTTGTCCATGGCAGTGGGGATCGTTAGATCTGGGATTGTAGATGAACTTGCCGCCGGACAGCAGATGCCTCTCCGCGGCGCAGGCTGCAGCGTTTCAAATCGAACGAGCGATCTTGTTCACCGTCGAGGCGTGGGACGTGAACTGCCCTTAACATATTCACAAAAGGTTTCCTCTAGCGCGACGTGTCTCCGGTGATGGAGCGATTGGAAAACCGCATCCGCGAACTGGAAACTAAACTATCCCAGTACGAGAGTCGCGACGGATAATCGCGATATTGTTTTTTGAGACTCGAACCCAGGCTCCCGCATGTCGCCATTCTCGTTTCTTGAATCGCTCACGATCCTTGCCATCGCGGGCTGTGGCCTGATGGCGGGATTGTTTTTTGTCTTTTCGGTTGCGGTGATGCAAGCGCTGTCCCAGCTGTCGTCGGCCGAAGGCCTCAATGCGATGCAGTCGATCAACCGGACCATTTTGAACTCGGTGTTTCTGACTGTATTTTTCGGAACCGCGATCGTCTGCTTGGGGCTCATCGTTTGCTCACTTGGACAGCGTCAACCGGGATGGCAGTGGGCAATTGCGGGAGCAAGCACCTATCTGGTCGGCGGTTTCGTCGTAACGGCAACACGCAACGTGCCCATGAACAACCAGCTGGAGCAATTTTCGGAGCCTTCGCCGCGAGCGATCGAGTATTGGCGCACCTACCAAAGCCTCTGGACACGATGGAACCACGTCCGCACGATCGCCTCCGCTTCGGCGGTGGTCATGTTGGTGATCAGTCTGCTGTAGCAGGCCGAGCCGCGGTTGAATCCGTGTTCCAGGCGGGGCGCATGCGATTCGATCCGGTGCACGTCCCGCGCTTCAGCATCGACGTTGCCCTGTGTCGCGGCAGACGCAACCTGCAATGGACGTCACTACTGACGAGTGAGCGAGCCTTGCTCGAACAGACAACCTGAACACTGTGTGGCATATTGACGTACGGCGGGGAGTGGTTTATGTTGAGGTGGCAATTTGCCACTTGTGATTGTTAGCTTCGAGGGAACACATGGCGACTACAAAAAATGATGCGCGAATCAATGTTCGCTTGGCGAGCGAGTTGAAGCAGGTTATCGAAGAGGCGGCCACCGCGCTCGGTCAGACGGTCAGCGAGTTCACTGTTTCGACCGTTGTGCGAGAAGCGCGTCAGGTCATTCAAGAAGCTCAGTTTACAAGGCTATCCACTCGGGATCGGGATGCATTTCTCGGAGCCCTCCGTGCGGCGGATGCAAAGCCGAATGATGCATTAAAAGCCGCGGCTCGCCGTTACAAGAAGCGAATTGGTTAGATGGGTAATGTGTGGGGCATCGAGCCGTTTGAGCGGAAAAAGCATGTCCGTACCGGATTCGACTGTGGCGTCGCCGTTCTGAACGATTGGCTTGCCACGAAGATTAGCCAGTATGAAAAACGCGATCTTGCCCGGACGTATGTACTTGTTGGCGATGGGGGGAATGCGGTCAAGGGATATTACGCCCTATCGAATCACACGGTTGTCTACGAAGCGTTGGCCAAAGATCAAGCCAGAGGGTTACCTCAAATCGACTTACCAGTGGTGCTCATCGGGAGGCTCGCCGTCGATACCACGGTGCGTGGGCAAGGTCTTGGAGAATTCTTATTGCTCGATGCGCTGCGGCGAGTCGAATATCTTGCAGCCAAAATTGGTATCCAAGCGGTCGAAGTGGATGCGATCAATGACCGAGCGAAACAGTTCTATCTCAAGTACGGGTTTACGCCTCTTCAAGATAATCCTTCTCATCTGTTTCTGCCCATGCAAGTCGTGCGCAAGCTGAGGCTACCACCGCTATAGGAGAATCCCAGGCAGCCAAGAGCGATGGAAACACTACAAGCATCATCGGCGCGTTGGAACCATCTGTGAACGCTCGCTTCGACCATCGCCGTCATTCTGCAAACGATCAGCTTGATGTCGCGTCTTTTGATTGCTTGAGGAGACCATCGCACCCATCGTTCGGACGCCGGAGTATTGGGCTGCATCCCTCCCTCGCGCTTCGCTGGTCTGGTGATCGCCGCTGGTGTTTCGTCGGTTTTTATCGAGTTTTGCTTGCCGATCGCATGTTGGATCTTTATGTTATAACGTGAGATAACAATGGGCTGGAGTAAGGCCTCGCCCTTTCGCATTCGATTCAGAAAGCCGTAAAAATGACGACTTCATGTGCGTTCCCCTCTCGATGGTTTTGGGCCATCCTCTGCATCCTGTCTCTGGTTGGGAGCGTTTCGGCCGACGAAGCGGCTCGCGATTCGGGAGCGGATTCCGGATCGAGGACAACGAGTTTCGAGGAAGTGAAATCGGGGCGGTTTGAAAAGCTCGATACCAACCTGGGGAATTGGACATCCGATTCCGGAGTCGCGTCGGTCAGTGCGAGACATGCTCACTCGGGACGCCAGGCGTTGCATCTAGCGGGAGGTGAAAAGACCGTCGTCAGACTTCGACTGCCCGATGCCGTCGACACCTCCGGTACGCTCTCGTTCCGAGCCGAACGCTGGACTCAAAGAGCTCCCTTTACGTTTCGGGTTGAGAAGAAAGCGGGGGACGATTGGGCGGAGATCTTTCGCGGTGATGATGTCGTCCGCGTCGGACGGTCGTTTTTGAGTCACGTGATCGTCCCGATCAACGACGACAGTGTGGAGCAGTTGCGGTTCACATGTACGAGTCCGGCTGACGCGGGGATTCTGATCGACGATCTCACTATCGGACCGGCTGAACCGCAGAAGGTGACCAACGTCGAATTGGTGCCATTTTCGCTTCCCGCTCTTGTCGGTACGCAGTCCAGTTCGCTGGTCAAGCTGAAGGTCGAAGTGACGGGGATCCTGGACCCGATCTCGATTGTGGAGTTGCGGGCGAGGGTGGTTGGCGTGCAGCAGATCGAGTCGCTGCAGGTCGGCGATGGCGAGCCGGTCGAGCTGGCTGACAACGCCGCCACGACGCTGCAAACGTCTCAGCCGTTGGAGCAGGGAGAGAACATCGTCTGGCTTCGTTGTCGACTTCGGGAAGATGCCAACATCGATCGACAGGTCGGTGCCACGATTGAACAGGTAAAATTTTCCAACGGCGAAACGGTCGAGCTCGATTCGCCGATACAGCGGCAGCGGATGGGAGTTGCGATGCGGCAACACGGGGATGACGACGTCCACACCTATCGCATTCCGGGGCTGGCAACGACCAATCGAGGAACGTTGATCGGCGTCTACGATATTCGTCATCGCAGTGGCCGGGATCTGCCAGGCGATATCGATGTTGGGATGTCGCGTTCGACCGATGGCGGACGGACGTGGGAGCCGATGAAAACGATCATCGACATGGGGGACGATCCGAAGTGGAAGTACGATGGCGTTGGCGACCCGGCGGTGCTGGTCGATCGCAACACGGGCACGATCTGGGTGGCGGGGACATGGAGCCACGGCGATCGGGCATGGCGGGGATCGGGGCAAGGTTTGGCTCCGGAAGAGACGGGCCAATTGATGCTTGTCCGCAGCGACGACGACGGGCTCACGTGGTCGCTGCCGATCAATATCACCGAACAGATCAAACGCCCGCAGTGGTGCTTCATCCTGCAGGGGCCAGGCAAGGGGATCACGATGCGAGACGGAACGATCGTCTTTGCGGCTCAGTACCAGGACCCTCCCGAACAGCAACGGCTTCCGCATTCAACAATCATCTATTCCAAGGATCACGGCGAGACATGGCACGTGGGAACGGGAGCGTTCGACGATACGACCGAGGCTCAAGTTGTCGAAGTCGAACCGGGAGTCTTGATGCTGAACTGCCGCTACAACCGCGATTCGGCGCGGGTTGTGATGACGACACACGACATGGGGAAAACGTGGCAAAAGCACCCAACGTCGGAACTGGCGTTGATCGAGCCCCAAGCGTGCATGGCCAGTCTGATCGATGCAGACAGGGAAGTGGGAAGAGATGTCGGCGGTTGGCTGCTGTTCTCGAATCCCAATAGTCTGCGTGGCCGCAATCACATCACGATCAAAGCCTCCGCGGATCGTGGATCGACGTGGCCCAAGCAGCACCAGGTTCTGCTCGATGAAGGGAATGGCGCAGGGTATTCGTGTATGACGATGATCGACGAAAAGACAGTCGGCATCCTGTACGAGGGAAGCCAGGCTCAGCTGACATTCCAACGCATTCCGTTGAGCGATATCGTCTCGCCGATCGGCAGCACAACGAACTCGGGCGATGAGTAAGGCGAGCCTTCGGCGGTCAGGCCTTTTCGATGGCGGAACCGTTCCTCGGCGCTATCGCTTTGTTGCGGCGCGGATGTGTCGCATGACTTCTTTGCGACCGCGTTGGATCTGTTCGCTCATCAGTTCCCGGGCTTTGCGTTGGTCGCGTTGCCGGAAGGCTTTGATCAGTTCCGACTTTCCGACGCAGGTCTGGTTGGCGACATCCGATGTGAGGAGTTGAGGGTTGTCGCGTTGGGCGTCGAAGATCTGGCCGATCGCTCGATGCTCCTGCGCCACCTTAGCTAGGAGTTGATTGCGAGCCGCCTCAAACACAAGCTCATGGAATCGCTGTTCGGTTGCCAGCCATGCGATCATCTGTGTCTTAGTGGCGTGTTGTTTGCGGCTCTTCGTGATTTGCTCGGCCAGTTCCAACGCCTCGTCGAGGATCGAAACCAGTTCATCGATTTGAAATTCGGTGATGTGCAACGCCGCTTCCCCCGCTGCACAACTCTCCAATGCATCGCGCAACACGTACAGATCGTCGATCGCTTGCGGGTCGGACTTGCGAACGAACGCGCCGGAGCCGGGGACATGTTCGATGAGACCCTCGCTCGCCAGGCGATGGATCGCCTCCCGAACTGGAATCACGCTGACGCCGATTTCGCTGGCGAGAACGCGATTGACCAACCGCATGCCGGGGGCTAGATCGCCACACGCAAGCTTGTTGCGAATGTAGTCGTACGATCGTTCGGCAAGTGTTTGTTCCATTTTTCGTTCGCTGAAGACTTCCAACGAGGGATTAGTGTCGATATGTTATAACGTTGGATAACATGCAAGGCAAGTCGTTTCGTTCGTCCGGCGACGCTTGCCAATGTCGCGCAATTGGGACAATGAATGATGAAACGCTTCCTGTATCTGATGCTGTTGTTTGCGGTGCTCGCCTCCTCCACCCGCGCGGCGGACAAAGATTTGTTGTCCTGGACTGAACTGCCGCCGATTCCGGATCCGCTCGGTTTTGCGGGACCGTTTGCTGGTGTACACAACGATGTGGTGATCGTCGCCGGCGGTGCAAACTTCCCCAGGCCGGTTTGGGAAAACGATAAGGTCTGGCATGACGGCATCTTTGTGATGACGAGAGATGGGAAAAAATACCATTGGAAAGAGAGTGGCACTCTGAAGCGACCCGTCGCCTATGGTGCGTCGGTCTCGACCGAAGATGGTGTCGTCTGTATCGGCGGGAACGATTCCGAAGAGACCTTTGACGACGTGTTTCTGTTGAGCTGGGATGCTGAGTCCAAACGTGTTGCGACGACCGATTACCCTTCGCTGCCGAAGCCGTGCGCGTTCACTGCCGCAACGATCATCGGCGATGTGATCTATCTCGCCGGCGGCCAGAGCGGTCCGTCGTTGGAGACCGCGATGACGAATTTCTGGTCGCTGGACTTAGCGAAGAAGGAGAGCCGCGACGAATTTGTTTGGAAGGAGTTGCCCGCATGGCCAGGTCCCTCGCGGGCGCTGAACCTGACGGTCAGCCAGCACAATGGCGACAACGATTGTGTGTATGTGATCAGCGGACGGCGTCAGGTGGGACCGGCCGATGAACCCTCTAGTTATGAGTTTCTTCGCGATGTTTGGGAGTTCAATCCGAGCAAGGGAGAGTGGCGGCAGCGGAGCGACGCACCGCGATGCTCGATGGCTGGTACCAGTATCAAATATGGGAAGAGTCAGATTCTTGTGCTCGGCGGAGCGACGGGGGAACTGTTCTTCCAGGGAGACGTCCTGAAGGACAACCATCCCGGATTTGGCAATCAGGCGACCGTTTATCACACAACCACCGATACCTGGGCGTCCGCCGGGGAGACTGCAATCAACCAAGTCACGACCACGGCAATCCAGTGGGGCGATGATATCATCGTTCCGACGGGCGAAGTCCGGCCGCGAACACGCACGCCCAAGGTGTATCGCGTCGCTGTGAAGCGAGCGAAGCCCTGATTGGAACTTGCTAACTACGCCGTTTTCTTTGGCTGTCTCGCGTCGAGGGTTGGTGTCGGCTTAGTCCTGTTCCATCGCCTGCGGATGGCGGTTGTGGCTTCGCTGACGGACTTGGCCAGGTCCGGTGCGTTGGTCGCGCGGCGCTGTGGGG
Source organism: Rosistilla oblonga (assembly GCF_007751715.1). Taxonomy (NCBI): domain Bacteria; kingdom Pseudomonadati; phylum Planctomycetota; class Planctomycetia; order Pirellulales; family Pirellulaceae; genus Rosistilla; species Rosistilla oblonga. Next base: position 5,191,250 of record NZ_CP036292.1, on the reverse strand, counting down.
CTGGTTCTGGAAGGTCGCCGCAAGCAACGGCTGGTTGTAGATGATAAGTAGAGTCGCAACCTGTTTTGTCGTCGGTTGCACCATAACTCTCGCCGTGCAAAATCCAGCTGGCGATCTCGCTGGACCAAACCTTTATACATTGTAGAAGAGACCAGTCAAACTGTTGAACTCGGGCCGCCAACCTGTGAATCGTCACTTCCCTCAGCAGCTTGGCCGCCTGCACTAAGGTAGATGTTCTTGATGGATGCCATTCGCCGACACGAACTCCTCGCGACCTATCGCGACGGATTATTAAACGACACGCTGCCGTTTTGGATCGAGCATTGCGTCGATCGCCAGCACGGTGGGTTCATGATGTCGTTGGATCGCGATGGCAGCGTCATCGATACCGACAAAGGTGTCTGGCAGCAGGGTCGCTTCACGTGGCTGTTGGGCGAGCTTTATAACAACGTCGAACCGCGTGAAGAATGGCTGGAACTGGCGAAGCATGGCGCTCGGTTTCTCGATGCCCATTGTTTCGATCCGTCCGACGGTCGGATGTGGTTTCATGTGACAAGAGAGGGCCAGCCGATTCGCAAACGCCGCTACGCGTTTTCGGAGAGTTTTGCAGCGATCGCGTACGGAGAGCTTTTTAGGGCGACGGGGGACGAGCAGTATGCACAGAAAGCGAAACAAACGTTCCAACGCTTCATCGATCACAATCTGAACCCTCGGGGCGTGGAACCAAAGTTCACGTCGACGCGGCCGTCGCGAGGCATCGGGTTTCCGATGATCACGATCGCGACCGCGCAAGAGCTGCGCGAATCGATCGGATTGCCCGACGCCGACGACTGGATCGATCGAAGTATCGACGACATCCGCCGGTTCCATCTCAAGGAAGAGATTCAGTGTGTGATGGAGACGGTGAGTCCCGGCGGCGAGATCATCGACCACTTCGACGGCCGGCAGCTCAACCCCGGTCATGCGATCGAAGGGGCATGGTTCATCATGCTCGAAGGGAAGCTTCGCGGCGACGCGCCGCTGATCCAAACCGGTTGCCGGATGCTCGATTGGATGTGGCAGCGAGGCTGGGACCAGGAGCATGGCGGCATCTTGTACTTCGTCGATGTCGACGGTCGGCCGGTTCAGGAATATTGGCACGACATGAAATTCTGGTGGCCTCAAAACGAAGCCATCATCGCAACGCTGATGGCTCATGAATTCACCGGAGATTCAAAATACGCCGACTGGCACAAAAGCATCCACGACTGGACCTACTCCCATTTCCCCGACCCCGAATTCGGAGAGTGGTTCGGGTATCTACACCGCGACGGCCGCATCAGCTCGCAATTAAAAGGGGGCCTCTGGAAAGGTCCATTTCACATGCCACGCATGCAGCTCACCTGCTGGCAACTACTCGCAGCCTCGTCGCCGTAGAAGGCAAGAGTCGTACTGGCCAGCCACTCGGTCCGGATCGATCACCTCACCCCGCGATTTCCGAGCCGTTGCAAAGCCTTTCGGCGGTCAACCGAAAGCAAAAGAAAACACCTTGGCGCCCGCGTTTCTCGCCGCCCCGTATTTTGGGTAATTCCAGGGCAACCGCCCCGTTGTGGCAATCACTTTTGGGATGTCGCCGACCGCTCTGGTCCGTGTCGCTTACGATCTTTGGGGCTGGGATGAGTTTTGTCTTGGGCTAGGCGGATCGTGTCTACACTCCTACCGGCGCCAGGGGCGAGACGCGGGAGTGTGTTAGGTATTCGATGATCCCGGCCACTGCGCCTTCGCGTTTGCTGCCACGGGCGCGCTGGATGCGACATTGCCGAAACGATGGCTGAAGCGCCCGCGACTCGGTCTGTCGAATCAGTCGTTCGAGCAATCGATCGTCGAGGTCGAACATGCGACTGTGAACAAAAAGGGTTTGAGGATTAAATAGATTGATCGTGGTCACGAGTGCAAAAACTAGATGTTCCAAAACCTGTTCTAATTCCTCCGCGACGCAAAGTTCGCCCGCGGCAACTCGTTCGGCGATTTGAGTGAACGTGAGATCGCGGCTCTGTTTTTGCGACACCCGGCGAGTGAACGCTGTATCGCTAGCCAAGGTTTCCAGACATCCAGTGCGGCCACATCCGCACTGGATCCCATCGCGGACCATCGGCAGGTGGCCAAGTTCTCCGGCCAACCCGCAGCTTCCCTTCAGCAGTCGGCCGTCGTTCAGAATTCCCAGTCCAATCCCGGTGCTGGCGTCGAGCATCGCAAAATCGGTCATTCTGCTGGCGAGACCGAAGTGTCGTTCCGCCAGGCATAACGCGTCGGATTCCTGCAGCACGGTGACTTCCAGATTCAAACGCTGGGAAAGATCTCGGCCCAGGCAGTGACCATTTGTCAGCGGCACATTGGGTGACAGGATCGAACAGCCTTCCTTGTAGTCGTACAGGCCAGGCAAGCTGACCCCTACGCCGAGCGTGCGGAGATCTCTTGCGGAGCTGAGCCTTTCGATCTGATCGGTGATGATGGCGATCAATTCGTCGTAGGTTTCCGGAGTTTTAAATTCACGGTAGACATCGCTGCGCAGCGATCCATCCAATCCCGCGGTAACAATCCGACAAACTGGGCTGTCGATGACCAGCCCAACGACTTGCGACGTTGCACCGCCCAATCGCAGCAGCTTTGCCGGACGGCCGCGGTTGTTTTCGGGAGCGTCGAATTCTTCGAGAAACCCCGACTTCAACAGCGACGAAACCGCCTTCGATACCGTCGGACGCGTAACGCCCGCAAGTCGCGTGACTTCTGCACGAGAGCTTGGTCCGTTGGTCTGCAGCACACGCAAGACAGCGCGTTCATTCAACTGGCTGAGAAGCTTGGGTTGGGTGGAATGGGATACGTTCATCGATCGCAGATAGGCTCCGTCGCTTAGACAAATAGTTCGTGAACAACCCGGCCGCCGACATCGGTCAGTGTTTCTTCACGCCCCTGATGAAACCATGAAAGCAGTTCGTGGTCCTGCCCCATTGCATGAAGAATCGTGGCGTGCAGGTCGTGCAGATGGACTTTGTCTTGCACCGCTTCAAATCCGAATTCATCGGTCTCGCCATAAGACTGTCCACCTCGGATGCCACCGCCCGCCATCCACATGCAGAATCCATACGGGTTGTGATTGCGGCCGGGAGCCCCCTGCCCTTCACTGAACGGCATGCGTCCGAATTCTCCGCCCCAGACAACCAGTGTGTCATCCAGAAGTCCCCGTTGTTCCAGATCGGCCAGCAATGCAGCGATCGGTTGGTCGACTTCGGCGGCATGTTGGCCATGGTTCTTTTCAATACTCTCATGTGCATCCCAGGTCTCTTCCAGGTGACCTCCGCCGGAATAGAGTTGAATGAACCGTACGCCGCGTTCCACCAATCGCCGAGCGATCAAACAGTTGCGACCGTATTCGTCGGTCGGTTGTTTGCCAACGCCGTAAGCATCCAGCGTCTGCTGACTTTCATCGGACAGGTCGACCGCTTCGGGCGTGGCCGACTGCATTCGATAGGCGAGCTCATAACTGCGAATTCGATCCGCTAAATCCTGACTTCCCGGGCGAAGATCGAGATGCTGTTGGTTGAGCTGGGCCAACAGATCGAGTTGTTCTCGCTGGACCGCCTGGGACACATGAGCTGGTCCCTTCAAGTCGAGAATCGGTTCGCCGGTGGGACGAAATAATGTGCCTGCATAGGTGGCCGGCATGAAACCGCTGGACCAGTTTGGTTGTCCGCTGATCGGCCCGCCGCGCTTGTCCAGCATCACGACATAGCCAGGCAGATTTTCGTTTCCCGATCCCATCCCGTAGACGCACCAGCTGCCCAACGAAGGTCGCCCGATCAATGTCTTGCCGGTATTCATCGCCACCAACGCAGAACCATGGGCGTGGCTGTCGGTGTGGCACGATTTGATCACGCACAGTTTGTCGGCGTGCTTTCGAACGTTGGGGAAGTAGTCCGAAACCAGCAGGCCGGATTCACCTCCCGGTCGGAACGGCCGCCAGGCGGGCGTCAGGAACCCCATTTTTCGACCGCCGGAATTGATGAACTTCTTGTCCGCCGGAAGTTGTTTTCCGCTGTACTTTTCCAGCTCCGGTTTGAAGTCGAAAGTATCGACCTGCGACGGCGCTCCATTCATCATCAGGAAAATACATGCCTTCGCGCGCGGCTGGGAACGTTGTTGGCCCTCTTTCGCCGCCGCGGTTCCCATCGAAATGCCATCCCGGCCAAGCAGACTGGCCAACGCCACTCCGGCAAAGCCAGCACCCATCTCCCAGACAAATTCACGACGCGACTTGCCGCAGGGGTACAACGATGGTTTCAACATGAGGTGCCTCAATCGATATAGATGAACTCGTTGGAATTCAGCAGGACATGAGCCAAGGAGGCCATCGCCCGAGTTTCCGCTGAAGGTGCAGGCGTTTCCTGCGACGACGTCGTGGCCAGTTTTTCGAAACGGTTCCATTGTGTTTCAAGGTGTTGCTGCGCGAGTTGAGTTTCCGCGGCTGTTGGTTTTCGTCCGTAGACTATCGACCACAATTGAGCGACTTGATCCTGCGGATGTTTCGCGTTCGCGATGATCGACTTTGCAAGCTTGCTGCTGCGGTCATGCACAAACGGATTGTTCATCAAGACGAGTGCCTGGGTCGGAACGGTTGTTACGTCTCGCTGGCCGCACGACTGAGTTGCATCGGAGAAGTTGAACGTTGTCATCATGGGCGGCAGCAGGCCGCGTTTCGAAAACATATACAGGCTGCGGCGCGTTTGCGCGTCGGCAGGCGATGGGTTCCAGGCGGCTGACTTCTTGGAAAGTCCTTCCAACGCAGCGGCGGCAATCGTAGGTCGGAAACCGGGCCCACCGACTTGCAGATCCAATTCCCCCGAGACAGTAAGCATCGCATCTCGCAGCGCTTCGGCGTCCAAGCGACGCCGCTCGCTCTTCCACCACAATCGGTTGGTCGAATCCTTCTGGGAATATTCTGCGACCGCCGGGTGCGTCGATGCTTGTTGCCATGTCTTCGATGTCAAAATCAGCTTGTGCAGGCGTTTGATCTTCCATCCGCCTTGCACAAACTCATCCGCCAACCAATCCAACAACCTCGGATGCGTGGGAGGATCCGCGAGGAAGCCGAAGTTGTTTGGAGAGCGAACGATTCCCTGGCCGAAGTGATGTTGCCAAATTCGATTCACCAACACGCGGGCCGTTAAAGGATTCTCCGCAGTGGCGATCCAGTTCGCCAGTTGCAGTCGCCGGTGCGAAGTTTTCGATCCTTCGGGGGCCGCATCAAACGTCTTTTCCAATGCAGGAATCATCGATAGCGAGGCGGGGACGACCTCGCCCAACGGGACTTCACGCTCGCCATTCTTTAACACATGCAGTGGTGGTGGCGTTGGCCCAAGGTCCGTCCACCCAAGTACTTCGGTTACGCCAAGTTCGTCCGGCTTTGGGCCCCCCAACAAACTTCGAGTGCGAGTCGCAATTGGGCCCGCCCAAAACGCCGATGCCATGCGATAGTAGTCTTCGTGGGTGATGGCATCGAACTTGTGGTCATGGCAGCGAGCGCACTTGACGGTCATCGCCAAGAAGGTGGAGGATGTCGTGTGCACCAAATCCTCCAGACGATCGTATTGGTAATCCAGCGGATCGTTGGGTTCGTCGTTCCAAGTTCCCAGCCTCAGAAAACCGGTGGCGATGACGGAGGCTTCGGTCCGTTGGGGCAGTTCGTCGCCGGCCAGTTGTTCAATCACAAAGCGATCGTACGGTATGTCGGCATTCAGAGCGGCAACGACCCAGTCGCGATACTTCCAGGCGAACGGTTTTTCTTGATCGCGTTCGTAACCGCTGGTGTCGGCATAACGAACAAGGTCCAGCCAATAGCGGCCCCAGCGTTCGCCATACTGCGGCATGTCGAGCAGTTGATCGACGACCTGATCGAACGCCTGCGGGGAATCGTCCTGCTCAAAGGCTTCGATTTGAGCCAGTGTCGGCGGCAGCCCAATCAAGTCGAAGTACAGACGCCGCAGCAGTTCGCGTTTGCTCGCTGTGGGAGCGGGCTGCATCTGCTCCTGTTCCAGGCGAGCGAGGATAAAAGCGTCGATCGGGTTCGTTGGCTGCTGCAGCGATTCCAGTTGTGGAACCGCGGGACGTTCAACCGGTTGCAATGACCAGAGATCGCGACCACCACGCACGTCGCTGGTGCGTTCGAACAAATCGAGAACTCGCCCCTCGGGCCACTCCGCGCCACCGACGATCCAACGCCGCAGGACTTCGATCTCTTCGTCGGGCAACTTCTGCGACTGGCCTTTCGATTCGGGCGGCATCTCTCCATCGGCAACGCGGTGCAGAAAATAACTCGCGCCGAGATTCTCGAGATCGATCACTGGGCCGGAATCGCCTCCTTGGTGGAAGCCCTCGGCAGTGGTCAGCAGTAGATTGCCCGACGGATCGCGTCCGTGGTGGCATTCGACACACCGTTTGATCAGCAACGGTGCAACTTCCGTTTCGAAATTCGCTTCGTTTGCAGCGGTCGGACCGGAAGCAAATGGAGCAATTGCAAACACCAGCAGCAGTTTTCGCCATCTCAATGGAATCGCCCTGGCTACATTAGAGAATGTTTTCTTCCAGATGTACCGAGATCCCGATTCTAATACTCGCAATCTTTAAGTCAACGGTGTTTACGAAATGGTGTATCGTAAAGAAGAGTGATGACCTGATTCGAAGCGCGGGCGACTTTAGAGTCTCCTCAGGGCGTGCGCCCGGGGCTGATGTCCAACCGCCATGTCGGGCCGGTGGAACGTTGGGCAAGTTGGCGGATCCGATCGGATCGCCTACGAAAAAAGCCCGCTTTGACGCTTGGTCAAAACGGGCTTTTTGGTTCCGAGTGGAGGATCGAGGGCACCAGTTGAACTTTATGCAGTGGAGATCGCCACATGGAATCTGGAAACAGCAAGCTTAGCGGCGTCTCTATCCAGCTGATTTGTAAACCGACAAGGCTTTTGTCTCGCTCGTAAAAGGCTCCCTGAGGCGGTCTCAATCCGAACTAGGGGGGGCAAACTAGGGGCCTTTCGTACCAACAGGTTACGTCGATTGCCCAAGATCGAATTATTCAAATGGAACTCCTTTTGGGCCGAATTCGTGCTGAAACCGAGTCAGCAAAACCAACGCGTGACCGGATGCGATTGGACCGTCATTACCAAGCATTTTGGGATACTGGGGAGTTTGAATCGCGGGCGGCATTAGCCCATTACCTTGGAGTGAGTCCGGCTCGCGTAACTCAAGTATTGAGCCGTTGGAAAGCCGGGTAGGGGTTGGGAGGACAGAGTGACTGACCAGTTTCGACAACGTCCGGCCCCCGAGGCTATCACAAGATTTTCCGTGCTCTTGTATATACCGTCGTCAAGCTCGACTACAACCAGTCTTACTTCGCACCATCGTGCAGCATGGCGGCCTTGGGATTGATATCCCTCAGAACACCGGTCCATTGCGTCCGGTGGTTCTCCAGCGGGTCAAGGAATCCGTTTTCGTTGCGGGGCGCGTCGCCTCGTTCTGCCTCGTCCCATTGCTCCATGTAGCCGCAGTGATGCCAGCCGATGTAGTACGGTGTTGACATCATGCCGCGAAGCATCTCTTCGTACATCGTGGCGACTTCTTCGAGCGACTTTGCGCCGGTGCGGAATCCCTTCACGCCCCACTCCTGCTGCTTTGGTCCCGCAAGACCGAAGCAACCATCACCGTTGAAGATTGGTTTCCCGGTTTCTTCGTAGATCATGTCGCACAGCTTCTTGTCCTTTTCCCACGGGCCGTATGCCTGAACGCAGACGACGTCAACGTGCTTCTTGATTGCTGGCAGCATGAAGTCATAGTGCCACATCACCATGTTCTTGTCGCCAAGAATCAGGTGGTTCGGGTCATGTTTCCGAATGAGTCTTGCGTTCAGCGAGTACCACTGTTCCGCAATGATTGGCATGAACGCCAGCATGTCTTTCTTCGCCGAGGCGATGTCGGACGCGTTTGACCAATCCGTTTGCCGAGCCATCTCAGTCCACGAAATCCCGTATGTCGGGCTGACCGGCAGGCCCCACACTTTGGCGGCTGCTTCCGCATTTGGATAACGCTGCTTCAAGTGCTCCAGCCATCGCAGCTTGCCCGGTGACGATTCGCCAAGCGGCAGGATCGCATTGATCCACGGGTAGATCATTGTCGTGTCATTCCGCTCCGCCTGTTCGGCGCGACCCATCACCCAACTGGGCACATCGGTGTACAGATAGCCGATCAAGTTCTTTTGATCCTTGTGCAAGTCGGCTAATTGGCGAACTCGCGCTGCGACATGATTCTCGAAGTCAACTGAAAATACATCAGGCATTGGACCACGACCACGTCGTTCCTGCCACCCAGCGAGCGGAGCAGTGTCGAGCGACGCGATGTAATAAATCTGTTCCTGGTAGAGCGCCGGATCAATTGCGGGGTGCGTGTGCTTGCCGAAGGTGTTGAAGCCAAGTTCACGAGTGGTTTTGACTTGCGCTTCGATCCACTTTTTGGCAGCGTCACCGCTGGTGTTGAAGTGCCCGTCCGGGCCGACCATATCGCTTCCGTACTTCTTGAGCGTCGCCGCTTTGTTGTACGGAGCCAGCCACAGGTGCGGCTCGATGTGGTTCACACCTATGCTGACAAACTTCTCGCCATCCGCGTTTATGAACCACCAAACGCCATCAATTTGTTTAACGTGGATGAATCCCGTTGCATCCTCAGCCTGCGCGGTGCCAGCCAGCAAAGCGATGGTGAACAAAAATGTCGTGGATCGATCCGCGATCCAACGCACAGCTTTACAGACTGGCAATTTCCAGTTGCTTGTTTCATATACGGCGCTATTCATGTTTTCTCTCAAGTACTGATCAGTTGGCGGACGTTGGATCGGCGGAGCGATCCACGACTCTCACTAACGTCCGCGCCGAACGCTGTGTTCTTTCCACTTGCCAAACAACTCTGTATGCAGCCCTTCCAACTCCTCCGGGGATGCTGGTTTCTTTGCGTGCTGGTAGACCGCTCCGTTCAGCTCCGTCACCACTTCAATTAACTCCTCACGGGGCTCGCCGTCGAGCGAATAGAAACCGTTTTGGTTGTTCTTCGCCAACGTGTTGCCGCCCTGATCGTACATGCAGGCGCAATATGTCACGCCGATCACTTGCGGATCTTTGAAGTGCCGCATTAAGTTCGCGTGGTACACCTCGCCACGAGCCTCGTGTGAAATCAACCCCGCGTGCAGACTGCCCTTCTTGCCCGGATAGTGAAATCCAAAGTATTCGTCGGAAAAGATGATCGGCAGATTGGTCGCGTCCGCGAAGTCGCTTACCGAAATGAACTCGTTGACATGCTGCGGCGCGATCATGTCCACGAAGGGCGCAACTTTCTTCCAGGAATCAATCGACAACGCCCATTCCTTGATGAACGAACCGAGAATCAAGTGGTTCTTGTCCCAGCGACGAATTGAATCGTGACCGGTCCGATACAGTGTCACGCACATGTGAGAGACGATCGCCTCAAAGTCGGCAAGCTTCTGTTTGTCCAGGGACGCACCAACACGAGGATAGTTGCGGCGTTCGTACTCCTTCTCATAAGTCAGCTCAAAGGTCGACTTCAGTTCAGACATGTCCTTCAATGTTGTGCCGTAGACCGAATTGAATCTCTTCACGTCGTTGCTGTACCGCTTGATGAGCAAGTCCGACAAGACCTCGCGACCGGGACTTCCAGCAGGCAACGAGAAGTGATGGTTTACCCACTGGTCGGATTGATTGAACGCTCCGAAACCATAGTAGTAACCCATGCACAGCGGATCGTCTTTGTACTGATCGCAGACTAAGGCTGCTCGCTCTCTGATGAGTTGCTCATAGTCGGGATGAAAAATATCCGGCAACGTTTCGCCATCCACGAACTCCCACGGGTGTTTGAGCAAAATGACTCCCACTGCGAATGGGAAGTTGGCCTCGCGAAATAGCTTCTCGGCTTCTTGCACATCAACAAAGCCGTTCAGATTACGTTCTGGACTAGTCGCACTACCCAGCGCACAGTTGAAGCCCATCTCACGGGCCTTCTCGAACGAACCTTTCAGCCACGCATCTGCGTCGCCGCCGTAGACGTTTTGGCATGCCAGATCACTTTCGCCCGAAAGCATGTGGCTAAGTCCAACGGCAAAGAACGCGTTGCCCTCCGGAGTGATGAACCAGTTGCGACCGTCGATCTCCTCCACATGAAAGAAGCCTGTCGCCTTGCCCTTGACGGCCGTGGTACCGCCGTATTTGTCCAGTTCAGCAGCGGATGACATGCCCGCGAATTGGGGTAGCACGAGGCCAATCAACAATGCGCCGATGGCTGGGGAACGGAAAGACTGCATGAAGAATCTCCAGAGAGGTATAGTTGTGGTTCGCTCTGCCGAGCCGAGGAAATGGATATTGATGTGTTGCATTGCATCTTCTTCACCGAATGTGGTGCGAATCTTCCTATTCGAACTGTTCCAGGTGTTCTTCCAGACGCTGTCTCTTCAGTCGCATTTTCTCGATCTCCTGCTCGGTGAGCTTTCGTGAAGGATCCGCATGATACGAATGCGGGCCGCCGACATCTTCGCGGGCGAAGCGTTTGATTACTTCTTCGATCATCGCCTTTTCCTGCTGTTGATCGGCGGAAAGAGAGGTGAAGTCCGTGATCGGCGGGAATGAATCCATGTCTGCCGGAGTTTCGCTGGCGTCCCACCACACGCCTTTGCCGTCTCGCAGCAGGTGACGCCCCCGGACCATCTGGCGGTTGCCTTTGTAACCGTAAATCCATTTGCGATGCTTGTCCGCTTGCTTCGTCAGGTAAGGCCACAGGCTCTTGCCGTTGAGTTCGTATTCATCCTGCTGAGGCAACTCTGTTCCCATGATGTCGGCTAGAGTTGGCAGTAAATCAGACAGGTCGGAAATGATGTTCTGTTTGCCTTGAACAAATTTTGGCTGCCCCGGTGCGTAGACGACAAACGGGACATGCACACCTCGCTGTTTTTCGACGGATGCCTTCCATCCATGGGTCCCGTTGTCCGAGGTGAAGATGACGACGGTGTTTTCCAACTCTCCCATCTCCTTGAGTTTGTTGATGTACTGCCACATGTGATAGTCGAGATATTCGACTTGATACTTCAATTCGTCGGGCGTGATGTTCTCTTTTTCGTAGGTGGTGCTAAGCGTATTGACTGGGCCATTCGGCGTGATTTTCGGCTCGTGTCGTGTGTAAGTTTGCGAGTCGGCATCCCAGGTGAGCTTCGGAGTGCCGGGCCACGTCATGTTGTGCCGAGGGCTTGCCATGTCCACGGCCTGGTGACCGAGGTGTGAGGTGTGGTAAACAAAGAATGGTTTGTCCTGCTTCTTCGATCGTTCCATGAAATCGAAGATGCGTTCCATCTCAATGTCGGGGCCGTAGTCGCTGATTTCCGTTTCCTGCCAAGCGTGTGGCTTGTCCGGATGGCTGGGATGATTGGCGACCTGTATTTCCGGCCACCACAAAAACGAATCTGAATTCCAGAACTCTTTGTTCTTGACGTTTTTGAAATGGTCGTAGGGACTCGTGCCGCGGACATCGGGTTCTCCGGGTGTAAAGACGCCCTCATCGAACGCAAACTTTGTGTAGCTCGAACCCGTCGTGACGTGAGTCTTCCCGACCCAGATGTTGCGATAGCCCGCTTGTTTGGCGACATGCCCAATCGTTAGCGGAGAGCTAACGGCGACTTCATAGATACCGTGCCGAGCTTTTCCAAATTCGCCGTTGTCCCACCATTTTGTCAGGTGTGCGTACCGGCCGCTCATCACCATCGCTCGCGTCGGCATGCAAACGGTCGACGACCACACCGTCGACAGGTAGCAACCTTCTCTGGCCAAACGATCAATCACCGGGGTGGAAGCTCGTTGGCCGTAGCAACTGGTCGATTCGTAGATAGGGAAATCGCGGGCACTGATATCATCCGCCATGACGACAATGACGTTGGGTCGTTGTTCATTCGCCTTAGCGAATAGCGGCGATAACGCGAAGAGCATTAGCCCGAGGTGTTGCACTGGTTTCATATTTGATTGTCGAAGGGGCTGTCAGTGGGTGGGATAGAATTCCGCTTTTTACCAATCCAGCGTTCCTGTGCTTGCCGCGAAGCGATCGGTTTCGACCGCTGCGTTTTGCAACATCGTGACAAAGAGATTACTGAGTGGCTTAACGTCCTGCTTTGCAGTCGCGACATAGCTCCCGTGTTTGAAGCCGCCGCCAGCAAGGAAAATTGGGAGATTGCTTGGGTCGTGTGCGTTTGCGTTGCCAAGATTGCTCCCGAACAACACCGAGGTGTGATCAAGTAGTTGTCCGCCGCGTTCTGTTTTGTTTTTCAGTTTCGCCAGCAAGCTGCCAAAGCATTTCACTAACTCGCTCTCAATCCGCTTCAACTGTGCGATCTTCGCTGGTTCCTGACCATGGTGCGACAAGTTGTGATGTTCGCCACTGACTCCATCCAGTTTTGGCACGACCTTGTGATCCTGAATCATGACAGTGATGACTCGGGTTGAATCGGTTTGGATGATCAACGGAATCAAATCCATCAGCAGTTGTACTCGGCCAACCAAGTCGGCGCGATCTGCGATGTCGGTTGGCGGTTGTTCGTCGGGATCCGGCTTCGGTCGATCCAGCCACGCCTTACTCTCTGCGAGATTGACTTCAGATTGGCGAATCGATTCAAAGTATTCTTCGATTTGGCGATTCTCCGCCGAACTGGATGACCGAAGCAGTCGACTCCGCTGGGACGCAAGTTGGTCGAGGATGCTGATGCCTTCGCTCAGCTTGCGCTTTTGCATTGCGACTTCGTAGGCGTTTCCTTTCAAGAACATCTTTGCGAAAAGGTTCGCTGGACTCGTCTCGGCGGGAATCATCACTCCGCTGCTGGTGTAGGATTGACTCTGCGGACTACTGCTACCGAGCGTGATGGAAGGAAAGCGAGTCGCGTTGCCAATCTGACTCGCTGCAAATTGGTCTACAGAGATTGAATTTCGGAAGCCGTCCAGTCCCGGCCCCTGCGCGGCGGTCAGCCATGTCATTTCACAGTTGTGCGGATTCCTACCCGACTGAGACTCATGTGCCAAGCCTGAAAACAACGTGAAATCCTCACGATGATCCTGCAATAAATCGAGATATTCGGTCGACTCGTACCCGGAGCCTGCCGTCTTCGGCCACAACGCAGGTGCGTGCAGTCCTAGTGCCGTGCAGACGAAGACCATCCGCGATGGTGGTTCGGCAACTTCACTCGCGTGCCCCTGTGTCATTGACTCCAAGAGCGGCAATGCCAACGAGATACCAGACGCCTTCAGCATGGTCCGTCGATTCAAATTGCTCATTACTTATTCCTCATGATTGAGCTTTGAACAACCTGATGGATAATCGACCGCACCGGATATCCATTTGCTCGCGTTTCATTAACGATGCGAGAGATTTCGTCGTGGTCGGCAAACTGAATTTCGCCGCCTGTTGCATAAACAATCAACTGCTCGGTCAGTTGCCGGGCGACTTGCTCGGTATGTTTGAGCAAAACTTGTTTGTATCCACGTATACCGGGAAAGTTTTCGCCCTCTGCGGTCACGCCGCTGGAGTCAACAACCGGTCCCTGTTTGTAACGAGCGAATGGCTTGTCGCTGGCAACGCGGTAATGTGTACGAAACCCTCCGATTGCATCAAAGCCCTCCAACGCAAAACCCGGCGGGTCGATTTTGCGATGACACCGTGCACAGGTTTCCAAGTCCTTGTGTTTGCTCAGCGTTTCGCGAATTGTCGTCGCTCCCCGTGTGTCGGGTTCGATGGAACCGACATTGGGCGGCGGAGGATTGGGAACGTCGCCGAGAAGACGAGTCAAGACGTATGCACCGCGTTTTACCGGCGAGGTAAACGTGCCATTGGACGTGAGTTTCAGAATGCTGGCTTGCCCAAGGATGCCCCCCCGCACACTGCCCGGTGGCAGGCTGACTTTACGCATTTCCTGCCCCTGAACGCTCGGGAGCCTGTAATGTTCTGCCAACCGACGATTGGCGAACGTGAAGTTGGAGTCGATCAGGTTGGCTGCACTGAGGTCCTCCTGAATCAGTTCGGCAAAGAACAGCTCCGTTTCTTTGGAGATCGAATCGCTCAGCAGACCATCAAATTCCGGGTAGAGCTTCATGTCCGGCGTGGTCGCGTTGATGTCGTAGAGCCGCAGCCACTGACCAACAAAGTCTCGCACGAATCGGGTCGATTGCGGGTCATCGAGCATTCGTTCCACTTGCTGCCCCATGACTCGCTGGTCAGAGAGTTGGCCATCCTGTGCGAGTTGGAAAAGCTCTTCGTCAGGCATGCTTTTCCACAGGAAGTACGACAATCGATTGGCCAACGCAAAGTCATCCAATTTGCCTGGCTCACCGCCAAAGAACAGGAATTGGGGAGAACTGAGTACCGACCGAATAGGGGAACGGATCACATCCGATAATTCACGTCCCTCATCAATTCCCGGTCGAGCCAAATTAACAAACGATTCCAGCTCGTTTGCATGCAACGGGCGGCCAAACGCTCGGGGGGCGATTCGTGTGACGACATCGGTAACACGTTTGAGCGGCGACTGCGATGAGTCTACTTCAGACAGCAACACCTCCGTGCTGGCGGGAGGCCACTGATCAACCAATGGACCTTCCACAAACATCTTCTTGACTGCAATACCTTCGCCCTTGTAATTGTCAGCGCCGCCAGCAGCAGAAAGACCAGACCACGTGTTCCCGTTCGCGACGTGAACCGTTGGATAAAGATAATCGCCGGGTCGCATGAAGGTGGTCACCTTGATCGTCCGAGGTTGGTAGGGTACAAGGTCGAATGCACCAAGCAGGTCTGGCCCGACCTTTTTTGGGTTTGCCTGAACCAGCTTCAGGGTCATCGGACGATCCGCCTGGTAGGCGTAGGCGTCAAACGTGATTCGGTAGTAGCCTGCTGTCTCGATGGTGAGGCCGCAATGGTCCGACCGCAGGACATAGTCGAGATCAAGAAACATCGCGACCGCATCGTCCAGCTTTTTCAGATTGCTTCCGCCATTCGTAAGCGAGCGTTTGTTGAAGGTGCTCAAATACGGAGCGTTCCGGAAATCGACGACGCGGCGCGTGCTCACCGGACGGGGCCCGAGATTGATCGCCGTGTTCAACGCGTAATCTGCGGCTCGCAACCACGATTCAATGTGCAGTGGCGATGTCCGTTGCGTTGTGCCAACCGTATCGAAGCCTCCGCTGTCGCTTTCAGGTGGCAACATCTCTGCCAGGTCGTCCGCAAATCCACCTTCGTCGATTTCGAGTAGATCGCGGACAGTGTATGCGTATTCAAGGCGTGTTAGCCGACGCGATGGAACTCGGCCATTCGCTTGTTGCTGAGCAAGGCTTTCGGCTTTCAATGAGTCTTTCAATTTCGCCAGCGCTTCCGTCAAATGGTCCGAATCTGGACGTGGTTCAGATTTCGGAGGCATCTCTCCCGTTGTCACGTAATCAAAGACTTGTTCCCATTGCCGGAAGACCGCCGGATCCGTCAAGTCATTGCTGAGGTTCTCGAAGTTCAATCGCGTGT
Organism: Rosistilla oblonga; assembly: GCF_007751715.1. NCBI lineage: Bacteria > Pseudomonadati > Planctomycetota > Planctomycetia > Pirellulales > Pirellulaceae > Rosistilla > Rosistilla oblonga. The sequence goes on along the minus strand of NZ_CP036292.1, from coordinate 5,175,635 downwards.
CCGTGTCCGCATCGTGGCAAGCAATGCAAGACGAGTTGACCAGCGGTGAGACCGACTTTTCGAGCGAGTCACCGGCTGTTGCCAATGACACAGGGCTGAGAGCGATCAGTAGAGTGCCTACGAATTGTCGTGCAATCGCATCGTGACTCTGAGTGTGAAGCCGTATCTTTGTCTGCATGAGTTGGAAATGTCAGATGTGGACCGTTTGTAAACCACGGCGGCGAGAATTGTGAACATTTTGGCCTCATCTCCGTTCCCTGGGTTTACACAACCTCTGATTGCGACATTTCCCATACGTAACTTCGTCTTATGCTTCAGGAATTGGCTCAACTCGATCCATGAAAAAACTCCGATCAATCGCAATCTGCTCAGCAATTGTGTTGCTTTCCGTCGGCAATGTCCGGGCACACGTGCCTCACGACATCATCTATTCGTTGGACGTTAGCCCGATGTTTGCCAGCGACGGTTTGGTGTTTTCTTCGTCAACTCAGTTCGGTGCGGCTCATTTACGTTCGTCGAATTATGGCGAGACGTTTTCAGAATCGCATGCGGGTATGCATCGGACTCTCGTCACCGGACACACGTTTTCGCCATACTTCGATCGCGACGGCACGATCTTCATGGCGACGCAGACCGGTTACTACAAGTCAACCGATCGAGGTCGCAGCTGGAAGAAGCAATCGCTGTTCGCGGACGAAGAAGTGTTGTCGATCTGCAGCGCCGCAGACTACTCGGAAACTGGAACGATCTATGTGCTGACGAAGAGTGGGGTTCAGCGAGTTGGCGATGCAACAAACGCCAGGACGCTAAAGGACTTCGACAAGACCACGTTTGGCAAGTTGCAAATTGCCGGCGATCGACTGTTCGTTCATCGTGTTTTCTATGACACGCCGAAAAAGAAGAACGGCATGGAATTGGTCGACTACGCCGCGGGAACAGTCGACGTGCTGGATCTTGCGACCAACACGTGGTCGACTCTGGCTGGCCAATTCAACTCGGGCGTGATTGCAGACTTCGATGCGTCTACGGACGGAAAAAACGTGGTTGTGTCGCTGAAAGGTGGCTCCATTCATCTCAGCAACGACCGCGGGCAATCTTGGAAGGAAGCCTTCGAACGCAACGGCGACTTCTTCTGCAAAGTGAAACTCTCTCCGAATTACGGGGAAGATCAAACGATCGCCTGCGGTTCGGCCAAAGGCTACTTTTTTCTGTCCAGCGACGGCGGTCAGAAATGGGAGACGCGATCAAACGGGCTGAGTCGATGGGTTCATCACGTCAATATTCTTATCAACAAGATCGTGTTCTCACCCAGCTACGCCAGCGACAAGACAATCTTTCTTGGCAAGACAACAGGCTTCTACAAGACTACCGATTCCGGAAAGTACTGGCGACACATCAACGTTTGGAACACCAAGTGGAGTTACTTCGTGTACGCCGCTCCGGGCACAGATTCGCAGGACATTTTCACCGCGACGTACAATAGCGGCATTTCGCGTTCCAGCGATCATGGAGATACCTGGCATAGTGCGAACATCGGCATCACGTCTGCTTTCGCAAATGGCATGCTGTTGTCGCCCAACTATGAGCAAGACAAGTCCATCTTTGTGCTGGACATCGCCACCGGGCTGTACCGGTCCAGCGACGGAGGCCGCTCGTGGGCGAACGTGAAGGAGACCGACACGGCGAAGGTCGTTGGCAAGCCGGTGTTGTATCGCAAGCTCGGCATCTCGCCGGAGTTCAAAGACGATGGGCTGATCTATTTCTTTTCTGTGCCACGTAAGATTCTCGGAGTGACGGAGAAGCATTCGTGGAAGTTCAATGACAAAACCAAAGAACTCACGCTGCTGTCGATCGGCGGAGACAAAAACTACATCAATGGTTTCTCGTTCACTCCCAAGGGGACGCAGCAGAAAAAGGTGTTCGCCGCGACAGCACGTGGTGCGTTTGTTTCTGCCGACGAAGGCCCGTCCTGGAAAAACTTGACTCCCGGACGCGGGGCGGAGAAGATCATTGTCTCGCCCAACTACGAGAATGATGGCCTGCTGTATCTGATGGACAAAAGCGGCAGTCTGCGCGTCACGAGCGATTTTGGTGCGACGTTCCGACCGGCCGACCTGAATCTCGACGGTAAGTACATCGGCAACTTGACGTTTTCGCCTGACTTTGCGAACGATCAGACATTGTACGTCAACACGTTTGGCGAAGGCGTTTTCCGATCGCAAGATGCTGGCAAGTCATGGAGCAATCTTGGCCTGAAGGGAAAGCTCCTTTTCAGCGGGCCAACGTTTTCATCGAACTACACAGACGACAAGACGCTGTTCGCTCCCGCAATCGACGGCGTCTTTCGTTCAACCGATGACGGTGCCACGTGGAAGAATATCCTGAACCGAACCGAGTACCTTCCAAAGGAACCCCAGTTGGTCCTGCGTGATCCCACCGGCCATGAGGTGCCACTGACATTCAACGTTCCTGTGGAAATGAAACGGTACAATATGTACGACGAGGAAGTCGGCTCGGAAATATTTCGGACAATTCCAGGTTCGGTCCAGAAAGTGAAGGATCCACGGGCGTATTTGGCTTCGTACTATAAGTTTCGCATGCCGCAAGGATCTGCTGTTGAGATTAGTTTTTACGGCACCGCGATCGAGTACAAATGCGTGACGTCCGACGACCTTGGCATTGTAGGGATTGAGCTCGACGGCAAACCAATGGGTGAGTTCGATCTGTACAGCGCACAGGATCGGTTCGACGTAACGGGGTTTGCGAAGAGTGACCTGAAACCTGACTTCCACCGTTTGCGTATCGTCGCCACGGGCCGGAAGCACACGGCCTCATCCGATACTGCAATATCGTTCAACGCGGCGACAGTGGAGAACTAGTGACACAATCCAGCGACAACGACGAAAAGGTTCAGCGGTTTTCGGCGCTGCTGGTGGCCAATCACCGCCGCATCTACGGGTTCATCCTGACGCTGGTCCACGACCGCACCGCGGCCGAAGACATTCAACAGGACGTGAGCGCGGTGCTGTGGCAGAAATTCGACACATTCGAAATCGGAACCGACTTTGCCGCATGGGCGATGGCTGTTTCTCGATTGACGATTCTTAACTGGCGCCGAAAGCAAAAGAAGGTTCCCTTGCCACTGGATGACCAGCAGTTTGCGTTGCTGGCCGACGAAGCGGTCGCGGTGAGTTGCCAGCATGAAGCCCGGCGAGTTGCGCTCAACGAATGCCTCGAAAAGATCGACGCGTCGGGGCGAGAACTGCTCGCGTCGCGATTCGAGATGGGGCAAAGCGTTGCGTCGATCGCCGAGCAACTGGGACGCAGTCGAGTGGCGATCTACAAGCGATTAAATCGGATTCAGTCGTTGCTGTTGGATTGCATCAACGAAAAAGTACGCGAGGGCGTTTTATGAATCAGTCATCAGAAATCTGGGAAACACGGTTGGACGAGCTTGTCACGGCAATGCGCGATGACAGCCTCTCCGACGAACAATCGGTCGATTTACAGAACATTCTGAAGGCCCAGCCCGGCGCGCGTCGACGCTTCGCTGAGTCGATGCACCTATCGGCTATGCTCAGCGACGGTGTTCAGGCCCATGAGCCTAAGACTGCAAGCCTAAAGTCGACGAGCGATACTGCGGCTGGCACACGCCGCTTTCGAGTAAAAGCGACAATCTTGCTGGCAACTTCCGCTACGATTCTTTTCGCATTGCTGTGGGCGAGACCTCAACGCGTCCCGAACGAATCGCTCGCTGAGCTGTTCGACGAAGGTGTTGCGGTCGTCACACAAAGCTACGACCCCCAATGGGCAGGCGAGACTCGACTGCATGTTGGTTCGAGCGTTTCACCGGGGAAGGTCGAGTTGCAGTCCGGCCTTATCCAACTGGAGTTCTATCGTGGTGCGGTTGTGGTCGTTGAAGGCCCAGCAGTGCTGGAGTTCGTGAATGCGGATCGCATGATCTGTCATCGCGGTCGCCTGCGAGCACATGTTCCTCCCCAAGCAGAAGGTTTCGTGGTGGTCTCCCCAAATGTCGAACTGGTGGATCTTGGCACCGAGTTTGGGATGGATGTCTCTGGTGACGGTAGCGCATCGGTGCATGTGTTCGATGGCAAAGTGGAGCTTTACGAGTCCGGGACGGATCGGTCCGCGGAGACGCGTCAAGAATTCAACGAAAGCGAAAGTGCATCGGTTTCCGCAGCCGGAAAGATTGCACCGTCCAGTACGAAACCCGTCGAATTTGTCTCGTCATCGCAGTTGCTGCAATTAACATCAACGCGAAATACGGCACGGCTGGAGCAATGGAAAATGGAGCAGCAATCACTGGCCGCCAACCCACAAGCCGTGCTTCTTTATACGTTCGAGAAGGATGCCTCCTCCAGTCGATTGCTGCGGAATCGATCAACCAACAATGACCAATCCAACGGAGCGATCGTTGGATGTCGGTGGACCGAGGGCCGATGGTCTGGAAAAGACGCCTTGGAATTCAAACATCCGGGGGATCGTGTACGGCTTCAAATCCCCGGCGAGTTCGACTCACTGACCTGGTCTGCCTGGGTGCGCATCGATGGAATTGACCGACCTTTCATCGCCCTGATGCTGACCAACGGTTACGACGTGGGTGAACCGCACTGGCAATTGCGAGACGACGGCCGCCTATTGCTTGGAATCCAGACTCCCAGCGGCCACGTCGCCTATGATTCCGAGCCCGTGTTAAACATTAAGCATCTCGGTCGTTGGACACATTTGGCCACGGTCTACGACAGCAAGTCCGCTCAAGTCACCCATTATATCAACGGCGAGAATGTCGGCGCGTCGCCTATTACCACAGACAACTTCAAACTCCGATTCGGCGAGACGGAAATCGGGAACTGGGGAACTCCCATGGAATACAGTCCTCAGAAAATCCGAAACTTCAACGGCCAAATCGACGAACTAACCCTCTTCAGCAAAGCGCTGACAGCCAAGGAAATCCAGTCGCTTTACACAGCGGGCCTTCGCTAACTGAAGGCATCGGAAATCCGGTTCGGATAACCGGCCAACGGCCCCCCGACAGAGCACTCGAACCACACAGCCAATGCAGATCCCGTGAACGACGAAACCCTCGATCACAAAAGGACTTGCGATCGAGGGTTTATGGTTCGGATCGTGATTCGGTTTTTCATAGCTCCCCGAGGCGTACTCGAACCAAGCTATTCACGAGGCGAGGATAGTGGACAGTGAAACCCCGCAAGTCGTTGGTTGAAAACCACTTACTAGTTCATGCCCCAAATTGCACGAACTGATTGAACTTTTTAAGGACCAGCGATTGCACCGGAAATCGCACGAAAAAAGCCGCCGATCGCATTTGATCAGCGGCTTCTATCGTTTTAAGTGGAGGATAACGGACTTGAACCGATGACCTCCTGCATGCCATGCAGGCGCTCTCCCAACTGAGCTAATCCCCCGGATTTGGGTTCGAGGCGCGTGGGCCTCGTTTGGTTGGCGAAAATTAACACGGAATCGATCGGGCGTCAAGCGTCACTGGGACTGCGATTTGCTGGGCGATCGCGAAAAATCCCGGTGAATGCTGGTTTTTCCAGATCTTCCGCAAGTTCCGTGCCTCGATTTCTAGGCGACTGTTTCTGACGGTTGCACCCGTCGGGAAATTCGCCGGAACTATGTTTGCCCGCCAGGGTTGAATACAATGTCAAAAATTGTGCAACGCGTCGGGCGATGCAACAAATCGCTTGAATCTGAATGAATCCACGCGATTCGATCCGTTTTGTCCAAGGGAGTATGAAGAATGCGTAAGCAGCGATCGCGCCGTCGCGCGGCGTTTACGTTGTTGGAAGTTCTGCTGGTTTTGATCATCCTGGTGATCATCGGTGGAATTGTGACAGTGAATTTCGTCGGCATCCAAAAGGGGGCCCAAGATGACACCGCTCGGACCCAGCTGAACAATATTAAGAGCGGTATCAAGTTGTATCAGTTGCAAGTCGGCACCCTGCCGAGCAGCTTGGAAGGCCTTCGCGAGAAGCCAAACGACATCGCCGACCCCACCCGCTGGAAGGGGCCGTACTTCGACGAAGATATCCCCGCGGATCCTTGGGGGAATGACTACAAATACGCTCCCAGCGGCACCGGCTTTGAATTGCGTAGCGCCGGCGCCGATGGTCAGGAAGGATCCGAAGATGATGTCGTTGTGACCAGCGGTACCGTTTAGGTCTGACGGACAACATCATGCAGCCAACCTCGATTCCAACACGATTTCGTCGCTGCCCGCAGGCAGATCGCCGAGGGTTCACGCTGTTGGAACTGCTGTTGGTCTTGGTTCTGATCGCCGCGCTGTCGGCGATGGCCGTTCCGGCGATCAGCGTGCTGATGGCCGATGGGCGGATCAAACGGGCCGGCGATGAAATTCGCATCGTCTTGGCCCAGTCGCGGCTCAAAGCGATGCGAACCGGACGGACGCACATGTTCCGCTGCGAGATCGGCACCAGCCGGTACAGCGTCCAGCCGTGGAACGATGCCAGCGACATGACCGAAGCTGCCGACATGTCGGGTCAGACGTTGCCCGGAACCGCGGGAACTCAAGCCGCCGTCGCCAGCTACACGCCGCCCGAACCAACGGCTGCGGATATCTTGGAACTGCCCGAGAACATCGTCTTTGCCGACGAACAAGTCGAATCGTCGCAGCGCAGCATGTTCATTCTGCAACAAGCCGCGATGGCTGCCGAAGCGGGATGGTCCCAACCGATTCTGCTGTACGCCGATGGGACGACCAGCACGGCCGTGCTGCGAGTGAAATCCGAAGATGGCAGCGTCGTCAAAGTCCAGTTGCGCGGACTCACTGGCGAAGCGATGGTTTCGGAGGTGACGAGCGATGAAAGCTAATCCCTTCCGGTCACGCAAAACTCAAATCGATCGATCGGCGACGCCCCGGAAAGCGTTCCTTCGCACGGGGTTCTCGCTGTTTGAGATCATCCTGGCGTTGGCGATTTTTGGCGTCGCGATGGCGATGTTGGGGAACATCGTTTCCAACGGAGCAAAAGCTGCGATCGAAGCTCGCGACCTGGCTCGCGCTCAGATCATGTGCGAATCGAAGATGGCCGAAGTCATGTTGAACACTGCCGGACCGCAACCGATCTCCAACGTATCGTTGGAATCGAATGACACGCTGCGGCAATGGGAGTATTCGGTGCTGACCGAACCGGCCCCGATGTCGGGGATGGTTGCCGTTCAAGTCAAAGTTCAGTCGGTGTCGCAGGATGCATCGGTGGTTCCTGTCGAGTTCACGTTAACGCGATGGATCATCGATCCGGCGATGGACCTGCAAGGGCTAGAGGACGAAGCGGCGGCGTTGGCGGCGGAAGCAGATGCGATGGCGACAAGCGAGGGAGCTGGAGCATGATCCGCGGAAACTTCCACCACCGATCCACGACAGGGGCTTGCCGCCGCGAAGCGACTCGCCGCGGCTTCACGCTGTTTGAAGTTGTCGTCGCGTTGGGCTTGAGCGTCGTGTTGATGGGGATGATCGGGTTTGCGATGCAGTTTTACGCGGCACAGTTGAACGACCGCGATTCCGAAGCCCGCCGAACTCAACTGGCGCGAGCGATCCTGCGAATGATCGCCGAGGATCTGCAGGCCTGTATCTATCCGCAAGAGTTTGATGCCGGGGCGCTCGCCGAAGTCCTGGCGTCGTCGGCGACGGGAGCTGCCGCGGGCGGTTCGAGTGGTTCGTCGTCGAGTTCCGAATCCGATGCGGTGACCGTGGAGGAGGGGGAAGAAATGGAAGCGACAGCGATCTCCGATTCGTTGGCTTCGACGGTTCGCCCCGGTCTGATCGGCAATCAGTATCAGATCCAGTTCGACGTCAGTCGGCTGCCGCGGATGGAAGAGTATCTGCCGATGCTGACCAATCCGACCGACGTCGGAATTCAGGACATGCCCAGCGACGTGAAGACGGTCGCCTACTTTGTCCAGCAAGCGAATCTGTCGGGCGTTGGCGACAGCATCGGACAGTTGAGCAGCGGCGGTGCAACGAACCTGCAATCGAGCAGCGGTCTGGTGCGACGAGCGCTCTCCCGCGAACTGACAACTTACGCGTCCGAATCGGGCGATGTGATGCGGTTGAATCAGACCGGCGACGTGTTGGCGCCCGAGGTGCTGCAGATCGAGTTCGCCTATTTTGATGGCACGCAGTGGATCTACGAATGGAATTCCGACGAATCGCAAGGACTGCCGATCGCCGTTCAGATTCGGCTGACTCTCGGCAAGCCGCCCGGTTCAGTGGAGGATCCGATGAATGCAGGACTCGCGACCGCCGGCGATGCGGCAACCGGAGACGTCTATGATTTGATGGTCCGCCTGCCGATGGCACAGCTGGTGTCCGAAGAGGAAGCGACCGCGACCGACCTTTCCGCAGCGGGGCTCTAACCGATGGCACAAGCTAATAACGTGCGATGCCCTGTCGACCGCGAGCCCGCGTTGGTGGCGGTTAGCGATGAAACAACGACGACAAAACAACGCGTTCCTCGTCGCGCCCGTCGCGGGATCTTTCTGCTGATCGCACTTGTTGTGATCGCGGTGAGCACGATGGCTGCTTATTCGTTTACCGACTTGATGTTGGCGTACGACGAATCGACGATCTTGAGCGGGCGCAAAACGCAAGCCGACATGCTCGTTGAATCGGGGACGGAGTTGGCGCGGTTGATGCTCGCTCAATCGCCGACCGGCCGCGAGGAGATGGGAGGCGTCGACAACAATCCGGCGATGTTCCAGGCGATCAACGTCGTCCCCGATCTCGATCCGCAGCGTCGCGGCAACGTCACGGTGATCGCGCCGTCGATCGACGCGATGGGAGAGTTTTCGGGAATCCGATATGGATTGCAGAACGAATCGGCGCGGCTGAATCTAAACGTGTTAACGGTGATCGAAGAGAACTATACCGTCGGCGACGAAGCGTTGCAGGCGGCGGCCGATCTGGGGTTGGCGGATACCGATCAGGCGGTGGTCAGCGACAACATCGCTCGCGAACTGCTGATGTCGCTGCCCAACATGACCGAAGACGTTGCCGATTCGATCTTGGATTGGTTGGATGAAGACGACGAGCAGCGCGACTTCGGCGCAGAATACGATTATTACAACGCCCTGCCGACGCCGTACGGTCCCAAGAACGGTCCGTTAGATAGCGTGGAGGAGTTGTTGTTGGTTCGCGGCGTGACGCCGGAACTGTTGTTTGGCGCCGACACTAATCGCAACGGCATCATCGATCCGATCGAACAGACCTACATTACGACGGGCGATCAATCGACGGCCTCGCTCGGCTGGTCCGCATTTCTGACGGTCTACAGCCGCGAAGGGAACAAGACCGCCGATGGAGCGGACCGCGTGGATGTCAACGCCGAAGATCTGGAACAATTGCAAGCCGATCTGACCGACGTGTTGGGCAACGAGGATTGGGCCAGTTTTATCGTCGCCTACCGCGTCGCCGGACAATCGGGTGCTACGGCGTCAACAGGTGGCGATTCGGATGCTGCCGAGGCGGTGTCGCAGGCGAGCGGTGGGCAAGCGTGGTCTTCGTCGGTCTTGAGCACTCTGGATCTTTCCGAAGGGAAAGTCGAGGTCTCGCAACTGTTGGACTTGGTCGGAGCGACCGTGGTCGTCGGCGAGGGGAACGACCAAACGGTCTACCAGTCGCCGTTTGCCAACGAACCGTTATCGATGGCGACTTACATGCCTTATTTAATGGGCTTGTTGACATCGAAAGACTACGATTCGATGCCGGGACGGATTAATCTGAATGAGTGTCCGGCGGAACTGATCTACGGTCTGCCCATCTTGGAGGAAGAGACGGCGCTGGCGTTGGTCGAAGCTCGCGGCGAACAGTCCGAGAGCGAGAACCGACGCTTCGAGACCTGGCCGTTGGTCGAAGGGATCCTGACGTTGGAACAGATGCGACAACTGCTGCCGTTGGTCACCGCCGGGGGCGATGTCTTTCGGGCTCAAGTTGTCGGCTATTTCGAAGGAGCCAATCAATCGGCTCGGGTGGAAGTCGTGATCGACGCGACGACGATCAATCCCGATATCGTTTATTGGCGAAGCCTGAGTCACTTGGGACGCGGGTTTGACGTCGGCACGTTGGGCGTGCGAGGCGAGGACGGGATGCAAACATTAAGCATCGCAGAGTAGTGCAGCGAGAGAATTCCGCGGAAGCATACGGCAAAGAAATATGGCAAAGCAGTTAGCAATCGAATGGGACGACAACGAGATCCGCGTGGTAGCGGCGCGGCCGCGTGGCAACCGGTTTGTCGTGACCGATGTCTTCACCGTCGATATCAGCGGAGCGAAGTCCGATGCGATTGGCAAGCAGTTGGCCGACGCATTGGCAGAGCGTGGACTGCAGAAATTGCCGACGCTGGTTGCGATCGGTCGAGGCCGGGCGGAGCTGCGTCAATTGAGTCTGCCGGCGATTCCGGATGAAGAGCTTCCCGATGTGGTGCGGTTCCAAGCGGTCCGGCAGTTCGCCGCCGCGGGCGAACGAGCGGCGATCGATTACCTGCCGATCGCTCGCAGCGACACCGCAGTCGAAGTGGCCGCGGCCGCTTTGGCTCCCGAACATATCGACGAGATTCGCCGGGTCTGTGCGCCATCGGAATTGCAGTTGCAGCGGATCGTGCTGCGTCCGACCGCAGCGGCGGCGCTGTTCCAATTGCTGAAGCAGCCCGATTCGGGCGAGACGATTCTGATCGATACGTTGGCCGACGAGGTCGACCTGATCGTGATGCGCGGCAAGACGCCCGCCTTCTTGCGTTCGGTTCGCGTTCCGACGGACGAACAAGCTCGGCTGCGGACGATCGTCAACGAAACACGTCGCAGTTTGATGGCGGTTCGCCGCGACGGCAGCAATTCCAGCCAGCGACAGATCATCGTTTGGGGCAACCCCGCGTTTCATACTGAATTGCGTCAGCAGTTGACTGAACAGCTGGGGATCGAAGCGAAATCGGTCGATCCGTTCAGTCTGGTCGAAACGCCAGCGGAGCTTCCCAACGGGATGCCGCAACATGTCGGCCGGTTTGCACCGCTGTTGGGATTGTTGGAAGGGGATGTGCTGAAAGGCCAAGGGCTGATCGACTTCCTGAACCCACGTCGTCCGCCCGAACCGAAATCGAATCGCGATCGCTACGCGTTGTATGGCGGTCTGGCCGCTGCGTTGGTTTTGTTGATCGGTTGGTTGGCGTGGAGTCAGTTGAGTCGCTTGGATGCCAAGTACCAACAGACATTGGTTGCCAGCAACGATTTGAACGATGCCGTTGCCGCGGCGCAAATCAGCAAAGCGAACCTGGCTCGCATCGACCAGTTCCTCGACGGCGATGTCTTCATGCTGGGCGAGCTGGCTTATCTGAGTGAAAACCTTGGGCCGGCTGAACAGATGCGAATCGAGCAGTTGACGGTTGCTGCCGATCCTCGCGGCGGTGCGACGATGGCGATCAAAGGCGTCGCTCGCGAACCGGCAGCGGTGATTGCGATGGAGAGCCAATTGCGAGACGCCGACCACGCGGTGACTGGCGACGGGGTGAAGAGCGATCCGCGGAACGAGACCTTTAAGTTCCAGTTCAACGATACGATCCGCATCCCAGCGGCAAGCGTTCGTGAGCAACGACTCGCGGCGCCAGTAGTTGTTGATTCAGCTGAACCCAAGGCCGCGCCGACGGATGTGAAAGAGACGCCTGCGAAAACCGAAGAGCCTTCGGCAGCCGAAGCGGATACAACGCCGGAGGGTTCCGGCGAAGAAGAGTCGACCACGACCGAAGCCGCGATGCCGGCAAACGATTCGGAGCAAGCAGATCCTGCCGCGGGCAAATCGAATGCCGACGAATCGGAGACTGAAGAAACCAAAGCCGACGCAAGCGATAGCGACGCATCAGAGAGCGACGAAAGCAAGAGCGACGAGGTGTCCGCATGAACCAACGCGAAAAATTACTTGTCTATTTGGTCGGCGGTTTGGTCGTCGCTGTGGGGCTGCAGTTCAGTCTCAGCGGGTATCGATCGGGGCTGCAGACGCGTGCGAACAAGCTGCGTAATTTGGAAGACAAGCTGATCGATCAGCAGGAGCAGGAGTTTGCAGGTCTGCAGGCAGAAACTCAGATCGCCGAATACCGCCGGCGTTCGCTCCCCAGCGATCCTCAACGGGCTCAGGCCGAATACAAGGAATGGCTGGAGAAATTGGTCAGCCAATCGGGACTGCAGAATCGCGCTGTCGATTACGTGGGCGAACAGGGCTCGAACAAACTGTATCGCGTCTACACGTTCCGAATCGGCGGCGTGGGGAACATTCAAAAGGTCAGCGAATTCCTGACGGCTTTCCACGAGAAGAACTATCTGCAACGCGCCAAGAAGTTGGTCCTGCGGCCCTCTAGCGAAGAGGGCAAGCTGCTGATGAACATCGATGTTGAAGCGATCGCGCTTGCCGATGCGGCGCGAGATCAACCCGCCCCTAACACGACCGATCCGCGAGTCGACGGGGTCGCGCCGCTGTTGGTCGAAGCGATCGTCAACCGCAACATGTTCAGTCCCGCCAACCAGCCACCGCGTTACAGTGGCGAAAAGACGTTGACGGCATCGATCGATACCGATTTCTCGAAGCGGTTGAAGTTCGATGATCCCGACAAGGATCACCGTGTCGAATACGAAGTCGTCGGCGATCTTCCAGCGGGAATGCAGTTCAGCCGTGGCGAATTGATCGGCCGCCCGAAGGAGAAGGGCGAATTCGACATCAAGGTGCGGGCTTGGGACAACGGTTTGCCGAGTCGCGAGATCGAAACGATGCTTGTATTTAAGGTCGGCGATCCGCCGCCGGAGCCTGTCGTCGCCGAAGGCCCGCCCCCGTTCGACGAATCGCAGCAAGCGGTTCTGACCGGGCTGGTGCAAAGCCGCGGTCAATGGAGTGCGTGGATTCGCGTTCGGACGCAGAACAAGCTGCTGAAACTGAAAGTCGGCGATACGTTCAAAGTCGGTTCGATCGAGGGTACAATCGTGGAAGTGACCGATCGCTTTGCGGTTTTCGAAAGCGATGATCAACGCTTCATTCTGCGACACGACCGCAGCCTGGCCGACGCCAAGGCGGACGATTTGAACTAGTCAATCGTCCGGCGGAAACGAAGTCAAAACGCGAATCGGTTGCGGATGATTGGTCCGGTCTTCCGTTCACTTCCTCACAACTCGGTTCCGTTGCATGTGTTGTCGATCGTCACTTGCCCTGTTGGCGTTGCTGTTTGCAATCGCAACTCCATCGCTGGCGGAAGAGTCCCGTTTTGAGCGAGACGAAATCGACCGCGCTGTCGACAAGGCGGTTCTGTTTCTAGTCGGCAAGCAGCGAGCCGATGGAGCGATCGTCGATCGCAGCCACGACACCACGATGACATCTTTGGCGATCATGGCGTTGGCTTCGGTCGGGCATCTGCCTGGCGATCCAACTCCTGCTGGCGAAGCGGCAGCCAAGGGGCTGGCTTACGTTCTTGCTGACGGTCGCCAAGACGATGAAGGCTACTACGGGCGGCACGATGGATCGCGGATGTATGGTCACGGGATCACGACGCTGATGCTGACCGAGATGCTGGGGATGGGAACCGACCCGGCGCAAGACCAATTGATTCACGACCGCTGTCAGGCGGCGATCGATCTGATTTTGAAGTCGCAGAGGCATCAGAAGAGCCAAGAGAATCAAGGCGGATGGCGCTACACCCCGACCTCCAGCGATGCCGATCTTTCGGTTTCGGTTTGGCAATTGATGGCCCTGCGATCGGCGAAGAACGACGGCTTGAAGGTCCCGGGTAGCGCGATCGACGATGCTGTCGACTATCTGAAGCGATCGTATACGGCCAAGCTGGATCGCAATGGCCTGCCCGACGATCAGAAGCCGGCGGGCTTCAGCTACACTCCCGGACAACGCCACGCCAGCTTCACGATGACCGCCGCCGGATTGTTGGCGATGCAGGTCTGCGGTCAATACGATTCGCCACTGGTCGCGGGAGCTTCCGAATGGTTGATGCAGCATCCGCCCAAACACAACGACCGCTTCTTCCATTACGGCACCTACTATTACGCTCAAGGGATGTATCAACGCGGCGGCGAGCATGCGAAAGAGGCGGAGCAGCAGGTGGCCAAAGTCTTGTTGCCACGACAGCAGGGAGACGGATCGTGGTTGGCTGAAGGGGGCGATGAGAAGCGGATCGGCCACGTCTATTCGACATCGCTGGCGATGCTGACGCTGTCGGTGAAGTACCATTACCTGCCGATCTATCAGAAGTAAAACGACGGGGGGCAGGCTTGAATCGCGGCCCCAATGCGGCGATCATGCCACGATCGAAGACCGCGCCAGGGAAGGCTTTGCAATTGCGAAGCCTTTCGGAATAGTCGGAGCATAAAACGTTTCGGCAGGTCGTCCCCTCTTGTCACTCGAAATTCGAAGACCAGCACGATGAGCACCCCCGCCAAGATCGAACCCCTTTCCTGGCAGCAGGAGACCAGCGGCTATCTGCGTTTGATCGACCAAACGCGTTTGCCGACCGAGCTTGTCGAAATCGATTGTCGGTCGGTCGAACAGGTTTGGACGGCGATCAAGCGGTTGTCGGTCCGTGGAGCACCCGCGATCGGAGTCGCTGCGGCGTATGGCGTTTGCATTGGGGCTGCGGAAACGACGCGGCAGAGCGTCGATCAAGCGAAGCAGCAGGCTCACGCTGCGGCCGATTATTTGGCGACCAGCCGGCCGACAGCTGTCAATTTATTCTGGGCCTTGGACCGGATGCGGAAAGTGATCGACCGCGACGGCTTCGGGAAGACCGATGCGTTCTTGGAAGCTCTGTTGGCCGAAGCCCGCGCGATTCATCAACAGGATCGCGAGACTTGTCACGCGATCGGCCGGCACGGTGCTCCGTTGATCGCTGCGGCAAAAAATGTGCTAACGCATTGCAACGCCGGTGCGCTTGCGACCGCTGAATACGGCACGGCCTTGGCGGTGATCTATTCCGCTCACGATTCGGGGCAGACGCTACACGTCTTCGCCGATGAAACCCGGCCTCTGTTGCAGGGAGCGCGTTTGACGGCGTGGGAGCTGCAGCAGCATGGCGTTCCGGTGACGGTGATCTGCGATTCGATGGCAGCTTGTGTGATGAAGGAAGGCCGTGTCGACGCGGTGATCGTCGGTGCCGATCGGATCGCTGCCAATGGCGATGCGTGCAACAAGATCGGGACCTATGGACTGTCCGTTCTCGCCAAACATCACAACATTCCGTTTTACGTTGCCGCACCGTGCAGCACATTTGATCTCTCGCTGGCTAGCGGCGATTTGATTCCGATCGAACAACGTGCCGCTTACGAGATCGCCGAAGCGTTTGGCAAACGAACGGTGCCCGAAGGCGTCGAGGTCTACAATCCGGCGTTTGATGTCGCGCCGGCGGAACTGATCACCGCGATCATCACCGATCGCGGCGTGATCGATCCGGTCGATGAAGCAAACGTTCGCCGAGTGGTGCAAGATGCCAACTGAAGAAATCGTAAACCCGTCGCAACTTGAATCCGAATCGCAACACGAAACCGCTCCCGCCCGGCGGCCGTATTGGAATCTGGCACGTCGCTGTGTCCGGATGTCACTTGCGGTCGTCGTGGGACTCTACCTGGCGATGCTGCTGATGTTGACCTGGCTGGAAACCTCGTTGGTCTACCCCGCTCCCTCCGTCGCGGCGGCCAATTGGAATCGTCCCGACCTGCAATTCGAAGACGTGAACTTTACGTCGACCGATGGAACCGCTTTGCACGGTTGGTATTTTGAGCATCCACAGCCGAGGGCTCAGCTTCTGTTTTGCCACGGTAATGCTCAACAGGTGGCCGATCTGGGGGACTGGATTTCCGAGCTCCGCGATCTCTACCAGATTTCGATCTTCGTGTTCGATTATCGCGGCTACGGTCGCAGCGAAGGGGAGCCGACGGAGACTGGAGTTTTGCAGGATGGCGAGGCGGCGCAGCGGTGGCTGGCCCAGCGGGCAGAGATTGCCGACGACGAAGTCATCGTTTGGGGGCTGAGTCTAGGCGGCGGTATCGCCGTCCACTTGGCGTCGGAGCTAGGTGCGAAGGCGTTGATCCTCGATCGCACCTTCCATTCGATCGTCGAACTGGCGCAGTCGATCTACCCTTGGGCGCCGATCCGTTGGCTGATGCGAAACCGCTACCCATCGGTCGACAGGATCCAGAACTATCGCGGCCCGTTGTTGCAGATCCACGGGCCGGTCGATGAGATCGTACCGTTCACCTCGGGCAAGCAGTTGTTCGACGCTTGCCCCTCGCAGAACAAGCAATTTCTGGAGCTGGAGAACTTTGGGCATCTCGATTCTCCCACGGCCGAGTTTTATGCAGCCGTGGGGGAACTTATCGATTCGGTTGCCGATCCTCAGGAACCTTCGTCGGCCGCTGAGTGATTCGCGGCCGGTGCTCGATCGAGTGTCGCAGGACTGAAACGATTACAGCAGCGATTCGGTCAAGCGGCGCAGCTTTCGCAGTTCCACGCGGTGGTCCAGGCCATCGATCGGGGACATGTGGATGCTGAACGCGCGGTCGTATTTTTCGTGCGAGAGTTGGCCGATCAGCTTGGCGTAATCGAGGTCGCCCTGGCCGACGCTGACTTGAAACGCATCGGGCTTCGAATCTCGCAGGTGGACGTGGAAGACGTACTTCATGATCCGGTCGAGGCTCTTGTTACTGCACGGACCGCACATGAAGACGCTTGGGTCGAGCGTGATTCCCAGGCCGTGAACGTTATCGCACAGCACCATCAACGTGTCGGGATCTTCGCTCAATCGGCCGATCTGCGTTCGCACGGCGACGCGGCAGCCTTCGGTTTCGGCGATGTCGACCAACCGTTGCAGGTGTTCGACCTCTTCGTTAAACGGTGTTCCGAGTTCGGCGGATGGAACCGTCAGCGTGACGACTTTGCAGAGCTTGGCGAACTTGCACAGCTCGGCAAACTGCTCGTAATGCTCATCGCCGGTGGAGAGCAGGCGGACGCTGAAGCTGGCGATATCCAAGCGATGCGACAGACGCACGCGATGGTAGGCGGTATCGGGGTTGGTTAGGACTTCGCTGGGACGAACGTGGCCTCCATCCTCATGCAGGTCGATTTCAACGGCCGCAAATTCCAAATCGTCCGCGATCTCCACCGCGTCTTCAATTGACAAATCGGGCATGCTTTCCAAAGAGACGGCCACAAACACAATAACATTCCTTCAACAAGTCGAACAAAAAACGAACAACGTTAAAGCTTAGCGATCGCGCAAGGTCTGTCCAATGGCGATTCAGCGTAAATGAGGTCGCAATCCTATTCGTGGCTCACGAGTCGTCTTCCAGGGGCCCCCGGTAACGGCTATTCGGATTGATAGCATTCGGATTCTTCGATTTCCCCTGCATTGGCAGGGCGAAACTTGAGTCAATTCTGGTGGGAAAGTCGATTTTGTGGCAAACCGCTCTTTGTCCCTTGTCGACCGCTCGTTATTCTGATCGTTCCCGTAAATCGATGGAATCGGTTTGTATTGTGGCCAAGGAGGAGCCAGACCCATGTTGTTGGAACGCTTAGACATCGACGTCTACGGCCCATTCGGTAAGAAAAATATCGGGCCATTTTCAAACGGAATCAACGCGATCTGGGGCCCCGAGGGCTCGGGCAAGACTGCGATCGTCGATTTCATCCGCGGCGTGATGCTGGGCAACCAATACGACCGCCACGGTGCAACCGTTGGCCGCGTCACCTGGGCCGACCATCGCGGGCTGTATCATTGCCAACGCGAATCCGACGGCACCCATGACGGCCGTTTGCTGATCGATTTCTCGCCTCGCGATGCAGCTTACGCCGACGAACGCTACCGACATTACGGCTACCACTCGCGGCGTCCCGATGCGATTCCACCGGCGCTTGTCGATATGGTTGTCGCTCCCGACACCAACGAGACATCGATCGCTCGCGTCTTCGAAGCTGCGGCTTCGGTCGGCTTTGAGCTGGCTTGCGCGGTCAATCGTCCATCCGAAGAGATCGAACGCATCAAGTTGCGATTGGTCGACATCGACGCTCAGATCGGACGCGATTATCGCGGCACCGAAAATCGCGATGAGCTGGAGATGCGTCGCCGCCGTTTGACCACGGAACTGGAAACGCTCGAACGCGGAAGCGTCGTCAGCGAAAAGTCGCTCGATCGCCCCGACCGCAGCCACGCCGAACAGCGTCTGCGAGCCGCTCAACTGGAAGCGACTCGTCTGCGCCATTTCCAAGACGAACTGCGTGAATCGATCACCGACATCCAAGACGAAATGGATCGGTTGTCTCACGTGCCGCAACACGAACCACAACGCTGGACGATCGCCGAAGACTATCGTCTGCAGTTGGAAGAACTCGACGCGCAATTGGTTCGCTGGCGTCGCACGATGCAAGAGGTCCGGTCGCTGCGCGAGCGATTGCAGGATTCTAGCGACAAACCGTACTACAGCGACGCGGCCACGCGGCCTGCTTATCGCAGCGGTGCCGATGCGGCGAGCGACCCTTATGAGTATCTGAGCAGTCTGGAAGGACGCATCGATCACGCTCAACGCCAACTCGATGCATTGGCCGGTTGTTATACCGACGGCTACTACCGCTACGGCAACGACGCTTCGACGCAGGCTCGCAACCTGCACGCGATGCGTGACGAATTGCATACGATTCGCGAAGGATTGGGACGCCGCGATGCGCACCAACCACACGCACGGTTCGATGACGAACTGGCGCAACTGCGCCGCTGCGAACAGGAACTGATGTCGGCGATCGAGCGTTTGATCGCCGATCGCAGCGACTTGATGCGACTGGCATCTCGCGAACATGGCATCCCAATGGATCAGTTGTCGTCGGCTTACGGCGACTGGAATCCGTACACCGATACGCCTCATCTGCGCGATTGGTTGGTCAGCGAACATTGCCCGCCAAGCGTCGGATCGAGCGATGCCGCATCCGCCCGCCGCCAACGGTTGCAAGATGAATTGACCGGATTGCGAAGCGAACTGCAACGCGCCGACGACCAATTGGCGACAGTTGTTCGCGACATCGACAACCTGCAACGCGACATGTTGTCCCAACCGATCGAACGACGGCCGTTTGTCGATTCCGATCGCATGGCTCACTTGCGAAATGAATTGGCCGACGTGCGACGTCGTTTGGAATGGCTCGATTCGTTGGACGGATTGCGTCGCGAACGAGCCCGTTTGGATGACGAACTGCGACGTATGGAAGCCGCCGGTCATGCCACGCAATCGCCGTTGATCGCTTGTGCAAACCATTGGTTGACGCGTTTGACAGCGGGCCGATTGCGGACGATCGAATTGGTCGGCCCCGATCAAGTTCGTGTCGATGGTCGCCGCGAATCGGATATCTCGTCGGACGATCGCCGAACCGCAGCGCTTGCCGTGCGGATGGCGGTTTGTTGCCTGATGAACGAAAATCGGACTGGGATGCCGTTGATCATCGACGATCCCGTCGTGCATCATCACGATCACCGTAGCGTCGCTCGCACGTTGGTTGAATTTGCCGCCGGCGGCAACCAAGTGCTTGTGCTTACACGTTCGCAAGCGTTGGTCGACGACCTCTCGGAACAGGGTGCATGGACCGATGCACTGCCTGCCCGTAACAACTTGAACAACGGAGCGGCCGGCAGCGATCTGTACGACGTCAACCGCTTCCTTGATATGGCTTGGCGGGAATCGAACGGTTTGTACGACAATCCGTCGCACACTCCCGGCCGCAGCTGGAGTCCTGCGAACAACTATCCGCGACGCCGCACGATGCGTGGTTTATACGAACCGAACCATCGCAAGGAATCGCGAACCGGAACAACGATCGACGGCGAAACGCTGATCGGTCGCCACTTTTTGACCCCGGAAAGTCACATCGACTTGGCTCCGTCGGTCGATTCGGTCGCCGCAGCCCGCTTGCGTGGCATCGGTGTCGAATCGGTGGGGGATCTGTTGACCAGCAACGCCGCCAACATCGCTTCGCGAATTGGATTGGCGGGCGTCAGTGATCGCACGATCCGCCGCTGGCAGATCGAATCCGATCTGGTCTGCCGCGTTCCCGGCTTGCGTCCCTTCGATGCACGAATCCTCGTCGGCTGTGGCGTCACGACGCCTAAGGAATTGGCTCAACTGCATCCCACCGAACTGTTGGTCAAAGTCGAACGCTTCCTGGCGACCGACTTGGGACGCGAGACGCTCCGCAGCGGAACCAGTTACGAATTGTCGCGGATCACGACTTGGATCGCTTCGGCCAGCCGAGCTGTTCTGCGAGGTCATCGCGATGGCGATCGCCAATCGACACGAACCACGCGCACATCGACTCGCAGCCGCAGCGGTGAACGATCCGATGAGTCGCGCGGTGGTCGCACGACTCGCGTCACTCGCCGTCGTCGCACCTCGTCGCGAGATGGGCAAAGCGGCGAAAGCACCAGCCGTCCACTGTCGAGTGATCACTCTTCGTTCCCCAATCCGTACGACCACGAATCGGTTCGTCAGCGTACCGGTTCGGTGAACAGCTACCGCGAGACCTACGACTACGATGGCGATGGAATCGCCGATCTGGAAGTCGAATACGAATACGACCACGAAGGCAATCGTGTCGTCCGCAGCACCAAGCGTTCGAGTTCGCGAAACGGATCGGGAAGCAGCAATTCGTCTTCTCGTTCGAGCAGCCGTTCGTCATCCCGATCCAGCAACGGATCGAGCGACCGCGAAGGTTCGTCCAACGGGCGAAGCCAACGGTCGACGCGGACACGCGTCACACGCACCAGTCGCGGCGAGCGATCGGAGCGTTCGACAGTGCCGATCGATGGCGATAGCAAGTCGCGGACTCTGCGGTATTACTTGAGCAACGAGAGCGATGTCGTCGACGCTCCTTCGATCGGGCCTTCGATGGCGAAGCGATTGGAGAAAGCGGGTGTCTATACGGTTGCCGATCTGTTGGATGCCGATCCCGCGTTTGTCGCGGACAAATTGAACCACCGCCGGATCACAGCCGAAACGGTTCGCCAATGGCAATTGCAATCGAAGCTGATGTGCACTTCGCCGATGCTACGTGGCCACGACGCCCAGTTGTTGGTTGCTGCGGAGATCACCAGCGCGAAGCAATTGAGTCAATGCAATCCGAAATGGTTGTTGGACGAAGTCACGCCGATCGCTCACAGCAGCGAAGGAAAACGCATCCTCCGCGGAGCTCCCGCTCCCGACCTAGCCGAAGTCACCGACTGGATCACCTGGGCCGGCCAACGCGACCAAGTGGTCGCCGCGTAGGTTTTCTCGCGGTCTCCGCCGCTTCGAATTGAATAACGTCACAGCTCGCCAACGCACTTCGCGTTGGCGAGCTGTTCTTTTTTCGGGGAGTCTATCGGTATGCTTGCGATGGGGCGACTAGAACGCGAGTCGCTTGTGCAAGAAGATCCTACATCGCAAGTTGCTCTGGAAACTGTACGGTGGTTTGAGCCTAGCCTCGGCAACCAAAGAGTTTTGGTAAGTCCGGTGGCACGCTAAAACAAAACGTTGTTGCCGGCAGAGGCACATCGCCGCAAATGCGGTGAAGCCCAGGAAGCCGAGACGCGCCGACGTCCTGAGCATCTGCCTTGACAATGGGACCTGTCGGTCCAACAATCTACTATCGTAATTGCCATTCAGGCCCGGACGATGAGCGACGTACCCGGTTAAGATAAGACGACGCGCACCCTAAAAGGAGCGTTGTCATGCCATGGGTTATTCTCGTTATTGCAGGTCTCTTGGAAGCGGGCTGGGCGATTGGCCTGAAATACACCGAGGGCTTCACCAAGCTCGTTCCTAGCGTTCTGACCATCGCTGGCATCATGGCAAGTATGTATCTGCTTGCTCTTGCAGCTCGAACCCTTCCGATTGGGACAGCCTACGCCGTTTGGGTTGGCATCGGCACTTTCGGCGCAATTGTCTTAGGCATGACCTTTCTGGGCGAGCCCGTGAACGCCGGCCGTATCTTTTTTCTCATCCTATTGATGGTGTCCATTATCGGATTGAAACTCACCGCGTACTGAGCGGGGCGACTTTTGGTTCGGATGGCTATACAGGCAGGTCAAATGGCGACTCGATGTAATTGCCCTTCAATCTGAATTGATATCGCAGTTTGCGCTCTTGATGGATGCCTGTAACGAATCTCTTCTGCCGTCGAATGCTCCGCGTTAGCGAGCCCCAACGGTGTTGATAATTCAGTGCACAATCGGCTGAAGGGTTTCAGTGATCCAAGCTTTCATCGTCGGCTGCCGTGTACTGCGTTGAACAACTTCCAGACCACTGGGGTCCTGGCGAGAAGTCTTTGCACCAGCGTCTCAGTTTGTTGGTTCATCGTGAAGTCCAACTCGAGACCGTTGCGAGTCGTTCGATCGAGAGCAGACTCGAGTTTTAGCTTCCGCCAGACACCATCGGGCTAATTCGACTTAGCTGTTTGTAACAAGGTCTGAAGGTGTCATGATCTTAATCGACGTGAATCGGGCGAAATCTTTTGGATTCAGCGTCAGGATATGCGTGATCCCATGCCGTAACATCGCGGCGACTAAACGCGCGTCGTGAGAGTTCTTCCCTAAAACCTTGTAGCTCGTAACCAGTCGTTGCCAATGTTCGAATATCGCTCTCTCGTCACGAACGAAGTCGAACATGGACGTGAGCTGGGCCAGTTCCAATGCCGCTTGCTCTGCAGTGAATCCAAGGCCATTGACGTTGATGGGACGCGTGACAACGGCCCAATACTCATAGAAGACTTGTGGAACCAAGCAGCCCCGGAAACCGTTGGGGCGAAGCCGTTTGACTGCGTCAACGGCCAACCGGAATGCGTCTGAAGTTGGTTGAGAAGTGCGAACGACAATACTCGTATCGATCAGGCTTCTCACTTGTCACGACCATCGTAGATCGAATCGCGGCTGCAATCGACAAAGTGTTTCGACGGAGTATGACTCTCCGCCCATGCTTCAAATCGAGCCGCCCATTGTTCATCGTCTTCCGTTGGCGGTTCACCGTCAACGATATGGTGCTCCGCAGCGAGAAGGCTGAGCGCATGGCGAATGGCTTCGTCGGTAGACGCAAACGCACCACTGGCAACGGCTTCGTCGAGAACGTGTGCGTATTCGCTTGGTATGTTCAGTGTCATGTCTTATTCCTCCGAAGCGGGCTGCACGGTTCTGCTTAAATCACCATGTGCCCGATTTCATAGTGACTTATTCGGGGCAGAAAGTCAATCAAAACCAAATCTGCTGCAGGGTTCTGGATGCCCACGATTGGATTGTGTTTTTCAGTATTTCCCGTGGTTGTGGGGCACATGAAGAGAAAGGCCATGGTCTAAGCCGAAGCTTATGCCGTTCGTCGATTTGCAGGGCAGAAGTGGGAGTGCAGTTTGGGGACAGGCTCTTCTTGATCGCCCGCGAGTTCGCCGTTGTACGGCATCGAGCGCTGGCGAGCCGAGCGCAACCCGAGGCGATGAAGACCGGCTAGAGGTCGTTCCTGCCGTGTTGGTGGAGTTGTTCTGACCGTAACATCACTCGATGTTCAGCACGGGGCAAGCCGAGCTGCCCCCGCAACCACTGCTGCTCCTTAGCAGGTACTGCACTCTGGCGAGTGCAGATCCAAAGAGTGCCCTGTCGCGATCGGCTTTGCTTGACTTAGTCTTTGCCGCGCATCTCATCGCGGAGCCATTGATACGCCTCTTCACGCACCGCTTGGGGAAAGTCATGCCCGGCCTCCGGATAGACGAAATGCACATCGCCCGGCTTTTCAATTTGACTATACAGTTCGACGACCGGTTTTAAACTCGCCTCGCACTTGCGTACGCCTGCGACATCAAAATTGTCGTCTCTCAACGGGGCCGAAACGAACAATGGGCGTGGCACAATGGTGGCCAGGAGCTCAGCGAAATCGAAGGGTAGCTCAGTAGCATTCTGAAAGCCTGCGATGGCTGGCATGTATCGATCGCTCGTCCAACCACTTAAATCGCCGCCACGGTAGTCCTCCAAAGCGGTGAAGCCACAACTGGTTACGACCGCCCGCACACGGCCATCGAGAGCCGCCGTGAATAATGCGTTGTGTCCACCCAGGGAATGCCCAATCACGCCGATCTTATCGCGTTCCACGCACGGCAAGCTCTCAAGAAAGTCGAGACCTCGCACGTTGTCCCACACCGCTTTGATCGTACCGCTTGGATACAAGTCACGATGGGCTTGGAAATCAAATTCGTATTCGCCGAAACTTGGATAATCCGGCGCCAGGCACACGAACCCACGTTCGGCCAATTCATGCGCATAGAACATACTCGGCTGCCCTCCCTGGCCACAGATCTGTGACTTGCCAAGTTCCGCATGCGTGGGATGCAGGCAGAGCATCGCTGGCATCCGCTCATTAATATGCATAGGAACAAGGAGATACGCCGGTACGCGACTCACATCGTCGCTGGCGAATGAAAGTTTGATCCTCCAGTATTTATCCGTCTTTTCCACGCTGGAGATGTGCACATCCAAGTCCCGGCGGTGGTGAGGTCCGGGCAACGGTCCGGCGATCGATTCAAACGCCGCAATAATCTGCTGACGGCGTGGCCCAAATGCGATAGGCGTCTCAGCCCGCTTCACTTCTCCATCGGCTGCATCGATCCGCAACAAATCAAACGTCCCTTCCGGAGTCTGGCTCGCTGCGTTGAACGCAGTCGGGCTCGCATCCCGCTTCGAGATTTCGCCACTCGGCGGATTGGCTACTTGCGCCGCGTTGTCTTGCAGCAATTTGGCCGCCGAGCCCTGCCCAACTCTCAAATTTTCTAACCAATGCAGGCCAATGCGACTGGGCGCCAGGATGTCGACGTCACCATCCCCGTCGATATCCGCACAGACGGAATCCAAGTCAATTCCAACGTCTGCGGCGACGCTCGCAATCTGTTTTTGCCAAGTTCGGGAGTTACTATCAAAGCGATACCACGCGATTTGCAATGGATCATTCTCGCCTGGATCCTTCCCGTCATGACCTTGGAACCGCTTGCCAGCCACCAAGTCATCTTTTCCATCGCCGTCGATGTCCGCCAGTATCAGCGTGTGCGCACACGACCAGCTCGTATCAATTGCATGCGTAATCCATTTGCGGCTACTGATCAGCGGCTCCAGTTCAGCCAGTTCAACCCCGGGCATAACCTGCAACGAAGATTCTGACTCTCCAACTTGCTCCGTCCAGTAGACTCCGTAATTGTGCCCTCGGGACCAGATCAGATCCGCGTCGCCATCCGCATCGACATCGTGCACTAAGATGGGCAAGCCGCAGTCTTGGGCGAGGCTAAATTCGGGCTGCCACCGCCAGCGGCCAGTGAGCGGATCGGGCGGAGCCAGGGCCCAGCCGCCGGGTCCCACGACGTCGATGCGGCCGTCACCATTTATATCGCCCGCCCCCACGCCGTGCCCGATCAGCTCGGTAGGCAAGTCATAACGCTGCCACCTAACATCTTCAGCGGCTGTCTGCGATTCAGATTGTGAGGCGGGCTGCAGGCGATACCAAGCGGCAAAGGTGGTTCCGCTGGGCAAAATGTCTAGGTGCCCATCACCGTCGATATCGACTAACCGCCCCGTCTCGCTACTGCCTGGTCGATCGATCTCAATCTGTTCCCAACGCAAATCCGGGTTCTCTTGCATAGCCGCCGGACCTGGATTGCGGCACCAGTACAGGCTCTTGCTACGGTAATTGACGCTGATGATATCCAAGTCATCGTCGCCGTCGACATCCATGGCCAAGTTGGAATAGTCGTCAAAGCGGCCTCGGATCATCGCCACGTCACGCAGCGTGTGCTTATCCCAATTGGGAGCTTGATACCAAAATGCCCCCGACACCACGTCCAGTCGGCCGTCGCCATCGATGTCAATCGTCGTGGCCGCACTAAACTCGCTGTCAGAACTGAGCGTGTGCACACGAAAAGGCGTATCAGCCAGAGCATGTCGGGCTGGAAGCGAGCACATTGCTGCCAGCATCACCACCGCCAGCCAAGTCCACCCACCGCAGTCCGTTTGAAAACTCTTCATAATCCGCCTTCGCATAGGAACTCTCAACAGAAAACTCGGCTCCCATTCTATCCGATTTTTAGGTGCTCTCGGGCAGGCTGGCGTCTCGCCTCGGAGTTACCCAAGTTTTCCATCGTTCGCAAAGAAGGCTGCTGCTTGGTCGACAACACAGCTGGATGCTTCGTATCGCTAAGCAGCCAACAACGAGTCTGTTCTTTTAACCGCAATACCGTTCAACGAAGCGTAGTGGACGAGGCTACGAGTCCTTTTGCATCAGACCAAATCGCTGGGACTCGTAACCTCGTCCACTACGTCCCGACGCTAATTCTTTCCACGGTCCGAGGCTCCTTCGTTGAACGGTATTGCGTTTAACCGCGTGGGCATCGCCCCGCGTTCTAATGCCTGCGCGGCCCGAAGTGCTTGCGGTTTCACTGAATAATACATTGGGACGTGCTTAGCAGACGGAACGCATCAAATGGTCAAACTCAATACTGTCCGGCATGGCGTTTGTATTGGTGCGCTGCGTCCGCCGAGCTTCCTTGTGCCGTGGGGATCGATACGACGTGCATAGCAACTGAACGTTGTCGCGGCGGTGAGCTGTTCGTTTTTGGGGACTCGATTCCACGGCCCCTCGCGAGCGACTAAAATGGGCGTTTTATGACCCCTACCCCTCCCCCCGAAACCTCGGATCCAACCAACATGTCCTTGCGAAGAATGACCTCCGTTTCCTGTTTCCTGATCGCTGCGATGCTGACTTCGGTAGCGAGCGCTCAAGCCACCGCAACCAAGCACGATGCGATCACTCCCGTGCCGCGCAGCGGGAATTGGGTGAAGCGTCACGAATCGATGAACGCTCGCGTTGCCAAGGGGAACGTCGACCTCGTCTTCATCGGCGACTCGATCACTCAAGGCTGGGAAGGCCGCGGCAAGAAGGTCTGGGCCGACTTCTACGGCGATCGAAACGCTGTCAATCTGGGCATCGGAGGCGATCGCACGCAGCACGTCATGTGGCGGTTGGACAATGGCAACTTGGAAGGGATCTCGCCCAAGTTGGCGGTTGTCATGATCGGCACCAACAACTCCGGCCGCAACAAGCCCGAAGAGATCGCCGAAGGCGTCACTGCGATCATTCACCAATTGCGTGAGAAGACTCCCGAAACGAAGATCCTGTTGCTGGCGACCTTCCCCCGCGGTGCGACGCCAGCCGATGTGAAGCGTCAAGCGAACGAAACCAGCAACGCGACCGTCGCTAAGCTGGCTGACAACAAGAACATTTTCTTCTTGGATATCGGTGACAAATTCCTCGCCGATGACGGTACGCTTTCCAAGGAGATCATGCCCGACCTGCTACACTTGAGCGAACAGGGCTACACGATTTGGGCTGAATCGATCGAGCCGAGCGTCAGCAAACTGATGGGCGAATAGTCGGTTCGTTTTCCGCCCTTTCGCTCTTCATCCCCGCATTGCCGCGAAAGGGCAAGACATTGAAAACGCCGGAATCCTCGGACCCGCATCGACAGGTCTCTCATGATGCCTCACCCGCCGCGATGCAAGCTTGCACGCGGCCGGGGTATCTGTTGATAGGCCATGGAACGCGGGACCTCGACGGGACGAAGGAGTTCTTACAGCTGGGAGCGGTGCTGGGGCAACTGCTCGCTCCGGCACCTGTCGAAGCCTGTTTCTTGGAGCTGCAGCAGCCGACGATCGGCGAGGCGTGGCAGCGGATGGTCGCATCAAATGTCGACGGCATCTATGCGGTGCCGTTGCTCTTGTTCGCTGCGGGGCACGCCAAGCGGGACATCCCCGAGGAGTTGCAGGCGGCTTGCGATGCGGCAATCGGCGGGAGGCGTGGGCTGCCGTTTGTGCAGACGCCGCCGTTGCAGTGCCATCCCAAATTGTTGGAGCTGTCGGCGATCCGAGCTCAGCAGGCGATCGATGCAGCGGGCGGAGTCGATCTGGCGCGGACGGCGCTGGTGATGGTCGGCCGCGGCAGTCTGGACGACGGCGCAACGGCAGAGATGTATCGCTTCAGCGAATTGCGTGGTCAATCGCTGCGGCCGGCAGTTGTTCGCACAGGGTTTGTGGCGATGGCACGGCCCGATCTCGCTTCGGTGTTGGACGAAGTCGCTCAGCTTCCCGAGATCGATACGATCGTGGTCCAGCCGCACCTGCTGTTTCAGGGCGATCTGAACCAACGCGTAGTGCAGATGATCGATGCGGCTGCGGATCGGCATGGGGATCGACGCTGGATTGCGGTCGATCGACTAGGGCCCGACCCGCGGTTGGCTCAGGCACTGATCGAATTGGCTGCAGAAATCGACTGATGAGCTAATCGCCTTGCTGCCGATCTTCCGCTAATTCGGTCGCTGGATCTGGCATCGTGCTTTGGTAGTGTCGGAAGGCACACCAGAAGACGACACCGTTGAGCAGATGCCAGAGTCCATGGCCGGTCAGGATGTGGTTGTCGGGATGGCAGACGATGTGCATAAAGTCCAACCACCAGAAGCCCCAGGCGATCAGAAACGTGATCACCATCGCGTAGGCCCAGCGGGTGAGCATGCTGTCGTACAGGCCGCGAGCGACCACGATCACCACGATCACGGCAAACATCGGGCTGGCAAAGGCTGTCGAAAACGAAGAGAGAACGGTCAGGATAAGCGAGCCGACCAGAACGATCGCGATCAGCAGCCGTTGCCCCGGCCGATTGGGATCGCTGCGGTGTTGTTGCAGCGCGGCGATGCTCAAGATGAACATGAACATCCCGCTGAGATCCAAGGTCTCGCCAAGGATCGTGTTGGATGCGTGGAAGTAGCCCGACGCGAGGCCGGTCCAGATCGCGGCGACTCCCAGCAGTCGTTCCAACGGGCGGTTGGCGTAGATCAGGATAAAGATGCCGGCGACCAGCGGACCGATGTTGGTCCACGTGTCGGCCGGATGTTTGATCGGTCCGTCGAGCGTCCGTTCACAAAACTGCATCCGGGCGGGTTCAAGTAGCCAGTCCATCGTTCACCGATTGGTACAGGGTCGCATCGTCGGAGGTTGCCCCAGTGAGCCCACAGACACGCGATGCGAAACGCGTTGCGGTACGGATTGTGCGTTGCAAATCCCATCCGCTCAATAGACCGTAAATGGTCGTCGCGGCAAAGGCGTCTCCCGCACCAACGGTGTCACGCATCGGATTGGGAGTGGGGGCGTCGGCGACGATCAATTCACCGCCGGTGATAGCGTAGGCGCCGCGCGAGCCGCAGGTGACAAAGAAGTTCTCCCCGCCATATTCGACACCCAAACGCTGCGCGCCCGCACGGATTTCGTCGGCGGTCTTGCAGGGCGTGTCGGTTAATTCCGAAAGCTCTTCATCGCTCAACTTGACCCAATGCGCTCCGTGCAGCAGCGTGTGCAGCCACTTCTTCTCGAACCATGGCTGGCGGATGTTGATGTCGACAAACCGCGGCAGGTCGCTTTCGGCGATGATCTGCCGGATCGTGTCGCGGCTGACGGCATTCCGGCTGGCCAAGCTGCCGAGATACAACAGGGCAAACCCGGACGAGGTGACAGGAAACTCGGGCATCTTCAAGAAATCGAACGCCCGGTCCGGGACGATCTCATACGACGGTTGGCCATCTTGAAACTGCACCTGAACTTCGCCGGTCGGGTGCTCGTTGGTTTGCATCCCAGTGGTCGACATCTGCCACGCTTGCATCCGCTCGGTAATCCGCCGTCCCGCATCGTCGTCGCCGATCGCCGAGACAAACTCCGGCTCCATTCCAAAGCCTTGCAGATTCCAAGCCACGTTGAACGGAGCCCCGCCCAAGATTGACTGGCCATCGGGAAAGTTATCAAACAGCACTTCGCCAACGATCAGAGGTCGGCGTTCGGGATGAGAGGTCTTAATCGTTCATTCCTCGTTGAAGTTGTCAGCAATGCGATCGTCAAGCCTACCAGAATTTGCCCCCCGCACCAATCAATGGAACCGCGATTGCCGGGCGACCTTTGCGGTGTTGATCCAACGCATCATCGTTGCTTTTTCGGCACCAAGGTGGACCGCAGAGTGTTGCCAGAATGCAACGACCGCGATGGCGTGGCAAGCTGCCCGGATGCGGTAAGTCGTTGCACTGCAACCGGTTGCATTTCGAAGGGGATTAGGTTGAGGCGGCGTTGGCACGCTGGCTGCTTCTTCAGCCATGCGTCATTCCCCTCCCTTCCAACCCTCGCATCCCGAAATGACCTTCCTCATCTTCTTGCTCTTAGCGATCGGCCATCCGACCGAAGCGTCGGGACCTCAGTTGCCGATGGCGCGAGAAGATTCGTATCGCGTGGTCGCCGACGGTTGGCGTCGCACGAATCGGGGCTGGGAGAACACCGCTTATTGGAATCGATCTCTGCTTGCCGAGACCGCTGCGGTGACGCCGGACAATCGGTCGCTGCCGGCGCTGACCGCCTGCGTCGACTTTGTCGCCAGCCTGCACCCCGCGTTGATCGCGGGGGTTCAGTTGTTATCGGTCAGCTATCTGATGCGCTGCCCCGGTGGACAGCGCTGTGAAGAGGGCGTGTTACCCGAGGGCTACGCGTTGCCGTCTTCAAACGCTTGATCGAACGCGCGTCCGCTGGGAGCAAAGTCCAACTCTTTGGTGAACTTGCAAGCTTCGGTCGCTCCGAAGCAGCGTTCCATGCCGCTGTCTTCCCATTCGATCGACAGCGGTCCTTGGTAATCGATGTCGTTCAACGCGCGGATGATCTCTTCGAAGTTGACGCCGCCGCGACCTGGCGATCGGAAATCCCAACCGCGACGATGATCGCCAAAGTTGATGTGGCTCGACAGGATGCCCGATGTGCCGTCCAGCTTGACGATCGCGTCTTTGACGTGAACGTGGTAGATCCGGTCGGGGAACGCGCGGATGAACTTTTCAGGATCCATGCCCTGCCAGATCAAGTGGCTCGGATCGAAATTGAATCCGAACTCGGGACGGTGATCCAACGCTTCGAGGGCTCGCTGAGCGGTGTGGATGTCGAATGCGATCTCGGTCGGATGAACCTCCAATGCAAACTTAACACCACACTCGGCGAAGACGTCCAGGATCGGATTGAAGCGATCGGCGAACAGCTTAAAACCGTCGTCGATCATTTGAGCCGACACGGGAGGGAACGAATACAGCAGATGCCAGATGCTCGATCCGGTGAATCCGTTGACGACGCTGACGCCCATCTTCTGCGCCGCCCGCGCGGTCTGCTTCAGTTCTTCGATCGCGCGTTCGTTGACGCCGGCTGGATCGCCATCGCCCCAGACATAGCTGGGCAGGATCAATTGGTGGCGTTGGTCGATGATGTCGCAAACGGCTTGGCCGACCAAGTGAGCGCTGATCGCCAAGCATTGCAGGCCGTGGCTGTCCAGCAATTCGCGTTTCTTCGCACAGTAGTCGTCCTCGGCGTTGGCGCGGTCGACTTCGAAGTGGTCGCCCCAGCAGGCAAGTTCGATGCCGTCGTATCCGAACTCGCTGCACATGCGAGCCAGGTCTTGAATGCCAAGGTCGGCCCATTGGCCTGTGAAAAGAGTGACTGGTCGGGCCATGCATCTGCTCCTGAAAGAAATCTTGTTAACTAATAAGTTGGGGGGCCAAACGATTTGAACCGTCGGTTTGCAGGTATTGTGATGGATCGACCGACGCGGATCAACGGGCGAGGCCGGCCATGGGGGCGGGCGTCCCTTTCGTTCGCCCTGAAATTTGTATACTGGAAGCCCTTTGCTACGCCTGCCCGACATCCATTCAGGAGTCATCGATGAAAAATATCCGCTGTCTTGCATTGCTGGTTCTCAGCAGTTGCCTGTTCCTGAGCTCCCTTGGATCGGCTGCCGATCGGTCTGCGGATCGCCAATGGAGCGAATTCCGTGGCCCCACCGGCGACGGGCACAGTCCCGATGCCAACGTTCCGGTCCAGTGGGATGCCAGTTCGATCCTGTGGCAGACCGATTTGCCCGTTCTCGGCCATTCGTCTCCCGTGATGTGGGACGACAAGATTTTCTTGACCGGTGCGGTCCAGAAAGGCAGCGCGGTCGAGCGACATGTGATGTGTGTCGATCGCCGTTCGGGGAAGCTGCTGTGGGACACGCCCGTCGCGCTTGGTGCGGGGGAACAGATTCACAAGATGAACAACTGGGGCTCGCCTAGTTGTGCCACCGACGGCACCTGCGTCGCCGCCTTCTTTGGTCCGGGCGGTCTGCATTGCTTGGACATGAACGGCAAACCGCTCTGGTCGCGCGAACTGGGCAGCTTTCCGGGCGTTTGGGGAATTGGTGCTTCGCCGATCTTTGTCGGCGATACCATCGTTCAGAATTGCGATGCGCAGGGAGCCTCTTATCTTGTAGCCGTCGACAAACAGACGGGGCAGGATCGCTGGCGGCAACCGCGAGCCGATACGCCTCGAGGTGGTTGGAGTACGCCGCTGCTGTCGGTCACGCCCGAAGGGGCCGAACTGCTGCTGAACGGTGAATTTGGAATCAATGCCTACAATCCCCAAACCGGCCA
The DNA here is from genome assembly GCF_007751715.1 of Rosistilla oblonga. NCBI lineage: Bacteria > Pseudomonadati > Planctomycetota > Planctomycetia > Pirellulales > Pirellulaceae > Rosistilla > Rosistilla oblonga. Next base: position 5,143,042 of record NZ_CP036292.1, on the reverse strand, counting down.
ACCACTGTGGAACTGTCGCGGGTTCAACGGTCGCGGCACGCCGATGCCTGTCGTGGGCAACGGGCTGGTTTACGTGGTCAATGGAAAAGCGGGAGACGTTTACGCAGTCCGCTCGGGCGGCAGAGGGGATGTCACCGAAACGCATATGGCGTGGCATACGCCTCGCCGCGGCGGACGCGATCTCCCATCGCCGATTCTCGTTGGTGATACGCTGGTCGCAGTTGGAATGGCGGGCGTCGTCACCGGATACGACGCACACGATGGGACCGTATTGTTCAAGCAACGGTTGGGAGGAAATTATTCGGGTTCCCCGATTCTCGCTGGCGGATTGGTCTACATGCTCAGCGATACGGGGGAGGTGAACGTCTTGAAGATCGGCCGCAAGATGGAGATCGTCAGTCGCAATCGAGTCGGTTCGGGCAGCGACGAGATCTTCCGCTCCTCACCGACCACCGCTCCCGGAATGCTCCTGATCCGCAGCGACCGCCGCCTCTATTGCATCGCCGCAAAATAAGCGCCCCGTTCCCCCTGCCACTGCCAAGCCGCACTGTCCGATGGTCGCCTTTCGCTCCGCGAAAGTGCGTAGCGCCCCCGCACTTTCGCGGAACGAAAGGCGACCAACACTGACCTGCGTGGATTATCCCGTCACACGCTTTGGTGAACTTGCTGTTCCTCGACATCATAGGTCGACAGAAGGAGATGGACGTGTGTGGTGACTTGATAACGTTGTGCTAAAGCGAGCTTGCGTATCGAGACAATATATGCACGGTTTGTGGCAAGCCTTGGCGCCGGAGTGTTTCTAGAAATCCCGCCACTTCGACTGGTGGGTTCTTCAGGCGAGCGCGCATTTCGCGGACTGCGGCAAGGACGTTGGGGGCGTAGACTTCGAGCATGTTAGAAATGAATTCGTCTGGGTGCTCCGTATACAAACCATATTTCTTTAGCTCCGCCTCATCAAAATCCTTCTGGTTGAAGGTGACGATCGAATCGGCGTTGCAGCGGATCGCAACGGCAAGAACATGCCGGTCATCGGGATCTTTGAGGTGGAGCGAATCGATTAAGGCTTCGTATTCCGTCACCAAACTGTCGGGAACTGCCAGATTCATTTGCACGCACGTTCGTCGTAATCTTTCGGCATCCAGGTCGGGGCGTTTCAGCAGCAGATTGTGCGTCCATTCATCGTGAATTTTCTGCGACCACTTCGCGCGATATATCCCCGACGCTGCGAGGCTGAGTAGCAAATCGCGAAGTGGAGCCGGGTACAAGACGCAGGCATCCAACACCGAAGTGAATCCAGACAAAATCTAGTACCCCATGCCAAGTTCCTGTGCTTCATCGGCCAGAGACTGCAATGCCGCTTTGCTCGACTGTTCCTGCTTCTTTTTGTATTCGATCAGATCGCAGAATTTGACCCGGCGATTTCTACCGACCTTACGATGCGGAATCTCGCCCAAGTCGAGCACCTTGCTCAGGAAGGGGCGTGAAACGTTCAAGATATCCGCCGCCTGTTGAGTGGTTAATTCCTTGTCGACCGGGATCAAGGAGAACGCCTTTCCTTCCGCCATGATCGCAAGGGTTTTCACCAAAACATCGAATACGTTTTTGGGCACCTCGATCGACCGGCCGTCTCCGGTTGATTGGATCGTTATGACCGAGGTGGGGTCGATGTCGCGGGCCACCGCACGGCTAAACTCTTTTGCGTTTGCGATATCGGTTTCCGATGGGACAAACGTTTCATCAAGCACACTCATGTTAGGCTCCCAAAGCGTTGCAGCCTCGTTCTTCTTAAATTGTTCCTCTAGTTCACTTTAGATCGCATTCGCAGTAAATGCAATGTTCGAAATAAACGAAACGAGGTTGGGGGGCTAGAATGAGTCCGATTGTCGCCTTTCGCTCCGCGAAAGTGCGTTGCGCCCCGCGCTTTCGCGGAGCGAAAGGCGACCAACGCTGCTCGGCGCAGATGCCGTACAAATTGTCCTGTCGCAGGCTTCGGGGGGAACTCGTCGTCGAAATGCGTGGGGGCTGAGATTTGCTGAGTTGCGAATGGCTAACCCTTTGTTGGCGATTGGGATCGAGCGCCGGTGCGGTGCCAGTATTTGGGGCCGCTGACAAACGGGCTGTCTTGCAACAGGAAACGCAGCGGCAGGTCCTTCGCTTGCGAGATCCCGATCCGCGGGACGGCGATGATCCTCTCGGTTGCGATCCGCTCCACGGCGCGGCCGATCCAGATCGAAGAGTCTTCGGTCAGGCAGACGCCATCGTGTTGCAAGTCGATCGCCAACGCTTGGCACAACATCGACGGGCCGCGACACAGTCGATCGGTCGCTTGCTGGCCGCGCCGCTGTTGCATCTGCGGCACGCCCCAACGCGGTTGGATCGCTCGAATTAGAACCGCGCTGCCGACGCCCGCTCGCTGTGTCACTGCATTCAGGCAATACTTGGCGTGGATCGTGTAGACGTACAGTCGCCCTGGCGGCCCAAACATCGTCGCGTTGCGTGGCGTCATCCCGCGAGCTGCGTGGCAGGCGGGATCGCCATCGGCCAGATAAGCTTCGGTTTCCACGATCACACCGCCAACGATTCGATCGTCGCTGCGATGCAACAGCGTCTTTCCGATCAACGACCTCGCGACGATTGCGGTCGGGCGGCGGTAGAATGATTCGGCCAGCGGCCGCGGCCACTTTGTCGTTTGTTTTTCAAATCCCATTTCTTGCCATGACATCAAGCCACACGACCTCAAAAAAATATCGCGCTCGCTGGATCGTACCTCTCTGCTCTCCCGTCGTCCACGATGGCGTGATCTCGATCGTCGAGGGGCGCGTCGCGGCGGTTGAACCCTATCAAGGCCAAACCGATTTGATCGACCTCGGCGATGCCGCGATCCTGCCGGGACTTGTCAACGCGCACACGCACCTGGAGTTCTCCGACTTGGCAGCGCCGATCGGGACCGCGGGGATGTCGATCGCCGATTGGTTGCCCGAAGTCGTCCGCGCGCGGCGGCAACAGCAATTGACGCAGGACCAGCGGACGGCGGCGATACTCAAGGGGATCGACGAAGTCGTCCGTGGCGGCACGGCGCTATTGGGAGAGATCGCAACGAAGCCGTGGCCTTTTGAAGCGGTCGCTGCGCAGCAAAGCCTCGCCAGCGGCAGCGACCTGCGGATCGTCGGCTTCTGCGAAGTGCTGGGGCTTTCGCCCGGCCGGTCCAAGGAAATGCTCGACTGGGCCGACACTCAAATCGCTGATGGTGGGAACGACCGGATCGAATTTGGAATCAGCCCGCACGCTCCTTATTCCGTCCCACCGGCGCTATTGGAATCGTGCATTGACAGGGCTCGAAACCACTCGATTCCGTTGGCGATTCATCTGGCCGAATCGCTCGAAGAGCGAAGGTTTATCGAAAGCGGAGACGGTCCGCTGCGGGAGACCTTCGAATCGCTGGGGCTGCCCGGACTGGAACAGTATCCGCTGGCGATCTCAATCGACCAGATGATCCAACGCGTCGCAACCGCTCCGCGTGGGCTGCTGGTCCACGGGAACTACCTCTCGGCCGACGAGATCCAATCGATCGCCAGCCATCGCCAGCGGTTGTCGGTCGTCTATTGCCCGCGCACCCACGCCTTCTTCGATCATGCACCACATCCCGTAGCCGACTTGATGGCCGCCGGTGTGCGAGTCGCTCTGGGAACCGATTCGCGAGCGTCGAATCCCGATCTCGATCTGTGGAACGAGGTCCGCCATCTCCTGCTGCATCGGCAGGATCTCGATCCGCGTGACGTCGTTGCGATGGCGACGCTGCAGGGAGCTGACGCGTTGGGCCGGCCGAACTATGGTCGCTTGCAGTCCGGATCCAATGGCCAATTATTCGTATTAAAAACTGCCGCGCGGACAGAGGCTTCGCTGTGGGAGACGCTGCTGGACGCACAGCCAACTAATCTTCTTGGAGAACTTTAAGCGATGAACGATCCACATCCATTGATCTACAAAATTCTGACGCCGGCGCAGTGGCAAGCCTTCCAAAACGACGGCCAGTTTCTTGGGGCACCGATCGATCTTGCCGATGGATTTATCCACTTCTCCGCCGAGCATCAGGTGGAAGAGACGGTCGCCAAGCATTTTGCCGGGCAGGGAGACTTGAGCCTGGCCGAGGTGGCCACCGATTCGCTCGGCGAAGCGTTGCGGTGGGAGGTCTCGCGCGGCGGCGATCTTTTCCCGCATCTGTACGCTCCGCTGCCGTTGAAGGCTGTCGTCCGGCATACCGTATTGCCGCAGCTGGAATCGGGATCGCATCGGTTTCCTGTGCAGTGGTGAGATCGATCGGCAGAGACCTGGGGGAATCGTTCCTCTCGCCATTGGCTAGGGTAGCTTTGGGACATGCGGAGACTTTAAACTGTGGGCATGTCAGCCAATGATCCCAGCTCCGAAGCAACTTGCGCGTCGCACCTGCCCACCCATCCGGTCGCTTGCCAGCGGGTGGATGTTGTCACGGGCAGCCGGTTGCATTTTGGGCTGTTATCGACTCAGCCTGTCGATCGCGTTTGTTATGGCGGTTGCGGGCTGATGATTCGCCGACCTAGCGTTCACGTCCGCGCTGTCCGTTCGGATCGGTTTCGATTTGCCGGTGAGTTCGAATCGCGGTGTCGAGAAGTCGCCCAGCGGTTTGTCGACCATTTTGGCTTGACCGCCCTACCACCATGCGATCTGCAATTACTGCAGTCGTCCGACGCGCACGCCGGTTTGGGCTCGGGAACTCAGATCAATCTAGCGGTCGCCACCGCGTTGACGACGCTGTTTCAAATGCCGATCTCGTTGGAACAACTGGCGGCGGAGATCGCAGCTCGCGGTAGACGCTCGGCGATCGGAGTGCATGGTTTTGCGCACGGCGGGTTAGTCGTTGAATCGGGAATCCCCGAGGGACAGACGCTGGGAAGGCTCTCGGCGACGCAGCCGTTTCCGAGCCACTGGCGGATCTTGTTGGTTCGGCCTCGCCAGTTCAAAGCGCACGTTCATGGCGGCGTGGAGCAGGCGCACTTCGCTCAATTGGCCGCCGCCGCCCCAGCCGAACGCGATGCGCTGTTGGCGATCATGAACGACGAGATCCTGCCGGCGATCATCGCTCACGATTTTGATGCGTTTTGCGAATCGGTCTCCCGATACAACCACACCTCGGGGATGTTGTTCGCTCCGGTGCAGGGCGGAGCCTACAACGGTCCGCAGTTGGAAGCTCTTGTCGCAACGCTTCGCGATGCGGGATGCCAAGGCATCGGCCAGAGTTCGTGGGGACCGACGATTTTCGCGTTTTGCCCCGACCAGCAATCGGCCGAAGCGATGCAGCAGCGGCTGTTGTCGGCCGGCGATGGGAATCGCTTGCAGATCGAAATCACTCAAGCGCGAAACAAGCCGGCGTCGGTCTGCGCCAAATGCGGATCAAATGAGTGCGAAATCGAGTAGTCCGCTACGCAATGTAGAGGGCACATCCGATCTGGATACCGGGGCTGACGCTAATAAAGAGCACCATCTCGCCGGGGGCGGCATCGAGGTTCTTCACCCCGACCGGGATCGCTGAAGACATCAGCGAACCGTTGGCGTCGGAGATGTCGAGCGTTTTATCGGCGGGGAATTGCAACCGCGCCGCAACGTCGGCGACAAAGACGCTGGAGATCGGGGAGGGAACGATGCGGGCGATGTCATCGAGCGAAAGCTCGTTGTTTTTTAAGAAATTCGCGACCGTTGTCTCGATGCATTCCAGATACGCCGCATGCAACGCATCGGGTTGGTCGGTGCAGTGCAAACAAGCTTGCCCTCGTTCGTTCCAGTTGACTTCTGTTTTTCGGAGGTCCTTGAACTGCGTGAAGTCTTGGAAATGGAACGACAGGAATCCGTTAGTCGCATCGACCGATTCTTGCACGATCATCGCCGATGCCATCGGCGAAACGTCCAGCGATTGCTCGGGGCGATCCGCTGCGTTGTTGTCGACTTCCGAACCGACCACCATCACCTTCTGACCACGTCCGGCGCGAATAAACTCCGAAGCCAGGAATAGCGACTTCATCATCCCCACTTCACCGTTGATTACATCGAAGGCAAACGTCTTGTCGGCGGCATCGGGTTCGCGATCGAAGTTGATCTCCATCCGCCCAGCTAGCAGCGCCGCGATCGCCGGTTCCATGACAAATTCGGTTCGGTAGGTGCAGGCGGCGATCAGGATATCGATGTCCTGTTTTTCACAACTGGATTGTTCCAGGCACTGCTCGCCGGCCTGTTGCAGCATGGTCAGCGTATCAGCCGACTCACGCGTTGGCGGATACGCGACGCCGATCGATTCGACTTGCAATTGGATCGGCATCAAGGCTGATTCGTTCGACGCGACCTCGCGCCGTGGCTTGCCGCTTTTGGCGTCTTCGGCGTTGATCCGTTCGGGCAAATCATCGCACACATAAAGTGCGGTCCCCGTCGTTTGCCCCGATCCCGAAATGCAGAAGATGATCGAATCGCCCCCTTTCACCTCGCGCCGCCGCATCGCGTCGTGCAAAGCCAGGAAGTGGGCGTTGCTGGACGTGTTGCCACGTTGTTCCAAGTTGTTGATTAGGCATTGCGAAAGATCGTAGTCAAACAGACGCTTGATTTCCCGCATCCCTTCTTGCATCGTGAGCTTACTGGTTTGATGTGGGATTACATGGCCAACGGCATCAAACCCCCATTCATTCCGATCCAGGATGTCTTTGGCGTGCCGCGCTGCGTGAGGCACCACCGATTCGGTAACTTTGATCGCGTCGGTGTACATCGCCGCGCCGCCGTGAGGCTTATCGGTTGGCTTGGCGACACAAAACTGGCTGTATTTGCTGAGCGTGTACATGTCCAAATCGTGAAACCCGCTGCCCGCCGAACCAGCGGCGGTCAAGGTCAACGCGACACCCGCGTCCCCCAACGTCAGCGACGCCAGTTGCGGATCCATGAAGTCGACGATCTCCTTCTGCGCGGTATCGATCAGGTGTGTGATGTATTCGCCGCTGACGACCATCCCGCTGCGGATCGCACCGCTGCGAATCAGTGCGTCGACCATATAGACGCCGGTCCACATCCCCGCGCAAGCGTTGGAGATGTCGATTGCGATGGCGTTGTCCAGCCCGAGCATCGACTTCAGTCGGACGCTGGTTGCCGGTTCAAAGGTGACCGAATTTTTGTCGTCCCAGCGCGAGATGTTGGTGCAGACGATCGCGTCGACTTGGTCGGCCGCCAGCGACGAATGGTCCAGGCAATCGCCGACAGCTTTCTCTGCCAGATCGATCGAAAATTCATCGACTCCAGCGCGGCGGCGCGAGCGAATGCCGGTCAATTTCGCTAACGGCACGCGAACCTTCCGCTCGCAGCCCTTCACAATCTCGTCGGTCGTGACTTCGTTTGAAGGCAGGTAAACACCAATGCTCTCAATGACGGAACGCAGCATGGTATCGTTATTCTTCATTAACATCAGTCTCTTTACTCGCTAACCCCAGGTGGGGTGAAAGTTCTGAAATCGTCGTGTACTGAAACAGCATCTGTGGGCTTAACGGAGCGCTGTCGTCGTCGCTGTGCGAAACAAGGTCTTGAGCTGCCAATTCCGATACGATGCGAAGCGCTTGCAGCGATCCGCCGCCGAGGTCGTAGAAGTCGTCGTCGATTCCAACCCGTTCCAAATTCAAGACGCTCGCCCAAACATCGGCCATGATAGTTTCGACCTCGGTTCGCGGCGCGACATATTCTCGCTGCATCGCGGCGGCCGACGGAGGATCGGCGTGCAGTCGGTTCACATCGATCTTGCCACTGGCCAACAGGGGCAATTGATCCAGGATCACGACCCGCTGCGGAACCATGTAAATCGGCAGACGCCCCTTAAGATGTGACGTAATCGATTCGACGCTCACATCGTCGGTGGGTTCGGTTGTCAGGAACGCCGCCAGATACGTATCGCCAGCATCTTCAAACGCCTTCACGATCCCAGCGCTGACGCCCGGATGGGATCCCAACGCCGCTTCGATATCCCCCAGCTCGATCCGGAAACCGCGGATCTTCACTTGGCGATCGATGCGGCCCAAAAACTCCAACTGACCCTCGGCGTTCCAACGCGTCAGATCGCCCGATCGATACAGCCGCCGAGACACCCCCGCGACTTCGATTTCGACAAACCGCTGGGCCGTCTCTTCGGGCAGATTGACGTATCCGTCGGCCAGCATTGGCCCGCCCAAAAAGAGTTCACCCGCGACACCGATCGGCATTGGTCTATGCTGCCGATCCAATACGAAAGCTGTCGAGCCGGGCTTCGGTTTGCCAATCGGTAATCTCTGGCGGGCCCAGTCGGCTGTCACATCGCAGGTCGTCGCGGTGATCACGGTCTCGGTGGGACCGTAGGCGTTGAGCAGTCGGACGCCGCGATCGATCCAGTCGCTAGCCACATCGCGTGGGAAGACGTCGCCGCCAACGATCATCAACCGCAGGCTTCGCGGCCAGGCATCGCCAAACGGGATCGCTCGACTGCACTCTTCGAAATACTTGGGAGGCAGGTTAGCGATCGTGATCTTTTGATCCAGCATCGTCTGCCAAAACGCTTCGACCGACGGCAAGTTGTCGTCGCGAAAAACAACGGTTCCGCCAACCGACCATGGGACAACCATCTGTTCGATCGACGGATCAAAGGTCAGGTCGCTGAACTGGTACATGCGATCGTCGGCCGTCGTGTCAAAGACCTCACGCATGCTGGCGGTGTGACGACAGAGAGCGGCATGTGAGACGGCGATCCCTTTGGGCGTTCCGGTCGATCCCGAGGTGCAGATCATGTAAGCCGTTGTCGCTTCGTCAAACGATACGTCGATCGGTGTAGCGTCCAAATTTTTGGCTGATTCCAACAGCGTCGACGCATCGAGCACGCACCGCTGCGGCAAGGCTTCGGCAAGCGATGCGGCTAACTTGGCTTCGGCGACGACGATCGCTGGGTTGCAGTCGCTGACGATTTGGCAAGCGCGGACCTCGGGTGTCGCTGGCGCCATCGGCACATAGGCGGCGCCGATTTTGAAACAGGCCAACATCATGATCGGGGCTTCAATCGTGCGATTGCCAGCGACGATCACGTGGCTGTCGACCGTTGCGCCGTGTTGCTGCAGCAGCCGAGCGACGCGATTCGCCTGGGCGTCTAGTTCGGCATAGGTCAGCTGGGTCGAGCCGAAGACCGCGGCCAGCTTGCCCGGCGTCGCGGCAGCTTGTTCTTCAAACCAGCGGTCGTAGCGAAGGTGTTGTGGATCGTCGATCGCGGGTGCGACCGACAACTGCATCAATTCCGATTGTTCGTCGTTGGGAACGATCGAATAATCATCGATCGCTCGATTGGGATCCGCGACAACCTGACGCAACAGATGGACGAAGCGGTTGGCGAATCGCTGCGCCGATGCCGGCTGCAGCAGGTTTTCGTCGTACTTCAACACGCCGGTGTAGCCGTCGGGTGTCTGGTAGAGTTCCAGCACCAGATCGAACTGACCTTCCTGTTGATCCATCGGATAGCAGGCAACGCGGGTGTCACCCCACTCGACGGCCTGGTCGCTACCAGCCAACAAGCCCGCCACGTCATCGCCGGCCATCGGCTTCTGCAGCCCAAACACGACACGGCACAGTGGCGGTGCCGACAAATCGCGGACCGGTTGCAGACGCTGGACAAGGAGTGCAAAGGGAAAGTCTTGCGATTGCCGCGCTTCGACAGTCGTTTGCATCGCCGACGCCAGAACTTCCGCGAATTTCAGCTGTCCCTGAATTCGTCCGCGGATCGGCAGCGTGTTGACGAAATAGCCGATCGCGTTGCCGTATTCACGTGTGGAACGCCCGGCGGTTGTCATCCCCACGACCGCGTCCTCGACGTGAGTCAGCCGAAACAGCAGCGTTTGAAAAACCGCCAGCCCCGTGGCCAGTGGAGTCGCGTTGTTCTCTCGCCCCAACTGTCGCAGGCCAGCCGATAATTGATTGTCGATCGGGAAATGCAACGTCGCTCCCTGCGCTGCACTGCGACGCGGGCGTGGTCGGTCCCACAACAGTTCCGCAGGCACCGGATCGCCCGCCAATTGCTGTTTCCAGTAATCCCATTGTTTGTTGCCCGCAGCGGTCTCGGGAAACTCGCGTTGCCAGCGGACAAAGTCGCTGTATTTGGCCGGCAACGTAGGCAACAAACAATCTGTGCCAGCGACTTCACTGGCATACAACTGCTTCAGTTCATCTTGCATCACCCACAACGACCAGGCGTCGAAAACGATATGGTGGACGACGATTAAAAGGATCTGATCGTTGGCCGATCGCGTAAACAATCGGACTCGCATCAGCGGACTTTGGTCGAGGCGAAACGGATGCAAGTATTCGGATCGTACGCATTGATGCAGTGCCGCGTCGTCGGCGATATTCGCGACGCCAACCTGCTGGAAATCAAGCGTCGCGCTCGAATGCACGATGGCCTGAACATCCTGCCCTGCGGCGGCAAAGGTGGTTCGCAGCGGTTCGTGACGTGCGATCAGTTTCTGAAACGCGGCGCGGAGCGCGCCGACATCGACGGGGGCTAAAAATCGCAGCGTAGCCGCCGTGTTATAGGCGGGACTGTCGGGGAATTGCTTGTGCAGCAACCACAGCGATTCCTGCCCCAGGGAAACCGGACCGGTTTGCTGGTCGTCGGCTTCGACGGGAGATTCTTGCTGCAGCAAATCCAAAATTGCGGCTTTATGCTTTCGCATCTGCAGCATCAGCGCTGGCGAGAGCGCACTTTTTGAGGCGCTGAAACGGAGCAAGCCTCCGTCATTCCACAGCTTCACGCCACGCTGGCGCAGGTCTGCGACCAGGTTGCCGACAACGGGATCAATCGAAATCATAACGCCCCCTCAACCCATGCGTCGTCGGAGGACGAGCTCGCGTGATGTGCGTCGCCTGATTGGCTCGTGGAAAGCACTTCGTGCAGCAGGGCTCGCAGGCTCAGATCCTTCAAGAACAGATCCATCGAGACGTGGATGTCTAATTCTTTTTCAAGCACGTCCTGCAATTCGATCGCCATGATGGAATCGAGTCCCAGCGACGTCAGCGGGGAATCTAGGAGAACTTCATGCAATTCAATCTCCGCGATTTCGGCGACCTTTTGTTGCGCGAAATCCAACAACTTGGCTTCGTAAGCGGCACCGTCGGCGTAATCCGACGGCTTGCCGATCGATGCCGTCGAGGCTGAATTGCTCGACGGGGTTCGACTCGATTGAGACTGCGGAGCCGCCAGTCGCTGCAGTCGCAAGCCGCGGATATTTCCGATGACGGTTTGCGTTTGATCGCAGATCTGGATATCGCCGATCCATTGATCGGTCGTTTGGTCGCGCAACAATCGCCCACCGACATACACGTTATCGGGCGAGACGTCGAGATTGGCAAAATCAACGCGATCGATCGACACCGGCAACCACATCGCCCGCTGAACTGTTGGGACCAAGGTTGCCAGGATCTGCAATGCAGAGTCCAACAGCGCCGGGTGGACGCAGTAGTGCGCCGGATCGCCCGCGGAGGCGGGCAGTTGAACCAGGCCATAGGCAGCCGCGCCGCGGGTGCTCAGACAACGCAGTCCACGAAACGCCGAACCATATTGGATGCCCATCGCATCCATCGCTGCATAGTGTTCGTCGACGGCGATATGATCTTCGCAGTTCTCCTTCGGACCGATCTCGTTCCAGCTGGCGACCTGCAATTCGTTTTGATCGGATTCGCGCAAGTGCATCGAGGCGTGTTCAAGCCACTGGCTGGCACCGCGATGTTGAATGCTGCAGCGGTATCCGCCGTTGAAGTCGGGCTCCATCACGATCTGCACTCGGCAGGCGTCCTTGTCGATCACGAGCGGGCGGTGCAATTGCAGCTCGCGAACGCTAAGCGTTCGCCCAGCCAAACGCTTGGCTGCGGCAAGCCCTTGTTCGACGTAACCAGTCGCCGGGAAGATCGCTTCGCCCCGCAAGCGGTGATCGTCCAGGTAATCGACCTTAGCGAGATCGCTCTCAAAAATTATCGACTTGCCCGCCAGGTCCAATTGGTTGCCCAGCAACGGGTGCTCGGCGCGGGGGCGGCTGGCGAGCGACGCGCTGGCGATGGGATTGACCGCAGCGACTGCATTGTTTTGCGGCAGCCAGCAGCGTTGACGATTGAAGGGATGTCCTGGCAGCGCGACCATTTGATCGCGTCGGCCCGGGGTGATCGCCGACCAATCGATCGCTTCGCCCGCGACGTATCGCTTTCCGATCTGCATCAGGTCGGCGAAAGACGGATCGTTGGGATCCGCGATCGATCCGTGGCCGCGAAGGCCCGCGAGCAGTTCTTCACGGTTGCGAGCGACCACGAAGCGGCGGAACGGAAAGTCGTCGCGTCCCAAGTTGGCGGTCGCCGCGATCTGCGAGAGGGCTGCATCGGGAAGCCCGCTCGCATAGAGATCGATCAAACGTTCCAAAGCGGTTTCGGTTTTCGCCGACAGTTTGATGATCGTCGGACCTTGCTGTGAAGCGGCGGGGAGCATCGATTCGGTCGCGAGATACTCTTCGACGATCACATGCGCGTTGGTACCGCCAAACCCAAAGCTGCTGATCCCAGCCCGCCGCAGGGGACTGTCGTCATTCGACGTCGCTGCCGGCTGCCAGGGGCGGCGTTGATCGGTGACTTGGATCGGCAACGACCAATCGATGTGCTCGCTCGGCTGATCAAAGTGCAGGTGTCGTGGCAACGTTTGGTGTTGCAGCGACAGACAGGTCTTGATCAATCCGGCGACGCCAGCGGCTCCTTCCAAGTGGCCGATGTTCGTCTTCACCGATCCGACCAGCAAGGGGCGGGTTCGTTGGCCGAAGACCTCGCCCAACGCCCGCATTTCGATGGGGTCTCCCAGCGGTGTGCCGGTTCCATGGGCCTCGATGTAGTCGATCGCATCGGGCTTCAGGCGACTGCGTTGCAACGCGGCGCGGATCACGTCCTGCTGGGCGATTCCGTTGGGAGCGGTCAGGCCATTGCTGCGTCCGTCTTGATTGACGGCCGATCCGCTCAGGCAGCAAACGATGCGATCGCCATCTCGGATCGCGTCGCCGAGTCGTTTCAGCAGCACCGCGCCACAGCCTTCGCCACGGACAAAGCCGTTGGCCGATGCGGCGAACGCTTGGCAAAGTCCTTGCGGCGACAGCATGCCCGCTTGCGACAGATTGATACTCAAGTCCGGCGTCAGGATCAGATTCACCCCCGCAACCAACGCCATCTCACACTCCTCGCCACGGAGGCTGCCGATGGCGTGGTGCAACGCGACAAGCGATGATGAACAGGCGGTATCGATCGCGACGCTGGGCCCCTGCCACTTCATAAAGTAGCTCAATCGGCCCGCGGCGGTTCCGTGGGCGTTGCCCGTTCCGCGATAGGCGTCGATCGCCGACTGGTGAGTCTTATTCAGCAAAGCCAAATAGTCGCTGCTGCAGATCCCGACAAAGACCCCATGTCGGCCGCCGGCGGTACTTTCGAGGGGAACACCGGCATGTTCCAGCGTTCGCCAAGCGGTCTCTAACAGCAGTCGCTGTTGCGGGTCCAGCGAACTCGCTTCGCGGCGGGTGATCTCGAAAAATCGCGAATCAAATTGATCGACCTCGTCAATGAAACCGGCCCGATCGGTGATCATCTTGCCAGGCACCTTGGGCTGTGGCGACGTGAACGCCGCGGCATCCCAACGATCGCTAGGCACACGACCGATCGCGCACTCCCCGTCGTGTAACAATTTCCAGAACGCGTCCAGATCGACCGCTCCGGGGAACCGGCATCCCATTCCGATCACCGCAATCGGTTCGTCCCGCTTGCGACGCGCATCGGCCAACAATTGGGACGCCTTGGTCAAGGCGTCGACAACTTGTTGTTCGGTCGAAAAGCGGAGCGAGTCGGTCATGATTCCCAGTGATTCAGTTCTGCGTTCAATTGTTCTAATGAAGCTTCGATGGAGTTGGAGACGCTGACCACCGACGCGGAACGTTGTGTCTCAGCGGCTTCTTCGGATTGCGTATCGCGGCCCGACGCAAGGTTTGCCCGATCATTAACGGCACCCATAGCTTCCTGTTTGCTATCATCGGCACATTTTCCCGACGTCGTTATGGCCGACAGCAAGAAATTGGACAACTCCCGCACCGATGGATAGTCATAGACCAATGATGCAGGTAGCGCGGCTGCCAAGTCGGTTTGTAGGGAATCTCGCAATTCGAGCGCCGTTAACGAATCGAGCCCAATATCTGTCATCACTGTCGATGCGGAAATTCGCGACGAATCGGACATTCCCAGGATTTCTGCCAGCGTTTTCCGGACATGATCCAACATCAACGCCGGCCGCTGGGATTCCTCGGTCCTGTGGAATTCGTCGACGATCCGACCTTCCGTCTCGGCAACCGCCACGGATTCGTTCAGCAGTTGTTCCAACAGAGGATGCGATTTCAAACGATCCGGCAACGCGTCGCCACTAATTTGCGCGATCGCAGCGATCGCTGATTTACGTTGCAACATCCGCTGCATCGTCAGCGCTCCGGCAGCCGGTTGGATCACGCCCACGCCTTGCATGTCGGTGCGGGTGTCGGCACCGCGGCGCGCCGCTTCGCCGATCGTGCCCCACGGTCCCCAGTTCAAGTCGGTCGCGGGCAATCCGGCAGCCATCCGCTGCCGAACTAGGCCATCCAAAAAGGCGTTGGCCGCAGCGTGGTTGGCTTGCCCGGGGGCGCCGATCACCGACGCCAGCGATGAATAGACAACAAACAGATCTATTGGATCGTCGAGTGTCAGTTGGTGCAGGTGCCACGCGCCCGCCGCTTTCACATCGAATACCTGTGCAAACGATTCAATGCTTTGATTTTCCACAAATGCATCGCGCAACATACCCGCCGAATGGATGACCCCGGCGATCGGAAACCCTTCGCCGCGAACGCGCCGCAGGGACGACGCCACTTGATCGCCGTCGGCGACATCCGCCTCACATACTAGGACTTGAGATCCCGCATTCTCGATCCGCCCGATCACCGCCTGCTGCGCCGCGGTCGGCCGACTGCGTTGGACCAAGGCAATCAAGCCCGCCCCACGCTGCGACAAATATTCGGCAGTCATCAGGCCCAAGTCGCCCAGGCCACCGGCGATCACGTACGCGGCGTCTTTGCGAATCGAGAGCTCTTGAAAATCGAGTGCCCCGCGCGACGCCAGTCGCGGCGCATCGTCGGCGACGACGACCAGCTTGCCGATCTGACGGGCCAGCTGCATCTGCCGCATCGCATCCACGGCGTGCGACAATCGGAACGTTTCCATCGGCAGCGGCTGGTAACTGCCATCGGCAAACCGAGCCAGGACGGCGCGAAGCCGCCGGATCGCCGTGCTTGGTTCTTGCTGCAGGATTTGAACCAGGTCCAGCAAGTGATAGGTCGTTGTCGATTCCCGAGCGCCAAAACGTGAGTTGCTGCCGCGGTCGGTGGTCGGTTTGGTGATGTCGATGTAGACGCCCCCATCGGCCAGCGAATCGAGATTCTCTTGGAACATCGATTCGGGCAGCGTATCGAGGATCAGATCGACACCGTGCCCCTGAGTCGCAGCGGCGATCGCGGTGGCAAAGCCGGGCGATCGCGAATCGAAGACACGTGAGATCCCCAGCTCACGCAAGACCGCGTGTTTGCTGGTGCTTGCGGTCGCAAAGATCTCCGCCCCCAAAGCTCTCGCGATTTGGATCGCCGCCAAACCGACGCCGCCCGTGGCCGAATGGATCAGCACGCGTTGGCCAGGCTGCAAATTGCCGAGCGTCTCCAAGGCGAACGACGCAGTCAAGAAAGCGACCGGAACCGTCGCGGCCTCTGCATATCCGAGCCCCTTGGGCAATTCGGTGATCCGCGCCGCCGAAACGGTGACATAGTCGGCGAACGTCTCTTCGCCAAGGGCGATCACCAGATCACCCACTTGATGCGATTGCACGTCGCGGCCCAGGCGCGTAATGCGTCCGACGCATTCGGCTCCCAACGGCGCTTCGCCAGGGTACATTCCCATCGCCAACAAAACGTCCCGATAGTTCAATCCGCTGGCCAGCACGGCGATTTCGACTTCGCGGCGTCCCGGTTCGCGCCGCTTGACCGATTCCAAACGAACACCTTCCAGCGTGCCTCGCGCGGCGACTCGCAACACGCGTCCGCTGTCGGCGACCAGATCGGCTTGGGCCAGCAACAGTCGGCGGACACGGCGATCGGTCGCAAGCGAGACCTCAGGCTCGGCATCGCCGCTCAACATTTCAGCGGCTACCTGTCGCGAGAATCTATCGTTGTTGCCGGCCGCATCGATCGAACGAACACGCCAATCGGGCTGTTCCAACGCGATCGAGCGAAGCATTCCTTTCAGCGCCGACGCGGTCGGATCGGTCGCGGCATCGGACGTGATCAACGCCAATTCGATGGGCCCCGTTGCCTTAGACAAAATTTCTTGCACCGTTTGCAGAAACCGCAAAGACGCGGTTCGTGCATGTTCGCTGGTGTCACCATGGGACCGACTTGCGACAAACGCGATGTGCTGCGTGCCGGGATAATGGGTCATCGCACTGCGGACGTCAGCGGCGAAATCGTCGGCGGTCGCATCGACCAATTCAAACGTACACCCTTCATTGACCAAACGCTTGCCGAGGCGTTGGCAACGCGAGATCCGGTCGGTAACGATCGTCCAATGGTCACGAGTCGGATTCGATTTCACGCGATCGGCGGTCGCCACGATCAGGACGTTTTCGGCGGTGTTGACCGCGCGGGAATCATCGTCCGGCAGCGGACTGACGATCGTCGTGCTGTCGAATTGGTTTTCCGTCAACACGGTTTGCCAAGCCGATTCGCTGGCCATTGGGTAGTCGCAGCGGATCGTGTCGTCGAACCGCCACCAACCATCGGTTAATCCGAACGTCAGATCCATCCAGCGGCAGCGACGAGTACCTTCCAGCAGCAGCAATTGGCCGCCGGCGGATAACAACGAACGGGCGTTGGCGACGGTCTGGTTCAGATCGCGCGTGGCGTGCAAAACGTTGGCGGCGATCACCAAATCAAAGCTGCCCGGATCGAAACCCTGCGATTCGGGAGCCTGTTCGATATCGAGCGTTCTGAAATCGATCGCGTCACAACTGGCAAAGGTTTGCCGCGCCGCGGCAAGGAAACTGGCACCGATATCGGTAAACGTGTAATGGAAACGACCCGCCGGCAGACTGCGTATCACATTGTGAGTGGTGCCGCCGGTCCCGCCACCGATCTCTAACACGCGGAGCCCACGTCCGTCGGGCAATTCGGCGACGATGGCTTCGATCGCTTGCCCCAACATCGCGTTGATCGTGCGAGCCCCCGGCGACGTCTTATAAACATCTGCCGCCGTCACGCCTTGCCTGGGGAACAACAGATCCAACGGGTCGACCTCGCCGACAAGCACTTCCGCCAACTGGCTACCGCAACGCTGCAACAGGGCCCATTCCGACGCCACTGCCGCAGTCAACGGTGTCGCTTGAACCTCGAGAGTGGGAATGCCCTCGGCCGGTTCCAAGGCAACGCGTGTTTGCCAGCCGCTTTCGACGCGGGCCAACAGACCGTCTTCGACTAACATCTCCAGCATTCGTTCGAACGATCGATGCTTCTCGGGCAGCAAACCCAATTGCACTAGGAGGTCATCGCGCACCAGCGTCTTGCCCGCGGGAAGCGGTCCCATCAGGCTGACCAAGCATTGGATCACCCAGCGTTGGCAGGACGCGTCCAACATTTGCCGGGCCTCTATCGAATCGACAAATCCGGTTTTGGCAAGCAGTTCGCCGCGGTTGGCCAAGACCTCCGCAGTGATCTCCACGGCGGTGACCTCGGGCGGCGCCGTCGCTTCGTGCTGGCGAATCTTTGGCAGCCAAGCTTCTTCGTATCGCGAGACCGGTGCGACGGGCTGGCCGTTTTCCAATCGCAAGCCTTCGACAACTGCAATCACATGATCGTGGGAATCCAACAGCCAAACATCGCCCATCAGCGACGCGGTCGCTTGGTCGAAACGGAGTGTGCTGCGGACCGAGAGCTCGCCCCGGCAAGGCGTTGCCGATAGGAACCGAAAACGCTGCAAACCCACGGGAAGCCACAATCCCTCCAGTTCTTCGGGGATCAGCACCGCCAAGGTTTGAAGGCAGGCGTCCAACAAGGCGGGATGGATCACCGCGGAGGATAAAGCGTCGGTGCCAAGGGGCAACGCGACGCGACCAACCGCCACCTCGGCATCGGACTGAATTTCGATCAGTCCACGAAACGCTGGTCCGTATTGCAAACCTAACGCTTCACAGCGGGCGTAGTGATCCGCACTGGAACACTGTACTGGCGAAGCGAGTTCGCATGCCGGTGGCGTTGTTAGCAGCGGCGTGCTGGAGACGATCTGACACGACGCCACCTGCTGCCAACCGCTGTCGCTGCGATGTTGCACGCGGCAATGGTACCCGTTGTCTTGCGGATCCAAAAGGATCTGAATTCGGCAGCGACGCGCGTCTGAAATCACCAGCGGTCGCGCGATTTGCAAAGCTTCGATTTCCCAAGCCGCGCTGCCGCTAGCGATTCGGGCCGCCGAGAGCGCTTGTTCAACGTAACCGGTCGTGGGGAAGATGATCTCACCACGCAGCCGATGATCGTGCAACAGATCGACCGTGGAAAGATCGGCCTCGAAAACGATCGCCTCTCCCGCCAAATCGAAACGGTTCCCCAGCAACGGAAGCTCGCAGGATAGGTCGGCGGAAAGCGGATGCCCCGCGTCAGCAGCCGGCTGCGTTCGGAACCAGCAGCGATGGCGTAGCATCGGATGGCCGGGAAGGTCGATCCGTCGGGAGGCGTTCGGGTGGACCTGACGCCAATCGATCGCGGCGCCGTCGACGTAGTGTTGCCCCAGTTGCCGCAGGTCGTCGAGCGTGGCCGTGCTGGCAATCGCTTGCTGCAACGATTGACGCACCTGTTCGGCCGAAGGACGCTGTGAATCGCTGCGGCTTCGCAAAACCCGCGATGTGTTGTCGGGATTGCCAAGGCACTGGCAGAGGTCGTCGGTCGACGAAGCAATCACGACCAAGCGATGTGGGAAATCGGTCCGGCCCAAGTTGGCCGATGCCGCGATGGCGGAGAGCTCTGCGGTTGGGGCGCTCTCCATAAACGTGGCGACCAATGCGTCGAGCGCTTCGTCGCTCTTGGCGGAAAATTTAACCAGATGGAAGTTCGATCGTTCCGCGGTTGAGTCGTCGGCCTCGGATCCAGCGGGCGACGACGATGCGGGTGCCTCGAGGATCAGGTGAGCGTTGGTGCCACCGAACCCAAAACTGCTGACTCCCGCACGGTGCAACTGGCCTTCGTCACAATTCCAGATCGCTCCGGAGGGGGCAACTTCGATCGGCTGAGTCCAATCGATATGAGGACTTGGGGCATCGAAGCCAAGGTGCGGTGGGATGATTTGGTGCCGGATCGCCAATGCGGTTTTGATCACGCCCGCGATTCCCGCGGCAGCTTCCAGGTGACCGATGTTGGTCTTGACCGACCCGACCAACAATGGCTTTGGGCGGTCGCCAAAGACAGCGGTCAGAGCTCCGATCTCGATCGGATCGCCTAGCTCGGTGCCGGTGCCATGCGCTTCGACGTATTGAACCTCCGCAGGCTCTACGTTGCCGTTAGCCAATGCGCTGCGAACGACCTGCTGTTGCGCAAGGCCGCTGGGAGCGGTCAGGCCGTTGCTACGGCCGTCTTGGTTGATCGCCGATCCCCGCAGAACACACAGCACGTTGTCGCGGTCGGCCACCGCTTGGGAGAGTCGTTTTAATACGACGACTCCGCAGCCTTCACCGCGGACAAAACCATTGGCTCCGGCGGCAAAGGTCTTGCATTGACCGGTCGGCGACAGCATCCCCGCTTCGTGGAACGCGTTGGTGACCGACGGATCGAGAATCAGATTAACTCCGCCGGCGATCGCCGTGTCGCACTGCCCGCCGCGGATCGCTTCAGCCGCTTGATGCACCGCGACTAACGACGACGAACAGGCGGTGTCGACCGAGAAACTGGGCCCTTGGAGATCCAAGAAGTAACTAATTCGGTTCGCGATGATCGCGTGGGAGACTCCGGTCGCCGAATGCCCACCGGTCGGATGCCCCGCCGCGCTGCACAGGCGTTCGTAATCGTTCCCGCTGGCCCCGAAGAAGACGCCGGTCTTGGAACCAGCCAGACGGCGTGGATCGATGTTGGCGTGTTCGATCGCTCGCCAACTGACCTCCATCGCAAGTCGTTGCCGCGGGTCCATCTCATCCGCTTCACGCGGACTGATCGAAAAGAAGGCGGGATCAAATTGGTCGACCGCATCGATGTAACCTGCCGCTGTCGGCACCGATGGGTTGACCGAACCACTGGGGGACGTCGGTTGCCCGTCACGCGCCGACTGGATCGCGCAGCCACCGGAGGTCAACAGGTCCCAGAATTCGTCGATCGATGCCGCTCCGGGAAAACGGCATGCCATGCCGATGATCGCAATGGGGTCGTCATTCGAAACCGAAGGATCAGACGAAACATCGCGGCTTGGCAAACTGCGGGCTGATTCGCCGAGCACCAGGTGCCGACAGATCGAATCGATCGTTGGGAAATTGTAAGCCAACGTAGGGTCGATCGGTTGCCCGACATGTTGCGACAGCATTCCGGCCAGGCGAACGGCTGCAACGGAAGTGAGTCCATATAATGCCAGCGGTTCGTTGGCGGAGATCGATCCAGGGGCGATCTGCAACAGCGTCGCCAGTTGCGACGTCATCCAGGCTTGCAGTTCGGCAAGTTGGTCTTGTCGTTCGCTCGATTCGGACGAAGGGGGGGCGGCGGATGAAACTTCGTTCGTCGGAGCCGCTTCGGCGTGTGCTGGTTCCGATTCGTTGGCGTGCGGATGCGTCATCGCATCGTCGCGCGACCAATCGACCAACGACTTCAGGTCGCCGTCGACAAACATCTTGGCAGTTAGGCGACGCTGTAGTTTTCCGCTGGTCGTCTTGGGAATCGACCCCGGACGCAACAGCACGATGCCAGCGAGCGCGAGCCCATGGTCTTGGAAGACGCGACCGTAGACCGCAGAGATGACTTCGTCTTTATCATAGGAACGCCATTGGGAACGCTTCAGTTCCTGCGCGACAAAGACCTGTTCGCGGTCGTCGCGGTCGATCGAGAAGGCTACGCCGCCACCGATCGCCAAAGCCGAATGGCTGGCGACGACGGTTTCTTCGATATCGCTAGGGTAATGGTTGGCACCGGCAACGATGATCGTGTCTTTCAGTCGTCCGGTGACGTACAGTTCCCCATCGCTTAGGAATCCGAGGTCGCCGGTGCGAAGGAACTGTTTCGCTGGCGCGGCGTCTGCGGCGATGATCCCCTGGAACGTCTGCTGGGTTTCGGTGGGCTTGTTCCAGTAACCATCGGTGACGCTGGGGCCGTGAACCCAGACCTCGCCCGTTTGTTTTTCAGGCAATTCAACGCGCGTTTCGGGATCGACGATGCGGACGTCAAAATCGCTGCCGGGACGTCCCGACGAAACGATCGTCAACGGTGGTGCCGAGGGGTTTTCGGACGGAGGTTCCACGGTTCCTTGATGCAAAGATTCTGCATCGACAACGATCGATTGGGCCTCATCGGGACGCCGCGTCCCGCTGACAATCAGCGTCGTTTCCGCCATCCCAAAACAGGGCGAGAAGGCGGCGGGGGAGAAACCGTGCGGTTGGAAGGTTTTGATAAACCGTTGCAGCGTCGCGTGGCGGACCGGTTCGGCGCCATTAAATGCCAGGTTCCAACTGCTGAGGTCGAGGCTGTCGCGTTCTTGTTGGCTGAGTGCTTCGACGCACATGTCGTAGCCAAAGTTCGGACTGCCGCTGATCGTGGCGCGATGATTGGAGATCGCTTGCAGCCAACAGAGCGGTTTTTGGAAGAAGGTGAAGGGCGACATTAATACCAGATGTCCGCCCAGGTAGAGCGGATGCAGCAGGTTGCCGATCAGCCCCATGTCGTGATACATCGGCAGCCAACCGCACATGATCACTTCATCTTCGCGTTGCCCGAAGATCTCGGTGATCATGATTTGGTTTTCGATCAGATTCCGGTTGGTGACGATCACGCCCTTGGGGGCACCGGTCGATCCCGATGTGTATTGCAGGAAGGCAACCGCTTGCGGATCGGCGCCGAAGGCCGGATTGAACTGAGGGTCGTCGGCCAGGGTATCGATCGATTGCAGAGAACGCTGGCCAAGGGGATTGTCTTCATCGACCCAGGCGCTCAAGGATTCCAATAGTTCATTGTTGGTCAGGATTACATCGGCGCCGCTGTCGCTGGCCATGCTTTGCAGCCGATCGAGATTGCGATTGCGTCGCGGAGGATAGGCGGGAACGGCAATTGCGCCGGCATACAGGCAACCGAAGAAGGCCGCGGCGTAGTCGATGCTTTGTGGAAAGACCAACAGCACCGGGCGGCCACGTAAACCGCGATCCGACAGCCACGATCCAATCGCCGCAGCACGGGCATGCAGTTGTTGATAAGAGACCTGGTGCGTTACCTCGGTCCCCTCGGCAAGAAACTTGATTGCTGGGCGCTCGGGATGTCGCGCGGCTCGTTCGGACAACAGCTCCGCAAACGTGCGTGCTTGGCTTTGGTGGGAAGCATTCATCAATGGGGAACCAACTTTTGCTCAGTCTCCGGTTTCCGCTGGGGACAGCTCGAAGGAAGCCAACTTACTTCAGCAGGCACGGAAACTGTGTCAGGTTAATTTTGATGGAAATCGAAGCCGATCAGACTCGCTCATCTGGTGAGGATAGCGAAGCCGTTGCGGCTGGGCAATTCGCTCCCCACGCTCGGATGGTGGTTATAAGGGCTAGGGGCTGGGGGAGGTCCGGTGAAGCATGACCGCTAATTCCCGTAGTGACGTCGATTTTTCCTACCAAAAAGGTGGAAAAGGGACGCGGGTTGCGGCGTAACCACAAATCCGATGCCATCGTTGGTTGCCGCTGAAGTTCTTCGGTTTATGGTTGATATTGTTAAAGTGCTAGGAGGGGGCTAATGACCCTTGCTTTGGTTACGGGAGCCGGTGGTTTTGTGGGACGCAATCTTGTTGCGGCCCTGCGATCTACCGGACGCGAGGTGGTTGCGATGGTCCATTCGCCGCGCAGCCAAAGCGATCTGCACGATGCGGGCGTTCAGGTATTGGTCTCCGATATCTTGGATACCGACACCTACGCCGCGGTTGCGCAGCGGGCCGACGAGGTCTATCACTTGGCTTCGGTGGTGGCACCACGGGACGCGTCGCGAGCCTACCGGGTGAACGTTGGCGGCACGCGCCAGCTTGCCGAGTGCATTGCCGCGGCGGAATCGCCGGGCCGACTGATCTATGTCTCTTCGCTGTCGGCGTCGGGGCCGTGTCAAAACGATCAACCGCGACGCGAGACCGATGCGGACGATCCGGTTTCGATCTACGGCAAGAGCAAGTTGGCGGCGGAAGCGGAGTTGTTGAAGTTGGCCGATCGGTTGCCGATCTCGATCGTTCGACCGCCAGGAATCTTCGGTCCCTGGGATCGGAACCTGCTGGCGATGTACGAATCGATTCGTTGGGGGATCAACGCGATTGGGATCTCCCGTGACTATCGGTATTCGTTCGTGCATGTTCACGATCTTGTCGAGGGATTGGTGCGAGTTAGCGAGAAGGGGAAGCGGGTGAGATCCGCAGAGGATCGCGATCGCGACGGGTTCTACTTCATCTCGGATCCCGATCCGGTTTCGTTTGTGACATTAGGCAATCTGATTGCGGACTCGTTGGAACGGCGCAAACCTTTTCATCTTACGGTGCCTAGCACGATCTGTTCGGGTGTGGCATTCTGTTCCGATATGGCAAGCCGCGTGACGGGTAAACGGGTCTATTTGAACATCGATAAGATGCGCGAAGCACGGGCCGGTTCCTGGTTTTGTGATGTCAGCCGAGCTGAGAACGAACTCGACTTTCGCGTCGCATTCGATCTGTCGCAACGGATCGCTCAGACTCGCCAGTGGTATGCCGAACAGGGGTGGCTGTAGCGAGCTCTGCGGCTTGCCGTTGGTAACCATCTGTTCGGTTGTTGCTGGTCGGCGCTGCTTGTCGTAGAACAAGTGCGACGCGTTCGGCAGTCGGGCGCGGTACGGCAGGGGTTCAGAATGGATTACACGACGCTCTGGAGATTCGGATGCGATTTGGTTCTTTGATCTTCAGGAATGTCTTGCGGCGGAAATTGCGTAGCAGTCTGACGATCTTTGCGGTCGCCATCGCCGTCGGTTCGGTCGTCTCGTTGGTTGGTATCGCCAACGGATTCAAAGAGACGTTCATGGAGTTTTATCAGGGCGTCGATATCGATATGGTCGTCGTCCGCAGCGGCAGCCAACGACGCTTAACAAGCACCTTGGATGAATCGCTCGCACAGCGGATCGCCGCTTTGCAAGGCGTCAAAGAAGCTGTCGGCGGACTGGCCGACGTCGTCTCATTCCCCGATGTGAATCTTTATGTCGTCCCTGTCTCGGGACTGCCGACCGATACAACGGTCTTCGATCATTTCCATGTGCTCGATGGCCAGCGGATCGAAAACGGCGAAAAGCCGCAGGTCATGCTAGGGACCACGCTGGCAGATACGCTTGAGAAAAAGGTCGGCGAGTCGCTCGAGGTGGTCGAGGAGGAACCGTTTGAGATTGTTGCGATCTTTGAATCGGACAACGTCCTGGAAAACGGTTCGATGATCATTTCGCTGCCTCAATTGCAGCGAATCATGGGGCGCGAGGGGCAGATCTCTGGAGTCAGCATCGTGTTGGAGGATGGCGTGACCGATCAGCAGAAAGAATCGATCACCGAGGCGATTCACAAGATGGATACGGGGCTGAGCGTTCGCACGACGCGCGATCATGTCGAGAGTCTCTCGGAGATCCAAGTCGCTGTGGCGATGGCCTGGCTGACGTCGACCGTGGCGATCTTGATCGGATCGCTGGGGACACTGAACACGATGTTCATGTCGATCCAAGAAAGGACGCCCGAGATCGGGATCTTAAAAGCTATCGGTTGGGAACGGCACCGAATCATTTCGATGATCCTGGGCGAATCGATCCTGTTGAGTTTGATGGGCGGTGTGGTCGGCACGATCGCAGCGACGCTGTTGGTCAAACTGCTGACTCAAATGCCAGCGGTCAACGGTTTGATCCAAGGGAAGATCAGCCCGGCGATCCTGATGCAGGCGTTTGCCGTCGCCGCCGTCGTCGGTTTGCTGGGTGGGCTGTTACCCGCGATCAGCGCTTCGCGTTTGGCGCCGACGGTCGCACTTCGGCAGTAACGAATCAATCCAGTAGAGACCAAGAGTGGCGGTTTAGCATGAACCAGCAAGCAGCATCCGACGGCGGGATTCTGATCCGAGCCGAAGACGTTACGAAGAACTATCCCGATGGCGACGTCCCGGCGCTGCGGGGCGTTTCGTTGGATATCCGCCGCGGCGAATATGTCGTGATCATGGGGCCCAGTGGCAGCGGCAAGAGCACGCTGTTGAACTTGTTAGGCGCGTTGGATACGCCGACGACCGGCGAGATCTACTTCGATGGCCAGCCGATCACTTCGATCCATCCGCTGCACAAATTGCGATCCGACAAGATCGGGTTTGTCTTTCAATCGTTCCATCTGATTCCGACGCTGACCGCGGTGGAAAACGTGCAGATTCCGATGTTCGTCAAAGGTTGGTCGCCCAGTCATCGGGCGTCGCTGGCGACCGAGCTGTTGGAATCCGTTGGCATGTCGCATCGGCTGAATCACTTTCCGCAGAAGCTCTCCGTTGGCGAGCGGCAGCGCGTCGCTCTGGCTCGCGCGCTGGCGAACGATCCGGTCGCGCTGTTAGGGGATGAACCGACGGGGAATCTCGATTCGAAGACGGGGAACGATGTCTTGGATCTGTTCGATCGCTTGCATCAGCAGCAGAACAAGACGCTGGTGATCATCACGCACAGTCCCGAAGTGGCCGAGCGAGCCGATCGCGTGGTTCATATCCGCGATGGATTGATCGAACGCGAAGATGCTCGCTAGGTTTTGTTGAGCTTGTGATCGCCGCGGCTGTGCAGGTGCCGGTCTCATCGCGGCAGTCGTTCTCGCCGCCGATCTGGTGGTCAGAGAAGCGATCGCCCCTCTAGCAAAAACGGTCCCGCGAT
This sequence comes from Rosistilla oblonga, assembly GCF_007751715.1. Lineage (NCBI taxonomy): Bacteria > Pseudomonadati > Planctomycetota > Planctomycetia > Pirellulales > Pirellulaceae > Rosistilla > Rosistilla oblonga. Next base: position 5,116,814 of record NZ_CP036292.1, on the reverse strand, counting down.
TTGGCAGGACCGTTGCATGAATGAGAGCTCGTCGGAATCGTTCTCGCGAATCGACGTGTTCGCGATACTGCGTTCCGTTTTCGGTTTGGTCACAGGAAGACGGATCAGTCTTCGCATTCGGAATCGCGCGAGATCGGCTCCATCACCTTGGTGTTGCGTTCGACGGCGACAACGGTTGTCCGTTGTTGCATTCCGTCGGGCGAGCTGGCCACGACTGGAAGGACTTGTCGGCGATCGGGAAGTTCCATCCGGACGGTAAAGGTTCCGTCGGGTTGCAGGCGAACGGGTTCGCCAGCGATCGTGACCGAAGAGCCGGGAGAGGTCGATCCAAAAACAATCAGTTCGGCGTCGACCTTAAACGGGAACCGACGCTCACGGCGGAGCGAAAGGTCGGCTCCGTTGGTCAGTCCTCCGCTGCTGGAGACGCGGATTCGGCGACGCAGCCGATCTTCGAAGAGCTCTTTGAGTTCCGAGTTCTCGCCGTCTTCTTTGCCACCGCTGAGCGAATAAATCCGCTCGTAATCTTCGGCAATGTCTTGCCAATGCGCATCGATCGGGTCGCTCACGCCAGGTTCGGGCGGTTCGACGATGTTGCTCTTGCAGAGCGCGAAGAAGCGGTCGGTCGATTCGACCAGGTAACCCAACAAGACTTGATAGCGGCCCGGTGGGTCGAGGATGTCGATATACCAGTTGTTAACGCCGCCGTGGACGGGGATATCGCGATCGGTTTGTTCCGAAGCGTTTGTCTTGGACGTGTCGGCGACGCGAATCAAACGCAGGACGGGAATCGCCGCATGCCACTGTTCGGCGAGCGCCGCGCGGGCTCGTTCGACACTCGAGCGCTGGACATCCCAAGTCGCTTGCAACCAGAAGGAGTCGCGGACCAAAAGGGCTACGCGATCTTTGGTGTCGGTCGCTGGTTGCCCGTTGCTGCTCTTGGCGTTAGAGCCTTTGACCAGCATTGTCGCCGAGAGGTCTTTGCGTTTCTCGAGTTCAGCGCGGTGTTTCTGGATCATTCGCCCGACGCGGGTCACGCGAGGGGCCGCGGGTGTAGGTGCCGACTTCTGCTGACGCCGCTTGCTGGTGCTAGCAGTTTTCGAAGTCGCCGACTTCTTGGCGGAGGTTTGTTTGCTAGCAACCTTGGTGTCGCTCTTCCCTTTCGCTTTGTCCCGCGCAGCCTTTTGTTGGGTGCGGCGGCGGACCTTGCGCAGCTCTTCGATCAGTTGGTCTTTACGCATTCCATGCCAACCCTGAACTCCTAACTCACGAGCCATATTTGCCAGGTCTTGACGCGTCTGGGATTTCAAATCGGCGGTTGTGATCAATTTAAGAGCTCCGTGTTGGTCGCTGCAACGGTTCATCGCATTGCATCTGAATGGGCTTGGACATGGCGGGCAGCACGCAAGTGAATCCAACTGAAGGCGGCGCGCGGCGAACCTCGCTGCCATCGAGTGCGGTCTGGAGTCACGTGGTGAAGGGGACGTTGGGGCCCGCTACCATTATTGCAAGGGAATCGAGCCTGTTCTAGGGGCTAGCTTTTCGAGTTTCCGCAGAACATTGGCAATGTGGGCGTGATAGCCATTATTGCGTCGAATTGGCTTTGAAAGGGTGAATAGCGTGCCGAAAAAAGTCATTCCCTTTTTCCGCTCCAAGTGGGCAATCTGGCGCAATCGCTAAACTCGACCTCGCGATAGGCTTGGTGCGGCGTTTGGTCGCTTGCTGTTGAGCGATATCATTTTCAGGCTAAACTCGCCCCACATTGATCAATAATGGATCACATCGTGCCGCTGGGCACTCCGAGGTGCAAACATTGGCAGGCTCCGACGATGACAAGCCGAGCTACTTGAGATTTGCAGGAGCGGGGCTCGAATTGGCCGGCGCGATGTTCGTTCCAGCGACAATTGGTTACCTCATTGATAGCCATTTTATGTGGCAAACTCCTTGGGGTTTTTTGATAGGGGGCATTCTCGGGTTTTCCGCGGGGATGTACAACTTCATCCGATTGGCGAACAAGCTGAATCAATAGAATTGCGTTTGGAAAGATTTGGAAATCAGCCCTGTCGGCTAACGTAAGAATCACGACCCGTACATGACGTACTCATCACGCCAACCGATCGCCGCGAGGACTGGGATTCCAGTCATGGTCGGTGCTGGCATGATCGCGTTTGCCGCGTCGGTGATCTTGGCTCGCTTGACCGAACAGCCGCTGGCGCTTGTCGTCGCGTGCGGATTGGTCTGCTTTACCGGCGCGATCGCCTCGCTGTTTGTCACGCTGACGATGTCGCGGGCAAGCGTTGATGGAATCGTTGCGGGGGCCATCGCCGGAATGTTGGTTCGCGTTGCGATGGCGATGGCCGGAGCGATTGTTTTTGTTTCCGCGGGGCTTGGCCAACGGCAAGTTGTCGGCGGATGGATCCTTTACTGGTACTTGACCTTCTTGGTCGTAGAGGTCGTTTGGCTGGTACGTCAGATGTCCCCGACCTCGTCGACACAGGAGGCACAATCATGCTAAATATTTCAATGCTCGCAGCGGGGCACGGCCCTGTTGATCATGTCGTCCCTCACACGCTGCACTCCGAGCCGCTGTTTACGTGGCAGGTGGGTGGCCCCGATTACGACAATCGCTGGTTGAATATCCAGAACGGCGTCTACGAGTTTTACATTACCAATCATATGGTGATGACGCTCGTCGCGGCTGTGCTGGTGATCTTGGTGTTCGCATGGGTGTCGCGACGCGTTCGCCCCGTCGGACCAGGATTGACGAAATATCAGACCCGCGGTCGCGGTGCTCAGCTGTTTGAATTGCTGTGCACGTTCATCCGCGATGAGGTCGCCCGTCCCAACCTGAAGGGACTGACCGACAAATACATCTACTATGTCTGGACGATCTTCTTCTTCATTCTGTTTGCCAACATCCTTGGGCTGATCCCATTTGGGCCGATCCTGCGATTGTTGACCAATGATCCCGGTTGGGAACATTGGGGCGGCACGGCGACCAGTAACTTGGGGTTGAACCTGGTGCTTGCGATGGCATCGTTTATCGCGATCATCGTGATCGGTATCCGCGAGCAGGGCGTCGTCCACTTTCTGGCTCACTTCAACCCCGTCGGTTGGGACTGGAAGAGTCCGATGATCGGCATGGGCTTGATGATGTTCGTGCTCGAATGGATGGGGCTGATGATCAAGTGCACCGTCCTTGCCATGCGTCTTTTCGGGACGATGATGGCAGGTCACTTGGTGATCGCCGCGTTTATTGCTTTGATCTTTGACGCCGCTGCAAACGGAGCGGTGATGGGATATGGCGTCGGCTTGGCCGTCTTGTTTGGCGGTGTGGTGCTGACGTTGCTGGAATTATTCATCTGTGCGTTGCAGGCGTTTATCTTCACGTTCTTGACCGTCTTGTTCATCTCCGCTGGTGCGGTCGGCGAACACGACGAGGAGCACGAAGAGAATCCGCTGAGCGACGAATCGCAGATGGATGTAGATAAGATGATTCGACCTCAAGACCTTCGGCCAGTGACGGCTTAGGGCATCCATTGCATTTCGCATTACGAAACTGTTTCCACTTAACGAATTGTTAGGAGTAATCCAAAGATGTTGGACTTCATGATGTTGCTGGCACAATCGTCAGAATTGGGCAAGATGGGCGCTGGATTGGGCATGGGCCTTGTGATCCTGGGCGCTAGCCTTGGCATCGGACGCATCGGCGGCAACGCTGTCGACGCGATCGCACGTCAACCCGAAGCGGGCGGACGGATCGGTACAAACATGCTGATCGCTTGTGCTCTGATCGAAGGTGTGACCGTGATCGCGTTGATTCTTGAGTACATTCTCAATTAGTTCGGCGAACTTTTTTGTGCGTGCGATCGTGATTCCTCGCGGCGCGCGCTTGAACTAGGGTTCCCCACCAAGGTGAATGTTCATGAAGTTAATTCGCTCGAGTTGCCTGACGGCACTATGGCTAACGTTGGCGATGGCAATCGTCGCGCCCGCTGCCTGCCAGGCGGCGGACGACCATGCGGCAAAGGCTGAAGCAGCGTCGGATCACGAAACGGACGGTCACGAACAAGGACACGCGGAAACGCCGTTTTTGTTGAAAGCCGATCCGGGGGCCGCGCTCTGGAACTTGGCGATCTTTGCTGTTGTGTTTTTGGTGTTGGCGAAGTTTATCTGGCCTCCGATTCTCGAAGGTCTGCAAGCTCGCGAAGCCAAGATTCACGACGACCTGACCGACGCCGAACGCGCTCGTTCGACCGCCAATGCGATGTTGTCCGAATATCAAACGAAATTGGACGACGCGCAGACTCAGGTGCAATCGATGTTGGCCGAAGCACGTCGCGATGCGGAGCAATCCAAGCAAGGCATCATCGACGAAGCGAAAGCCGAAGCGGATCGCCAACGCGATCGTGCGGTTGCTGAAATTCAATCCGCCAAGACCGTCGCGATCGGCGAATTGGCAAGTCACTCGTCGGCGATTGCTCTGCAGTTGGCCCGCCAAGTGGTTGGACGTGAGTTGAACGAAAGCGATCACGCCGATTTGATTCGCAAGTCGCTGGACAATATGCCCAGCAAAAACTGATCGCTTGTCGATCGAGAATTAGGTTAAATTGCAGACTCAGAACAATCCGTTTTGGGTCTCACCGAAACGTCGGCCGGATTTCGTCGATCCGGCGGCGTCACTGATACAAGTCACCATAACTTTCGGGATTGATGCGAAACGATGAACGAATCTGCCAAGCATGATACGGTGCTGGACACCGGAGCTTTGCAACTTGGGCGTGTCTATGCTCAAGCGTTAATCGGCGCGGCCATGAAAGAAGGCGTGACGGATGACGCGATCGAGCAGTTGGGCCAATTGGTCGACGATGTTCTGTCGCAGCATCCGACGCTGGCCTCGGTTTTCGCCTCGCCACGGGTTAGCCAAGAAGAGAAGTCGCGGATCTTGGACAGCCTGCTTGGTGACAAGGTGCATCCCGTGTTGCTTCGCTTTTTGAAGGTGGTCGCTGGCCGCGGTCGGTTGGGCTACCTGAACGAGATCCGATATTCGGCGGATCAGCTGAAAAACGAGATGATGGGACGCGTGGTTGCGGAGGTGCGAACTGCGCTACCGTTGACCGACGAACTGCGCCAGAGCGTCCAGCAACGCTTGGCAGACAAGCTCGGCAAGGATGTTGTTTTGAAGGAAACGGTCGACCCACAGCTGATCGGCGGCTTGGTCGTTCGGATTGGCGACACCGTGATCGATTCGAGTGTCGCGGGCCAATTGGAATCGCTGTCGCAGCGGGCTCGCGATGGTCTCGCAAGTAAATTGATCGCCAATGCCGATTCGTTCGCCAACGGATCGTAACGCCGCACGATAACGTCCAAGCGACGCTCCGTCGCTGTGATTACAAATACAAAGTTAGACGCAAGCGGTTCACAAACACCGCACGGTACAACAAGGAAATATACGGATGAAATTCAACTCCGATGAGATTGCTTCGGTCTTGCAACAAGAGATCGAGCAGTACGAGAGCAAGGTTGATGTCCGCGAAGTCGGAACGGTCTTGGAAGTTGGCGACGGTATCGCTCGCGTTTACGGCCTTTCGGGCGTAATGGCTGGCGAGATGGTCGAATTTCCCAACGGTTCGATCGGGTTGGCTTTTAACTTGGAAGAAAGCAGCGTCGGTGTGATCATCTTGGGTGATTACCTGACCATCGAAGAAGGCGACGAAGTCAAGGCGTTGGGCAAGCTGTTGAGCGTCCCCGCTGGCGACGCCGTTGCCGGTCGCGTGCTCGATCCGCTGGGCAACCCAATGGACGGCAAGGGGCCTGTTCAATCGGACATCCGCCGCGACGTCGAAGTTATCGCGACGGGCGTTTCCGAACGTCAACCGGTTCACGAGCCACTGCAGACCGGTATCAAAGCGATCGACGCGATGACACCGATCGGTCGCGGACAACGCGAATTGATCATTGGTGACCGTAAGACCGGTAAGACCGCGGTTGCGATCGACGCGATCATCAACCAAAAGGGAACTGGCGTTAAGTGCTTCTACGTCGCGATCGGACAGAAGGATAGTGCGGTTGCGACCGTCGTCGACGCGTTGGAAAAACACGGCGCGATGGACTACACCACGATCATCGTCGCCGGTGCGAGTGCTCCTGCACCGCTGCAGTATGTCGCTCCTTACGCCGGTACCGCGATGGCTGAACACTTCATGTTCAACGGCCAGCACGCGTTGATCGTATATGACGATCTCAGCAAGCAAGCTGTCGCTTATCGCCAGATGTCGTTGCTGATGCGACGTCCTCCAGGCCGCGAAGCGTTCCCCGGTGACGTTTTCTATTGCCACAGCCGTTTGTTGGAACGATCCAGCAAGCTGAACGATGAACTTGGTGGCGGATCGTTGACCAGCCTGCCGATCATCGAAACGCTCGAAGGCGAAGTTTCGGCTTACATCCCAACCAACGTGATTTCGATCACCGACGGCCAGATCTACCTGCAACCCGACTTGTTCTTCGCAGGTGTACGTCCCGCGATGAACGCCGGTATTTCGGTTTCTCGCGTGGGTGGTGCCGCTCAGATCAAAGCGATGAAGAAGGTCGCCGGTGGTTTGCGTCTGCAATTGGCAGCCTTCCGTGCTCTCGAAGCGTTCGCTCAACTGGGTACCGACCTCGATGCGGCAACGCAACAAGAGTTGGATCGCGGTTACCGAATGGTCGAACTGCTGAAGCAGCCTCAGTACTCGCCGTTGGATGTATCGCTGCAGGTGATCAGCTTGTACGCCGGTACCAAGGGCTTCCTGGATGATGTTGCTGTCGACAAGGTTCAAGAGTTCGAGAAAGCGTTGTTGCAGTTCATCAATGATAAGCACAGCGGAATCGCATCGAGCATCAAGGAATCGGGCGAGATGTCGGACGACGTGACTGAAAAGCTGGAAGCAGCGATCAAAGATTTCAAGCAAGGCTGGAAGCCCGCTGCGTAAGCGGATTTCTGATCGCGGCGGCGGATCGCAAGCGGCACCGATCAGACATCCCGATGTTTACTGAATCCGATCCGTGCGGATTCAGCGTTCCGCTTAACGTTCTGAACTAAAACAACCTGAATCATCCATGGCCAACGCCAGAGCACTTGATAAACGCCGGAAATCGATTCGCAACATCCGCAAGATCACGCGGACGATGGAATTGATCGCGACGGCGCGGTTTCGCAAAGCGATGGATCGAGCCGCTGCGGCGACCGATTACACCGAACGTATTACTCAGATCGTCGCCAGCCTTGCGGCGGCCGGTTTGGAAGTTCAACACCCGTTGCTCGAAGCACGTCCCGATCCACGGGCGGCTTCCTGTTTGGTGCTGACCAGCAACCGCGGCCTGTGCGGCGGCTACAATAGCTCGATCTTCCGTCGCGCATTGCCACGGATCGAAGAGCTTCGCAAATCGATGGATCACTTGAACATCGATGTCAGCGGCAAGCGTGGAATCGGTGCGTTTAAGTTCCGCGGGATCAAGACGAACGACACCTACCAGCAGTTCGACGACCAGCCGAAGTTTGCCGAAGTCGAACAGATCGCCAACAAATATCTGGCGGCTTACGCTGCGGGTGAGATCGATCGTTTGGACGTTGTTTACACCAAGTTCCACAGCGTCGCTAAGCAGGAAGCGGTGATTGAGACGCTGTTGCCACTTGGTGCGATCGACCTCGACGACGAGGAAGCGACTGGGTTGTCGGCCGATTATGAATTCCTGCCATCGGCGGAAAGCATTCTGGAAGAGGTCGTTCCGACGAGCTTCAAGATTCGATTGTTCAAATGCTTCCTGGACGCTGCTGTAAGCGAACAGGTGGCACGTATGGTGGCAATGAAAAGTGCGACCGAAAACGCCGGCGAGATCATCAAGCAACTGTCGATGACCTACAACCGTGCTCGCCAATCGCAGATTACCGGCGAGATCATGGAAATCATCGGTGGCGTCGAAGCCTTGGCCAATTAATCCAATTCATTCATCAACAATCAACCCGACGCTAAAGCGAGGGATCTATCAAAATGTCAACCGTCACTGAAAACAAGTCGGGCCGCGTTACCCAGATCATCGGATCGACGTTCGATGCTGAATTTCCGCAGGATGCTCTGCCGAAGATCTACAACGCGCTGAAGATCACGTCGGAGCACAAGGGCGTCAAAGTCAATCTGACCGGCGAAGTGCAACAGCACCTCGGCGGCGGACGCGTCCGCTGCGTCGCGTTGGGTAGCACCGACGGCATGATTCGCGGAATGGAAGTCATCGACACCGGTTCGCCGATCACCGTTCCTGTGGGCAAGGGAGCTTTGGCTCGCGTCTTTAACGTCTTGGGTGAACCCGTCGACGGTCGCGGTCCTGTTGAATCGGACGAACGTTGGCCGATCCATCGTCAAGCTCCACAGATTTCGGAGCTGTCGACGAACACCGAATTGTTCGAGACCGGTATCAAGGTAATCGATCTGCTGACCCCGTTTGTTCGCGGTGGTAAAGCGGGTCTGTTTGGTGGTGCGGGACTGGGCAAGACCGTTATCTTGACCGAGTTGATCGCTCGTATCGCTTCGACTCACGGTGGTTATTCGGTATTCGCGGGCGTCGGTGAACGAACTCGTGAAGGAACCGACCTGTGGTTGGAAATGCAAGAGACGGAGATCGGTTCGACCGGTCGTAACGTTATCGAGCAAACCTGCATGGTCTTCGGCCAGATGAACGAACCACCAGGGGCTCGTTTGCGTGTTGCGTTGTCGGCACTGACGATGGCGGAATATTTCCGTGACACCACCGGCGTCGATACGCTGTTGTTTGTCGATAACATCTTCCGCTTCTCGCAAGCCGGTTCGGAAGTATCGGCGTTGTTGGGACGTATGCCTTCGGCTGTGGGTTACCAACCTACGCTGGCGACCGAAATGGGTGCTCTGCAAGAGCGAATTTCGTCGACCAAGAAGGGTGCGATCACATCGGTACAAGCGGTTTACGTTCCTGCGGATGATCCGACCGATCCGGCTCCCGCGACGGCGTTTGGTCAGTTGGACGCGTTCATCTACCTGGAACGTTCGATCTCGGAAAAGGGTATCTACCCTGCGATCGATCCATTGGCTTCGAACAGCCGTATTCTCGATCCTCAATACGTCGGCGAACGCCACTATGCGATCGCTCGTCGCGTGCAAACGATCCTGCAACGCTACCGCGAATTGCAAGACATCATCGCGATTTTGGGTGTCGACGAATTGAGCGAATCGGACAAGATGATCGTTCACCGCGCTCGTCGTATCGAACGCTTCTTGTCGCAACCGTTTTTGGTCGCCGAAAAGTTCATCGGCAAGCCGGGTGAAGTCACCTCGATCGGCGATACCATTCGCAGCTTCGAAGAGATCTGCGACGGCAAGTGGGATCATCTGCCAGAGCAAGCCTTCATGTACGTCGGTTCGATCGAACAGGCGGAAGAGCAAGCCAAGCAGATGGCAGAAAAGGCGAAGAAGTAGAACGGCACCTGGAAAAAGGCATAGATCGTGGCAAAGTTAAAGTGCGTTGTAGTGACGCCAGAGAAAACCGAGATCGATCGCGAAGTCGACAGTCTGGTGCTGCCATTGTACGACGGTGCGATGGGCGTACTTCCCGGACGCGCTCCGTTGATCGGACGCCTCGGGTTTGGACAGCTTGAACTGACCGATGGTTCGTCGACCGAGACCTATTTCGTCGACGGCGGGTTTGCTCAAGTCGAGAACAACGTCGTCTCGATCCTCACCGGTCGAGCGATGCCGGTCAGCGACATCGTCTACGCCGATGCGGAGAAAGAGTTGGCAGCCGCGTTGCAGTTGCCTGCGAATACCGAAGAGCAGCGTCAGGTCCGCGATGCGTCGGCGCTGCGAGCACGCGGTCAGATGCGTATCTCGCGCAAGTAAATCGCTTGGTTAGAGCCCGTCGCTTCTTTGCGACGGGCCACGTGCCTGGTATGCAATCGAGGCGGAAGCGGGCGGCTGTGGCTGAACCGCCGACGCCGCATCCGGCAACAGGGTCCATGTGAAAGCGTTTTTAATCCCGCTTGGCTTGTTGACCTTATCGTTGGGGGCGATTCTCTACCCAGCTCTCTCGGGTGATCGACGGCTCGCGTTTCGCGACGTCTCCCATTTCTACCAACCGCTCTATCGAGCGATCGATGCGCGGATCTCCGTTGGTGATCTCCCGCTCTGGAATCCCTTGGACCAGTTTGGTCTGCCGGTTGCCGGAGAGACGACGACGGCGTTGTTCTATCCCGTTCGCGCGGTCTTCCATCTCGGCTTCGATACGCCGCAATCGCTGGCGATCTACGTTTACCTGCACCTGATCCTGGCGGGAATCAGCGTCTTTTGGATCGCTCGTCGGCATCACGGTTCGGTTGCCGCCAGCGCACTTGCCGGGATCGTCTACGCTGCCAGCGGTCCCGTCTTGTTCTTGTACACCAATCCGCCATTCCTGGTCGGTGCGGCATGGTTGCCGATGGCGGTCGGCTTCTTAATCGAA